>JAHWKO010000029.1 GCA_019347855.1 Actinomycetota bacterium
CGACCGATCGTGCCCTCGTCCTCACTGAGACGTAGGACGAGACCCGCGGTGTCGCAGTTCCGTCCGCTGAGCGTCGGGACGGGCACGACCTTCCGCGCCTTCTGTACTTCCTCGGCCACCGCGTTCCCTCCCGTGTTCGGTCGACTCCCAGCCGCAGACGGCGGCGGGTCAGGTGGATCGGTGCGTTGCGAGCCTACGGGGTCTCGTTTCCCGTTCGACCACGGTCGAACGGACACCCAAGTCAGCTGCCGGTGAGGCCCGTCGTGGTGGCGTCCCGGACGGGCAGCTCCAGCGACGGCGGGCCGAACGCCAGCGTGAACGGTGCCGTCGAGGGACGCATGGTCGGAGCATCCACCCCGGCCAGGTCCAGGCGGATCCGATGCCCCGCTTCCAACCGCCAGTGGTTGCCCCAGAGCGGCAGTTCGATCGTCCCGGACGTCCCGTCGTACGCCGGCACCGAGAACCGGTAGGTGCCCCGGGTGACGAGCCGGGCGGTGCCGTCGGGTGCGACGTCCCACACCCTGGCGTTGAGGGTCGCCGAGGTCCCGGTGAGCGTGTAGGGCACCGTCACCGTCCCCAGGCCGATGTAGGTCCGGGGCTCTGGCAGCGGCTGCGAGGTCGCGGTGTACGCGGTCGATGGTCCCGGCGAGACTCGGCAGGCGCCGGGCTGACCCGCGAGCGTGCTGCCAAGGACCGGATCGGTCGCCGGTCCGTTCGGGTCGTCGATGCCGCTGAGGTGCGTCTGGGTGTCACCCTGCGCGTAACGCACCGTGAGCGAACCGTTCCCGAGCTCGTCGGGGGTCCGGGCGTTCTCGTGCGCCGCCGGCTGCTGCTGCCCGCTGTCCGGTGGGCACACCGTGGGCTCGCTCGTGATACCGGTGATCTGGCGGTGACTGCCGGCGAGGTGCGCCTGCAGGAAGCGCCACGCCGCGTGGTTCGCCCGCTCCCAGGTCTTCTTCGGGTTCTGCGCCCGGGGGTGGCCGACGTCACCGAGGAACACCTCGACCGGCCACATGGGGTCGAGCCGCTTGAGGTACTCGAACATCCGGAGGGACTCCACCGCGGGGAAGATGTCGTCGGTCCATCCCTGGATCGAGAAGACCGCGACGGGTCGTGCCTCGGCCTGCGCCTGCCAGTCCTCCTGCTGGTAGTAGGCGGACCGGAACTCGGTCAGCCCGCGCCGGATCTGCGCGACGGTCGGGTCCTCGGCGCCGGCCACGTCGTAGGGCTCGCCGACGACCGCGGCTCGGTCGTACCAGACGTGCGTCGAGTACTGCCCCTCCTTGGTGGGCGTGGTCCTGCTGCCGGCCTCGAACGTGCCCTCCGTGTTGCCGAGCGCGTAGAAGCCCGAGGTGTAGCTCTCCTTCACGACCCCGACCGGGTAGCCCGATCCGGTCTCGCTGTCCGGTCGCCCGAACGACGACTCGTGGTGGTCGTCACCGGCCGGGCCCCCCGGGTGGCCGTGCGGTGCGAGGCTGTAGGCGAGGTCGGTCCAGGGGTACTTGGGAACGGCGACCTGCAGGTCGAGGACAGGCAGTGCTGGGTCCTGCTCGTTGGGGGAGGTCCAGCGCGCCTCGCTGGCCTGGAGCCAGGACTCTCCTCCGCCGTAGGACCCGCCGGTGACCGCGATGCGGTGGGGGTCGACGTCGAAGGATCGCGCCACCTGTGCGGCGAGCCACTGGGTGTCGCGGATCTCGACCTCGCGGCTCTTCAGCTGGATCGTGCCACTGGGAAGCGTGTCGGAGGTGCCGGCCGGCGTCTCGGGCGCGTAGGCCTCGCCGTCCTGCTCGGAGTCGAACCCCCGGGCGGTGTAGGTCAGCACGTAGAAGCCGTGTCGTGCGAACCAGTGGCTGTTCCAGTGCCACTTGTCACGTCCGTCGCCCTCGTCGTCCAGGGACTGCCACTCGTGCTTGTCGTTGCCGAAGCCGTGGAGCATCACGATGAGCGGTTGGGGGCCTCGGCTGTCCCGCATCGGCAGCGTGAGGTCGACGTCGAGCTGGGCTCCGTCGAAGCTCGGGACCTGCCCCGTGCAGATCCGCTGCTCCTCGTCGTACCGGGGACAGTCGTTCAGGAACGTCTCGATCGGATCCGATCCGGGCGTCGCCACGGTGGTCGCGGCCGGGTTGACGAACGCGACGCACGCCAGGGCGACGACGGCGGCGAGCAGGTGGCGGACCGTACGCAAGGGGCTCCCTCGGACGTGCGACTGGGCTCACCCGCGGGTTTCGAGGGGACGGGGGTGGGCCCCTGCCGCGTGGACCCGTCCGGACGGTCAGGTCGTGAGGGACACCACGAGTGCCCCCTGCGCCAGGTGGTAGGTCACCATGATCGTGACGGGCCCCCACGACAGCTCCTCGACGAACCGGTTCCACGCGATGATGGCATCGGACACCAGGAACGTGATCGCCCCCACGATCCCCAGCGGCACCCCGGCTCCGATGGCCGCGACCGCCATCCCGGCGATGACCACGATGTAGACCGCGACGGGGACCGCGAAGGACCGCTCAGGGCCCCGACGGACCGCGGTCAGTATCCGCGCCCCGAGCGGGACGACCACCACCGCGACGGCGATCAACCCGACGGCCGCGAGACCCGGCGTCACATCCCGAGCCACGAAGCCGGCCACGTAGGCGAGGTGCGCCACCAGGAACGAGCCCAACCCCGGCAGGAACCGGTCGAACATGAGAGCGACGTCGCCGACGAGCGACGCCGCGACCGCGATGACGAAGACGGCCCGCTGAACGGGATCGGTCGGTTCCAGCGCGACCGCGACGGCCAGGAGCAACGACGTCGCCAGTGGCTTGGCGAGCTGCTCGAGCCGCCGACGGTCCCGACCGACCGCCACCCAGTCCACGGCCGCGAACGCCCCGGCCGCGCCCAGCATCCACCACGTGAAGGAGGTCACCGAGAGGGGTCCGCACTCCAGTGTCAGACGGCGCTCGGGGCGTGTCGCGGCCACGGCCGGCGCGCCTCGAGCTGCGCCGCAACGGACAGCACCACCCTTTCGCCTCCTCGCGGCGCGACGAGCTGCACCCCGATCGGTAGCCCGTCCTCGCTCAACCCCGCCGGGATCGACGCCGCGGGGTACCCGGCGAGGTTCCACCGACTGCAGAAGACGGTGTAGGCGGCCTGCTGGGCTGAGGTGGCGATGAAGCCGCGTCCGTGGTTCTCCCCCACCAGAGCCGGCTGTTTGGCGATCGTCGGGAGCAGCAGGAGATCGTGGTCGGCGAACCACGCGTCGACGAGGGCACGGAAGCGATCGGCCTCCTGCGGATCGACCGGCGACACGCGCCGCGACACGCGTGCGAGGCGGATCTCCACCCGCGTCCGGGGCTCGACCGTGCCGCGCTCGCCGTCCTCGAACTCATCGAGCAGCCCCTCGATCCGGCGCTTGGTGATCGCCAGCGCGGCCCCGGTGGGCGCCGGTGGGTCGGCCTGGCGAACGTGATGCCCGAGGGCGCGCAGCTCACGCGCGGTCCGATCGACGGCAGAAGCCAGCTCCTCGTCGACGGGGACGGGGACCGAAGGCTTCCGCGAGACCGCCACCCGTAGCGGGCGCTCCGGCGGCTCGGGGACGCGGAGGTCGGACCTCCCAGCCAGCACGTCCAGCATCAGGGCCGCATCGGCCACGGTGGTGGCGACCGGCCCCCACTCGGACAGCCCGTACCAATCGTGGGGCACCCCACGCTTTGTCACGACACCCGTTCCTGGCTTGATGCCGAACAGCCCGCAGGCGGCGGAGGGGATCCGGATCGAACCCATCCCGTCGGACCCGAGCGCGGACGGGACCATGTTGGCGGAGACCGCGGCGGCGCTCCCACCGCTCGAACCGCCGGGCGTGTACCGCAGGTCCCACGGGTTGTGGGTGGTCCCGTACGCCAGCGACTCGGTGAACGCCCACAGACAGAACTCGGGGACCCGGGTCTTGCCCACGATGATCGCCCCGGCGTCCTTCAGTCGGCGCACCATCTCCGCGTCGCGCTCGGCCGGCCGCGACGACGTGGCGTGGGACCCGTTGCGGGTCGGCAATCCCTCGACGTCGACGTTGTCCTTGATCGCGATCGGCACGCCAGCCAGCGGCAGCCGGCTGAGATCCTCGTCCTCGAGCCGGATGCGCCGCTCGAGCTCGCGGGCCTCCTCGAACGCGGGACCCCGCCGGAAGCACTGGAAGGCGCGGACCCGGTCGTCGTGCTCGGTGATCGCGTCGAGGTGAGCGGTGAGGACGTCGACCGGGTCGACCTCGCGGGACCGCACGAGCCCCGCCAGCTCGATGGCCGTCCTGCCGACCAGCTCGTCAACCACGCATCCGCCTCACTCGTCGTCAGCCTTCACGCACAGCACGGGGCAGTCCGCGTGCAGCACGATCTGCTGCGCGTTGCTGCCGAGCACGAGCTTGCCCACCGGCGAGCGGCGTCGGACCCCGATCACGATCAGGTCCGCGCCCCGCTCGCGGGCGAACTCGACGAGGTCCTCGCCTGGCGGGAGGTCCCGGACGAGGTGGTGGACCTCGGCGTCGACCCCTTCCTCCGCCAGGCGTCCCTCCAGGGACTCCAGCCCCTCGCGGGCCTCCACGAAGTCCTCGTCCTTCTCGTCCCCACGCTGCGAGTACACGACGAGCAGCTCGGCATCGCGCAGCCGCGCCTCGTCGACCGCCGTACGCAGGGCGACCTCCCCTTCGGGAGTGGGCAGGTACCCGGTCACGATCCGCATCGTTCAGCTCTCCTCTTCGTTGCGGTAGGCCGCGCCGGTGACGGCACGGACCACGGAGGTGCTCGGCGAGCCCTTCTTCACGATCCGTTCGACTCCGAGACCCGCGGCCCCACCGAAGTCGCCCGGATCGACCCCGGCCAGCACGACGACACGGACGTCCGGCGCCGCCTCGCGCAGCTTCGGCAGGATCTCCTGGCCGCTGACGGGCATGTCCATATCCAGGACGAGGACGTGGGGATCGTACTCGGAGACGAGCTCGAGCACCTGATCCCCGGAGTCGGCCTCGCCCACGACCTCGAACCGTCCGTCCCGTTCCAGCATCAGCCGGATGATGCGACGGAACTCCGGCACGTCGTCAGCGAGGACGACGCGGGTGAGCTCGTCGTCCACCTTGGCTCCCGCGGGTCGTGGCTACGGGCGCATCCAAGCAGGCGGACGGGCGCTCGTCAGGTCACGTCGGCGGATCGACGAGGCCGTGGGTCGGTCAGGTGAGGTTGGCCACGAGCTGCCGGAAGAGGTCATCGCGACGCTCGGGGTCGGACTCGAAGAGCATGGCCTCGACCCCGTGAGCGGTGCGGACCGCGATCGCGGAGTCCTTCGTGCGGATCGACACCGCGGGGCGCAGCACGGCCATCTCGATCTGATCACCACGGACCCGGAAGAGGTGCCCGCGAGAGGTCAGGATGGTGGCGACCTCCCCCTGTCCCCGTGCGTAGAGGATCGACTCGCCCTCCACCTGCGCGAGGATCTCCGGGTTGATGCCCGTCTCGAGCAGTTCCTCGATCGCGATCATGGTTCCGCCTCCGTCCGTTCCTTCTCGGCGTCTAACGACGCAGCGTGTTCGTGGTTACGCGGACAGTTACCAGGCCGCGTTGCCTACGCTCGGGGGCGTGGAGTGCGATCTGGTACTGGCTGGTGGCGGAGTGCGGGGCGTCGCGTTCGTGGGTGCGCTCGCCGCGCTCGAGGACGCCGGCTACGACGTCCGCCGTGTCGCCGGCGTGTCCGCGGGGGCGATCGTCGGGGCGCTCGCGCTGGCAGGCGTCCCTGCCGTGCGGATGCGGTCGCTCGCGCGCGAGCTCGACTACCGCCTCTTCGCACTGTCGGACGTGCTCGACGCGGTCGGGATCCGCGAGCCGGTGGGTCGGGCCCTCGACCGACTCGGTATCCGCGGGACCGCACCGGACGACTGGCTGCGGTCGATCCTCGCCGACCACGGCGTGGAGACCTGCGCCGATCTTCGGGACGAGGACAGCGACTCGGGCCTGCCCGCATCGCGCCGGTACCGGCTGGTGGCCGGGTCGATCGACCTGGCGAACCGTCGCATCGTCCACCTGCCTTGGGACGCGCGCGAGTACGGCGTGGACCCGGACGAGCTGCCGGTGGCGACCGTGGTCCGGGCATCGATGTCGATCCCCTTCGTCTACGACCCCGTTCGGATCGGGGAGGGCGACGCTGAGGGTCAGCTGATCGACGGGGGGCTGGTCGCACACTTCCCGGTCTCGGTCTTCGATCGCGCCGACGGTCGACCGCCCCGGTGGCCGACGTTCGCGATCCGGCTCGAACCGGGACGACCCCGATCGTCGGGCGAGCTCACCACCAACCGCCAGCTCCTGTGGGCGCTCGTCGAGACGCTGCTCAGCGCCAGCGACGAGCTGCGAACGGATCGGCCGTGCGATCGGGCGCGGACGATCGTCGTGAACACCCTGGGTGTCCGGGCACTCCAGCTCGGGATAGACGACGAGACCGACGACGCGCTGTACGTCAAAGGGTATGAGGCTGTCGAGCGGTTCCTCGACGGGTGGGATCATGCCGCGTACGTCGAACGGTGCCGCGCCCAGGGGTGAGCGGACCAGCCACCACGGCCACCACCGTTCGTCCATCCGACCTCTTGCGGTCGGCCTCCCGAACGTGACAGGTTGAGTGACCCGTCGACGTCCCCCGGAGCGTCCATGCACTGGCAAGAGCACGCTGCATGCCGCGGCGAGGATCCCGAGCTGTTCTTCCCCGCCTCCACGTCCGGCCCGGACCACGAGCGTCAGATCCGCGCAGCGAAAGCCGTGTGCGAGCTCTGCCCCGTCCGGTTCGAGTGCCTCCAGGACGCCATGGGCCGCCACGCGCAGGATGGGATCTGGGGCGGGATGACCGACGTGGAACGCAAGCGGTTGGCACTGGGCCACGGGGCGCGACGTCGGCAGCTCGCGTAGCCGGTGACCGACGGCCTCAGCGATCGTCTCCGGGTCGCTCCGGGTCAGGATCCTGACCTGGATGGTCGTGACCCAGCAGACCGGCTCGGGGTCGACGGCGGGGACGCCGACCAGCGGATCGCCGAGCTCGTCGATGAGCTGGCGGACCTGCAGTACCGGCTCGAGGCCGAGGGCTCACGAGCCGTCCTGCTGGTGCTGCAGGGGTTGCCGACCGCAGGGAAGGACGAGACCCTACGCGAGGCACTCCGCGGGCTGAACCCGCAGGCCTACCGGGTGGAGCACTTCTCCGCGACAGGCGGTCCCGAGGAGGATCACGACTACCTCTGGCGGTTCCACGCCCGGTTGCCCGAGATGGGCGAGATCGGTGTGTCCAACCGTTCCTACTACGAGTCGGTGCTCTCCGAGCGCATCCACGGCGACGTGGACGACGAGGAGGCGCGACGCCGCTTCGGCCACCTGAACGACTTCGAACGGATGCTCACCGACGAGGGCGTCCAGATCGTCAAGGTGTTCCTCCACGTCTCGAAGGACGAGCAGGCGGCGAGGCTGCGGGAACGGCTGGAGGACCCGGACAAGCGCTGGGAGTTCGATGCGAACGACCTCGAGGACCGCGAGGTCTGGGACGACTACATGGATGCCTTCGCCCAGTGCATCCGCGAGACGAGCACCGAGCGCGCCCCTTGGTTCGTGGTCCCCGGGGACGTCCCGATCGCCCGCAACGTCGCTGTCCTCACGATCCTCCGCGATGCGATCGCGGAGATGGACCCGCAGATCCCCCGGGACGTCTTCGATGACGACCAGATCGAGCGGTGGCTGGATCAGCTCGACGCCGATGAGCCCAGCACGGCGGTAGCAGGTGACGACCCCGCCTCAGGCTGACCGCTCCACGACGCTCGACGCGACGCGGGGCCCGGGTCAGGCCTCGGCGTACGGCCGGGCGGGGTCAGCGGTCTGGAGGGTCACGTAGCGGACCTCCCAGTTGTACTCGGGTCGCTCCTCGGCGCGTTCCTCGGCGATCCGTCGCGCGTCCTGCTCGCTGACGAACGCCTCCTGGCTGTAGTCGATGTAGTTGCCGTCCTCATCGAAGGCTTCCACGACCCACATGTGCTCGATCCTCGTCCGCGTCACATCACAGGGAAGCAGGTGTGGATGCGTCGCGGGCGCACGGCCCCGTCGCATCCGACATCGGCCGGATCTACAGCTCCACCTGGGCCGACAGCTCCATCACCCGATCCGTCGGCAGGTTGAAGTAGGACGCCGCGCTCGTGGAGTTGCGTCGCAGGAACGTGAACAGGTGCTCCCGCCACGTCGCCATGCCTGGCCGATCCGTGACGATGACGGTCTCGCGTCCGAGGAAGTAGGTGGTGTCCTGGTTGTCGATCCCCACGTGCCGCTCGAGGTCCGCGCCGACCTGGGGTTCCTCCATGAAGCCGTAGTGCAGCTCGACCTCGGTGATGCCCTCCGCGAGCTCGATCCCCACGACGCGTCGTACCGGATGGACCCGCGGGGTCTCGTCGGTGACGACGTGGACCACGAGGACCTGCTCGTGCAGGACGTGGTTCGACTCGAAGTTGTACAGGAGAGGGGGTGGGGCCATGCCAGGGATCCCGAAGAGGTACACCGCGGTCCCCGCCACGCGCTGGGGCGCGTCCTCCATGACGCTCTCGATGAACACGGGCAGCGGGGTACGACCACGGCGGGTGCGTCGCCGGATGAGGCGACGTCCGGTGAACCACGTGGTGAGCACGGCGAACACGAGTGCACCGACCACCAGCGGGAACCACCCGCCGTGCGGGATCTTCGGGATGTTGGCACCGAAGAACGCGAGGTCCATCACCAGGAACGCCCCGCACAGGGCCACGGCCGCGGGCAGTGACCACCTGTACCGGTCCCGGACCACCAGGTAGTACAGCAGCGTCGTGATCACCATCGTCGAGGTCACCGCGACGCCGTAGGCCGCGGCCAGGTTCGTCGACGACCGGAAGCCGAGCACCAGCCCGACACACGCCACCATCAGACCCCAGTTGATCATCGGCACGTAGATCTGTCCGCGTTCCTTCGCGGACGTGTGCACGATCCGCATGCGCGGCAGGTAGCCGAACTGCGACGCCTGCATGGTCAGCGAGAACGCACCGGAGATGAGCGCCTGCGAGGCGATCACGGTCGCAGCCGTGGCCAGCACCGTGAGCGGCACCAGCGCCCATCCGGGTGCCAGTCGGTAGAAGGGGTTGTCGATCGCTTCCGGCGAGGCGATCAGCAGTGCTCCCTGACCGAAGTAGTTCAGGAGGAGACCGGGCAGCACGAACGCGAACCATCCCACCGAGATCGCCCGGCGCCCGAAGTGCCCCATGTCCGCGTAGAGGGCCTCGCCCCCGGTGACCACCAGGAAGACCGACCCGAGGGCCAGGAACCCGGTCATCCGGTTCTCGACGAAGAACCGGACGCCGTGGAGGGGGTTGACGGCTGCCAGCACCGCGGGGTTGTCGACGATGTGCACGAGCCCGAGCACGCCGAGCGTCGTGAACCACACGATCATGACGGGGCCGAAGGTCCGACCGACCGTCCCGGTCCCCCGGGGCTGCACCGCGAACAGACCGACGAGGATCACGATCGCGATCGGGATCGCGTACTGGGAGATGGCAGGCGCCGTGACCTCGGTGCCCTCGACCGCGGCGAGCACGGAGATCGCGGGGGTGATCATCCCGTCCCCGTAGAGCAGTGCGGTCCCGAACAGTCCGAGGAGGATCATCGCGCGGCGGCGGCGGCGTGGCTCGTCCCTCCTCGGGATCAGGGACGTCAGGACGAGGATCCCGCCCTCCCCGTCGTTGTCCGCCTTCATGACGAACACCAGGTACTTCACGGTGATGACGAGGATCAGCGACCAGACGATCAACGACAGGATCCCGAGGACGTTCGCCTCGTTCACCGGGAGCTGGTGGCCGGCTCCCTCGAACGACTCGCGCATCGCGTAGAGCGGGCTCGTACCGATGTCGCCGTAGACGACGCCCAACGCACCGAGAGCTAGGACCGAGGTCGCCGACCGGTGGGCGGGCTGATCATCCTGCGACAACGGACACCTCCGGGACCGGCGGAGCGTACTGAGCGCCCGCGGGCCCCATGTCGCCCCGTCCGGACGGTCAGGCGGCCGGGGTGATGTTGCGGTTCATCCGGAACAGGTTGCCCGGGTCGTACCGCTGCTTGAGCTCCTGCAGTCGGGCGAGGTTCCCCCCGTACGCCGCAGCCGTCCGCTCCGGGTCATCGTCGGCGAGCTGGAAGTTCACGTAGTTCCCGCCGGTGGAGTACGGACGGATCCGGTCCCACGCCCCGCGCACCCACTCCACGTGTGCCTCGGACGGACCATCCGGCGGCCACGCCCCCGCGAAGCCGCCCATGTACGCGACGTCGCGGTTGCCGACGGCACCGTCGTCGTCCGCGTGATCGTTCAGGGCGCCCCCGACGTGGAACAGGATCGACTGCGACATCGGGGACGTGACCTGAGCGGCGTGCTCGGCGAAGGTGCCCAGGAAGCCATCCGGCAGGTCCGGGAGGTACTCGGTCTTCCAGTAGTAATGCAGCCCCTTCGGCTGCGTGGCATCCAGCATCGACTGCTGCTCCACGTAGGTCTTCTCGGTCACGAGGTCCGCGACCGGGGTCGGGAGATCCCGCAACGGCTCCAGGTCCGCCCGGGGATCGGCTCCGGTGTGACACATGACGATCCCGGCGACGGGCTTGCCGTGCCACTCCGGGGGAAGGAAGGGTGCGGCAGGTGCCAGCCGCACGGTGGCTGCGGCGGTGAGCTCACGAGGCGCAGCAGAGGTGAGCTCGCGGTAGGCCGAGAGCACGTCTGCCGCGTGCGCGCCGTCCCAGACCATCAACCCACCGGTGATGGCCGGGCCCACGTCGTGGAGACGGAAGGTGAACCGGGTGACGATCCCGTAGTTGCCGCCACCCCCTCGCAGGGCCCAGAAGAGGTCGGCTTCCTGCTCCCGGTTCGCGATGCGGACCCGACCGTCGGCCGTGACGACCTCCACCTCCTCGAGGTTGTCGACCGTGTAGCCGAACCGCCGGGTGAGGTAGCCGAAGCCCCCTCCCAGGGTGAGGCCCGCGACCCCGGTCTCGGACACGAACCCGAGCACGGTCGCGAGCCCGTGCTCCTGGGTCACGCGGTCGACGTGCTTCAGAAGGCAGCCCGGACCGACGTGAACCAGGCGGCGTTCGAGGTCGACCTCCACGTCGCGGAGGCGCGACATCTCCAGGGTGAGCCCTCCCGGCGCGATCGACGTCCCGGCGATGTTGTGCCCGCCCCCCTTGACGCTCAGCGCCAGGCCCTCGTCGCGCGCGAAACGGATCCCGGCCGCGACGTCCTCGGTGGTCGCCGGCTGCAGGACGATCGCGGGGGTCGTGGCGACCATCCCGTTCCAGATCGACACGGCGTCGTCCCAACCTGGGTCCCCGAGCCGGACGAGTGCCCCATCGGCCCGGGCCTCGAGCGCGTCGAGCGCCGTCGGGGTGACCGTGACCGTGCCACCATCGATGCCTGCGATCCGTACCGGTTCCGTGGACATGTTTCACCTCTGGGAAGACGATCGACGGACTCTACGGCTGTTCGGCCCTTCTGGGACCTGCGAGTTCGTTCGACTCAACGGCCTCCGGTGGGGCGTCGCTTCGGTCGTGGCCGGGTCCGGCACCGTTAGCCTCGGACGGACCCGACAGGAGGACGAGATGGGCTCGGCGAGCGGCAACCAGGACGTCGGCTGCACGATCGGGGACGTGTGCCCGAACTGTGGCGGCGACGACCTGCGACCCGAGCACGCCCACGTGAAGTGCCCGACCTGCGGCTACATCGGACCGTGCTGCTGGTGACGCCGGCGGGGAACGGGGGGACGTCGCCCGGGGTGTAGGTCAGGCCGGCACGAAGGAGACGCAGCACCGTCCCGGCGCGGGATCCAACCGCGCCTCGAACTCGGCCCCCACGGCGGCCAGCACGCTGCTCAACATCGACAGGTTCATGCCGCAGATCAGCTCGGTGTGCTCTCGCGCGAGTCGGTGGAACGGGCAGTTGCGCAGCCGGATCACACCCTCGTCATCGAACGGTTCGAACCCGTGGCGTTCCAGGTACGCGAGTAGATCGCTCCGATCCCCTCCAGCCGCCTCCGGGAGTTCGCGTCCGACCTCGGCAGCCGCCTGTTGCAACGCGTCACGGACGGTGCCGGACGCGTCCACGTCGACCGCTCGAGCCAACAGCTCAGCGGCTAGGTGGTAGTCCCGAGGAGGGACGCTGACACCGAACTCCTCATCGACGCGCGCGTAGTGCTTCGCGGGTCGACCGGCGCCGGGGCCCCCTACCCCCTCCGGTCGCGCGAACGACGCCGCGAGCAGCCCCTCGTCGACGAGCTTGTCCAGGTGGTAGGCGGCCGTCGACCGCTCGACGTCCAGCGCGGCCGCCGCCTCGTCGCGGGACACCGGCTCCCGCTGCCGAGCGACGTAGTCGTAGAGACCACGGCGGGTCGGGTCGTCGAGGCTGCATAGCCGGTCGAGCGCTCGGTCTCTCCCGGAACCCACGCACCCTCCGTTCTAAGAAGAAAACATCTTGACTTTAGTACCTTCGCGCTTCTAAAGTCAGCACAGGTTCATCTTACATCGGAAGGGACGAGCGATGGCGACGACGACCGAGACGGGCGCGACGACGAGTGCCGATCTGTCCGACCCGACCTTCCAGGCGTTCGCGCTCCTGCGTGTCGGGTTCACGGCAGCCCCGATCCTGTTCGGGCTGGACAAGTTCGCCGAACTGATGACGGACTGGTCGATCTACCTGTGGCCGGGGCTCGCGAACGCACTGCCCGGCACGGCTGACCAGCTCATGTTGATCGTCGGCGCCATCGAGATCATCGCGGGGATCCTGGTCGCCGTGCGACCCCGCATCGGCGGGTACGTCGTGGCGGCCTGGCTGGGAGGCATCATCCTCAACCTCCTCCTCCTCGGCGACTACTACGACATCGCGCTCCGCGACTTCGGTCTGTTGCTGGGTGCCCTGACGTTGGCCCGGCTCGCGGCCGCGTTCCCGGGTGCCCGCTTCCTCGCCGAGGCGCGCCGATGACGGGCGCGTCCCCCGCCACGGCGGCGCTGGCGCGTCAGCAGGTGGCGCCGCTCCCCCACGCGCGTCCGATCGACCACGACCGCGCCGCCCAAGCGGTCGAGGAGCTGTTGGAGGCCCTAGGGCTCGACACCGCCAGCGCCGGCCTGGCCGAGACCCCGCGGCGGGTGGCGGAGCTCTACACGGAGCTCCTCACTCCGGAGACCTTCCGCCCCACCACGTTCCCGAACGCTGGGCGGTACGACGAGCTCGTCCTGGTGTCCGACATCCGTTTCGCGGCGCTGTGTGAGCACCACCTGTTGCCGTTCCGCGGCGTCGCGCACGTCGGGTACCTGCCCGGGGAACGGATCGTTGGCCTGTCGAAGCTCGCGAGGTTGGTCCATGCGTTCGCACGTCGCCCTCAGGTCCAGGAGCGCATGACCGTCCAGATCGCGGACTGGCTGCGCGACCACCTCGACCCGCGAGGCGTCGGCGTGGTGCTCGAGGCCGAGCACCTGTGCATGAGCATCCGAGGGGTCCGGGCAGACGGCTCACGGACCGTGACGTCCACCCTCTACGGGATGCTGCGCGACCGGCCCGCCGCCCGTCAGGAGTTCCTGCAGCTCGTCCGGCCGAGCTCAGTGCGTGTGCGATGAGCGACATCCACGACATCGTGCTCGTGGGAGGCGGTCTCGCGTCGGCCAAGGCGGCAGAGACCCTGCGCGAGGAGGGGTTCAACGGCAGCATCACGCTGATAACGGACGAACCCGAGCGACCTTACGAGCGCCCGCCACTGTCCAAGGGCGTCCTCACCGGCCAGGGGTCGCTCGATGACGTGTACGTGCACGGACCCACGTTCCACGATGAGTCCGACGTACGACTGGTGACGTCGGACGCCGCCGTCGAGCTCGACCTGGGCGCGGGCCGCGTCCGTACGGCTTCGGGCCGAGACTTCCGGTTCGATCGGGTCCTCCTCGCCACGGGGGCGCGACCGCGACGCCTTCCCCTCGGCGAGCCCGACCTCGAAGGGATCATGACCCTGCGGACACTGTCGGACAGCCGACGGCTCGCCGAGGAACTCATCCGCGTGGACCACGTCACCGTCGTAGGCGCCGGCTGGATCGGGTGCGAGGTCGCGGCGGCCGCGAGGACCCTGGGCGCCGAGGTGACGATGGTCGACCCGCTCCAAGTGCCGCTCGAGCGCGTCCTCGGCCGCCAGGTCGGAGCGATCTTCGCCAAGCTCCACGGGCGCCACGGGGTCGACTTGCGGATGGGGGTCGGGTTCTCCGGAGCGTCGGGACAGGGCCGAGTGGAACGCGTGACCCTCAGCGATGGACGGACCGTCGACACCGACCTCGTGGTCGTCGGGATCGGGGTCTTGCCGCGAACCGAGCTGGCAGAGCAGGCCGGGCTCGCCATCGACAACGGGGTGCTCGTCGATGAGACGCTCGTGAGCGCCGATGCGCGGGTGTTCGCCGCGGGGGACGTGGCGAACGCGTGGCATCCGCTGTTCCGGCGCCCGATCCGTGTCGAGCACTGGGCGAACGCGCTCAACCAGGGGCAGACCGCCGGCCGGAACATGCTGGGGGCCGGCGAGTCGTACGACCGGCTGCCCTACTTCTACACGGACCAGTACGAGCTCGGCATGGAGTACGTCGGCCATGCGACCGACTGGGACGAGGTCGTCCTGCGGGGTGACCCTGACGCCCTCGAGTTCATCGCGTTCTGGTTGCTGGAGAGCGGTGTCGGGGCCGCCATGAACGTCAACGTCTGGGACGTCGTCGAGGACCTGAAGGGGCTGATCGCCTCGAGTGAGGCGGTCGACCACGTCCGCCTCGCCGATCCCGACGTACCGCTCACCGACCTCGTGACACCTGGGCGGTGACGTGAGACCGACCGGCCGGTGAGCTGAAGCGACGTGCGCCATCTCGAGGTCGCGACGAACCCCACGGTAAGCCGACGAGCGGTTACGCCGGCGTCACCTGTCAGAAGTGGAGGGCACCAGGATCGGCGCGGACGGGTCCGACAGGTGTTCAGCCACCTCGCCCCGGTCGTAGCCGCTGAAGAAGACGACGGGGAGGTCCGGGTCGAGCTGGCGCAGTTCGACGATGGCTTCGTGCCCGGTCATGACGGGCATCATGACGTCCAGGACCCGCGGGCCCGTGGCCGGAGCCCTCCGAGTCCATCAACGACCCCCAAGCACCACGGACGACCCACTCTGTCAGGCGTGTCGCGCAACCGTAGCTGTCATCACGGCGCCGACAGCGGTGACGTTGCGGGACCGCAGAGCACATCGCCGTCGGGCGTGTACCGAGAGCCGTGGCACGGGCAGTCCCAGCTGGTCTCGGCTTCGTTCCACTGGACGATGCAGCCGAGGTGAGGGCACACGGCCGACCGCTCGGTGACGGCGCCATCATCGTCCTTCGTCACCGCCAGGTGCGCGCCGTCGACGAGCACGACACCTGCTCCGCCCGGTGGGATGTCGTCGACCGAGCGGCCGTCCGGGCTGACGCGGTCTCCGATGAACCGTTCCGCGACGTCGAGGTTGTGCCGCAGGAACCCGCTGGCTGACGCCGTGAGTGTCGTCCGGGTGTTCGACAGCATCTCGGCGTAGGGGTTGTCCCGCCCGAGCACGACGTCGCTGATGATCGAAGCCGCGACCGTGCCGTTCGTGAGACCCCACTTGTTCAGACCTGTGGCGACGTAGACCTCGGGTGCCAGCGGGACCTCACCGATCATCGGCAGGAGGTCGACGGGCAGGAAGTCCTGTGCGGACCAGCGGTATGCGGCCGCACCCGCGCCGAGCCGGTCGCGCGCGAACGCCTCCAGGAGGTCGTTGTGTGCGCCAGTGTCGTGTTCTGCGCCGGTGCGGTGGTCATCCCCGACGACGATCACGTACGCCTGGTCCTCCGTGTGGTAGTGGCGGATCGACCGTGTGGGCTGCTCTGCCGAGATGTACATCCCGTGGGGGACCTGTCCGTCGATCCTGGCTGCGATGCCGTACGCGGTGGAGGGTTCGGCGCGGGCGAACTCGAACCCGCGGTCCATGATCGGGATGAGCGTGGCGAGGATGACGTGCTGCGCGGTGATGGTCCCGTGGGGGGTCTCGACGACCCGCCCGCGTGAGCTGTCGCTGAGGCTGACGGCCCGCGTCCGCTCGTGCAGGGTCCCGGACAGGGGTCCGGTGAAGGCAGCCGCCAGACCGTGGACGTACTTCAGCGCGTGCATCTGCGCCTGGCCCTCGAAGCGCACCGCGCCACGCACGCGGAACGGCAGATCCGTCTCGTCGCTCCACCGCGCGGGGAGGCCGAGCTGCTGCGCCACCTCGGTCTCGCGCTCGAGGCGAGCGATCTGTCCCTCGTCCTCCGTGTACACGTACGCCTCGGCGGCATCGAGGTCAGCGTCCAAGCCGTGCCGCTGGACCAGTCCACGGACCGTCCCGATGGCGTCTTCGTTGGCCTGTCCGTACCCGCGGGCGACCTCCTCGCCGTGCTGCTCCACCAGGTCCTGGTAGATGACCCCGTGCTGCGACGTCACCTTGCCCGTCGTGCCGCCGGTCGTCCCGGACCCGACGCTCCGCGCCTCGATCACGGTCACGTGCGCGTCGGCCTCCGCGAGGAGCACCCCGCAGGTCAGTCCGGTGACGCCCGCACCGACGACCAGGACGTCCGTCTCGATGTCACCCGTGAGGTGGTCGTACGGCGGCCCCACGGCCGTTGCCTGCCAGATCGAGTCCCGCTCCGCGCCGTCCTGCATCGTCATCCTCGTTCCACTCTCGCCGTCGCTCACATCAGATCGCTGCGTCCGCGCCCGCGGGTCGACGGTTCCGGCGACGTCGCTGAGCGGCCTCCACCTTGACCCACGAGCCGGGGGCGGGCGCGACGCCTATGCCGACGAACGGACGCGGACCAGCGGCTCGGTCTAACCCTCGTTCAGGGCGACTGCGGCGCGAACGAGGGACGCGAAGGCGGTCTCGTCGATCTCGTCTCCCTCGTACAGGTCGATGGCGCGCCTCGTGTTGCCTTCGAGGCTGGCGTTGAACAGTCCTGCTGGATCCTCCAGAGCGGCTCCCTTGGCGAACGTGATCTTCACCTTGTCCTTGTAGGTCTCGCCGGTGCAGATCATCCCGTCGTGGGACCACACCGGGACGCCTCTCCACTTCCACTCCTCGACGACGTCGGGATCCGCCTGCCTGATCAGACCGCGGATCCGGGAGAGCATCTCGCCCTGCCAGTCGGGTAGCTCCTCGATCCTCGCGTCGATGAGCTTCGACGCGGACTCGGGCTCGTCCTTGCTCGACATGGCCAGACCTCCACAGCGGGGCGGTGGTTCCCCGTGGGATCAGGCTAGGCCCGCTTGACCTTCCAGCTGCTGGAGCCTTTACCGTCGAGGCCCCGCAGAGGAGCTCCAGCTGTGGAACGTCGGACCTACGCCATCGAGTCCATCCACTGCGAGGGTTGTGAGCGGGCGATCCGCCAGGTCGTGGGGGACCTCGACGGGGTCTCCGAGGTCAAGCCGGATGCGCGCTCGAACACGACCGAGGTCGTCTTCGATCCGAACGTGGTCAGCGAGAACGATGTCATCTCCGCCTTCGGCGATGCCGGCTTCCCCGTGATGACCGCGGACGCGCACGACGACGGACGTGGGAGCCGAGGTGCCGGGCGGTACGCCCTGCTGGCCGTGGGTGTGCTGGCCGTCGCGCTCGCCGGGTACCTGGGGTACGTCCTGTACCCGCGGTTCGACCTACCGGCGGTCGAGGGTGTCGCGGTCCTGGGTCTGGCAGCGGCGGCAGGGGTCGCGTCGTTCTTCTCGCCGTGCTCGTTCCCGCTTCTGCTGGCGATCCTCGGCCGGCAGGCGGCGGCACGGTCAGACGGGGAGGGCACGTCCGCCGCGCCTCTGGTGTTCGGTGGGGCGTTGGCGGCCGGCGCCGGGACGTTCCTCCTGATCGCCGGTCTGGTGATCGCCGCGGGCGGCGGGACGCTGTTCGCGCAGGTGACGTTCGCGAGCACGGCAGGGATCACCATCCGTGCCGTCGTCGGGGTGGTCCTCGTGCTGCTCGGGCTGGTCCAACTCGGGGTGCTGCCGTCGCCGTTCCATGCCGTCGAGGAGAGGGTCCGGCCGCTGCTGCGGCGGCAGGCGCAGCTGCGCAGGGAACGCCCGGTGGTGGGGTTCGCTGCGTTCGGGTTCGGCTACGTCCTCGCCGGCTTCGGGTGAACGGGACCGATCCTGGCCGGTCTGGCCAGCTACACCTTCACGGTCGGCGGGTTCTGGGTCGCGTTCGTGGCGTTCGTCGTCGCCGCGGTGACGATCGCGGCGTGCGTGTTCGCGGCCGCGTTCACGGTCGCCCGGGCCGAGCAGACGACGGTGGAGTCGATCGAAGCCCGCGCCCCGCAGGTCAAGCGCTGGACCGCCTGGGTCGTGATCACCGTCGGGTTGTGGTTCCTGGTGCTGGCCATCTTCGCCGACCGCTTCGCTGATGTCTTCCCGGTGTGAGGACGGTCTACCCTGGCCGACAGCTCGCTCGCCGATCGCCATCCGAGGTTCCGTGCGCTCCCGCGTGTTCGTCGCTGCCGTCGTTCTCATGCTGGTTCCCGCCTGCTCGTCCGCGACAACGGGGACCGGTGACTCCGCCGAGGGCAACCTCCCCGTCAGCGACCACGTGCACGCACTGCGGGCGGCCGACGACGGTGCGCTCTTACTCGGACTGCACGGTGCGCTTTGGCGGAGCCCGGACGGCGTCAACTGGCGAGAGTTGGGCCTGGAGGGGCAGGACGCGATGGCGCTGGGCGTCGCAGCCGAAGGTCAGCCGTTGCTCGTGGGCGGGCACGACGTGCTGGCCCGGTCGACCGACACGGGCGAGACCTTCGAGATGCTCAACCCGTCGGATCTGCCGTCGCTCGACATCCACGCGTTGGCTCAGGCTCCCGGCGAACCCCGGACCGTGTACGCCTACGTGGTGGGCCACGGCATCTACCGCAGCGGCGATGCGGGCGAGACCTGGGCGCCCGCAGCACCCGTCGGCGAGCGGTTGCCGGGCGACCTCGTCGCGATGGCCGTCGACCCCAACGATCCGCAGATCGTGTTGGTCGGGAGTGGCGGGCACGGCGTCTTCCGATCGACGGACGGTGCGGCGAGCTTCACCCGGAGCACGGACTGGGGCACGCTCGGCTTGGCGTTCGGCGCCGACGGGACGGTGCTCGCTGCCACCTACCAGGGGGTAGACGTGTCGGAGGACGGGGGGAGGTCGTGGGACAACGTCGCGGGAACCGACGGGTTCGATGGACAGCCGCTCGCGGTCGCGCTCGGGCCGGACGGGGCGTGGTGGGTGCTGACCGAGGAGCCGCGGGTGCTGTACCGCGGCTCTGACGAGGATGGCGGGTTCGAGGAGGTGGCACGTGCCTGACCGATCCCGCCTTCTGGCCGTCTTCTCGGTCCTGGGCGTGCTGGTTGCGTCCTGCGCGTCTGCGAACGGTGCGTCAGAGGCGAGCGTCGGTGCGACGACCGAGGACCGCGGGTTGGCGGTCGTCGTCGCGTCCTTCGACGTCGCGGTCGGCGATGACCAGCGGCTCCTCGTCGGGGTGTTCACCCCCGATCGCCAGATCGTCGGTGGTGGCGAGGTCCAGATGCGGTTCACACCGCCAGGTGGAGCGACGGGTACGGAGTCTGTCCGCGAGGTGACCGGACGGTTCCTACCCGTCCCCGGGAGCGGCACCCCGGCCGACCTGCAGACCCCCGTCGTCCTGGGGGAACCAGCATCGCACGAGCACGCCCCCGGTGAGGCGTCATCGCCCCACGACCACGGCGAACCGGACGCCGCCGGGGTCTACCAGACCCGGATCGACCTCGACCGTGCCGGGATCTGGCAGGTCACGGTGACCGCGACGCTCGACGGCACGACCCGCAGCGGAACCGCCGCCTTCCAGGTCTCCGACACCCACCAGGTACCGGCGGTCGGCGAACCGGCACCGGCGGTATCCACCCCGACGCTCGACAGCGATCTGCCGCCCGCGGCGATCGACAGCCGAGCGGCGGCGGAAGGACGGGTACCCGACGAGATCCTGCACACCGTGGACCTGGCCGACGCCCTCGCGTCGGGACGTCCCGCTGTCCTGGTGTTCGCGACCCCGACCTACTGCGCTTCGAGGTTCTGCGGTCCGATCACCGACACCGTCGAGCAGCTCGCGCACCGCTACCGCGACCGAGCCGCGTTCGTGCACGTCGAGATCTGGCGCGACATCGACGACGGTCGGATGAACGACGCCGTGGAGCCGTGGATCGCGACCGACGACGGCGGCAGCGAACCGTGGGTGTTCCTCGTGGGAACCGACGGGACCATCACCGCACGCTGGGACAACGTGCTCGACGAGGCCGAGCTCGTCGCGCTCCTCGAAGCCCTGCCGCGGGCACCATGACCGCGCGACCCGCACTCCTGCTCATCCTCATGGCCGCTTCGGTCATCACGGTCATGGCACCGGCTTCCGCCACCCAGGACGCCGGTGTGGATGCCGGCCGGCAGATCTTCGAGTCGAACTGCGCCATGTGCCACGGCTCCGACGCCAGCGGGATGATGGGCATGCACCCCTCCCTGCGCGGCGCCGTGGAGCGCCTCACGCGAGAAGGCGTGGAGGTGACCGTGCGGAACGGTCGGGACACCAACCCGCCGATGCCACCGTTCGAAGGACATCTCACCGACCGTGAGATCGAGCAGGTCATCGCCTACATCGACTCGCTCCCACCGGGTCCGCGTAACTTCGGTCCCGACACCGACGGAGGCGGGATGATGGACGGCATGATGGGCGGGTGGATGTGGATCTTGCCCGCCCTGGTCCTGATCGTGATCGCCCTGGCTGTGCTCGCGATCGTCCGCCGCTCGAACGACGGACGGACCACGAACACGGATGATCGCTCTCCCCGCGAGGTGCTGGACCAGCGGTACGCCGCCGGGGAGATCGACCGTGACGAGTACCTCCAGCGTCGGGACGACCTAGAGGGGTGACGAGGTCCGTCAGTCGGCCCCTCGTCGCTGCCTGGCGACCCCGTAGCGGGTCAGTCCCCGAGGCTTGTAGATGTTCAGGACCTCGACCACGAGGAGCACGAGCAACCCGACCGCCGGATGAGCGAGATCCCCACCCAGGCTGTCCAGTCGGGCGCTGGATGCTGTGCGCGCGAGGTCCGCAGTGGCGGTGACGGTGGGCATGTGCAGCACCAGCACGATCAACGCGCCGGTCGTGAGGATCAGCGAGACGACCACCCAGTAGTGGCGGAACAGTCCCCACGGGGTGCCGAGGGCCATCGCTATCCCGGTACCCCACGACATGACGGCGACGGGCACGATCGCGTACCAACCGATGAGGTCCATCGCGATCCAAGCGGCGCGGGTCACCTCGTCATCGGGGGAAGCGACGGCCGCGAGACCCAACGCGAGGTACGCGAGGACCCCGCCGACCCATCCGACCGAGACGGTCAGGTGCGCTGCCAGGACCGCCTTGCGCAGCGCCGGCGGCATGCTCATCCGTGGCCGACAGGCGGCGTCCGACCGTGGGTCGTCTGGGTCCCCGCGGCGTCGCCATCGGGGAGATGTCGGCCGGGCCCGTGGTCACCGTCGACCAGCACGAGCACGATCAGGAGGAGAGCCGCCGCGACGAGCGCCGCCACGACCAAGCCCTTGACCCACCTCGGCATGCGGTGCTCCCCGTCCCCATCCGACAGGTGATCCCCAGGTTCAGGACCGTGCGCTGGTTCCGTCATCGTCGCTCCTCTATCGCCGGGGGAGTTTACGATACGGAACGTCTCGGCAGGAACGTGGTGTTCGATCCACGGTGGGGCGCGTAGGCTCACCGATGTGCCCAAGCTCTGGAGCGAGACGATCGAGGCGCACCGTCGCGAGGTGCGCGACGCGATCATGGGAACGACGGCGGAACTGGCCGGCGAGCACGGTCCGCTCAACGTCTCGATGACCCAGGTCGCCGAAGCGACCGGGATCGGTCGCGCCACCCTCTACAAGTACTTCGACAGCGTCGAGACGATCCTCCACGCCTGGCATGAACGTCAGATCAGCGATCACCTCGCCCTGCTGACCGAGCTGGCGGGACGTGAGGGGAGCCCCCTCGAGCGCCTCGAAGCCGTCCTGAAGGGGTACACCTCCATCCACCGCGCCCGCGACGATCACCACCGCACGCCACACGGCATGGACCTGTCCGCTTTCCTCCATCGTGACCACCAGCTCGCCCCTGCCGAACGGCGGCTCCAGGAGCTCGTGCGAGACCTGTTGGGTGCCGCAGCAGACGCGGGGCAGATCCGGTCCGATATCCCACCGTCGGAACTGACGATCTTCTGTCTGCACGCACTCGACGCTGCTTCCGAGCTGCCATCGGAGGCCGCCGTCGAACGTCTCACCGAGGTCACGCTCAACGGCCTGCAGGGGTGATCACTCGGTGGTGCGGAGGGCGGTGGCCGGCCGGATGTGGCTCGCCTGTCGCGCGGGCCAGCCTGCGGCGAGCACGGATGCGCCCACGGTGATGGCGAGTAGCAGTCCGATCTCCGTCCAGGGGACGACGAAGTCGACGTCGGTCCCGCCAAGTGCGCCGGCGTTGGTGATCAACTGGTGGGCGGTGGCGGTGCCGAGCACGGCGCCGATGAGGATGCCCTGGAGACTGATGAACGCCGCTTCGAGCATGAAGGAGCGTCCGACGGTGCCAGGTTGGAGACCGACCGCGCGCAGCACGCCGATCTGTTGGCGTCGCTCACGGACGGCGCGAACCATCACCACGGCGAGGCCGGCGATACCGATGAGCAGGCCGAGCATGAGGTAGCCCTGCAGGATGCGCAGGAACCGGAGGTTGTCCTGCTGGCGTTGCGCGACGATGTCGCGGAAGGTGCGGGCCTGCACGCCGTGCTGCAGGTGT
>JAHWKO010000002.1 GCA_019347855.1 Actinomycetota bacterium
GAGGTGCTCATGATGTACAGGAACGGGCCCAGGGTCGCGATCGATGCGATGATGACGAGCACGTACGAGGCCACCTTCGTCGCGGTAGCGGGCTCTCCGACCTTGCGGAGGTGGCCGTCCGTGGCCATCAGGACCGCCACCGTGGGCGGAGGAGACGAAGGACCGCCAGCGTCAGCAGCAGGATCACGATCAACAGCAGGAACGACAGGGTCGCGCCGAAGCCGGCCTGGTCGTACACGAAGATGCTCTTGAAGATGTACCAGACCACCGTGGCGGTGGAGCTCGCCGGACCGCCGTCCGTCATCACGAACACCGTGTCGAAGATCTGCAGCGCGTAGAAGATCGCGATGATCGCGAAGAACATGAACCGGGGGCGCAGCAGCGGGAGGGTCAGGTGACGGAACCGCTGCCACGGGTTCGTCCCGTCGAGGTGAGCCGCTTCGTACAACTCGTGTGGGAGGGCGAGCAGGCCGGCGAGGAAGAAGAGCGCCCAGAACCCCATCCCGCGCCAGATCTCCATCATGATGATCGTCGCGCGAGCCGTCCCCGTGCTCCCGAGCCAGTTGACCGTGTCCAGGCCGATACCTCGGAAGATCACGTTCAGCGCACCGAAGTCTGGGTGGACGATGAACAGCCACAGGGCACCGACGATCACCAGGGGAGCCAGCACCGGGATGTAGAGCGCCGCGCGTAACGCGCCGCCCCCCCGGCCGATGTTGCGCAGCAGCATCGCGAGCCCCAGCCCGAAGAGGAACAGTCCGGGGATCGAGATGCCCGCGATGATGAGCGTGTTGCGGATCGTGGCCGTGACCAAGGAGTCGGAGAAGGTCTCCCGCCAGTTCTCGAGGCCGACGAACTCGGCCGACCCGTAGACCCCGCCCTGCTGGAACGTCGTGAGCAGTAGCCACAGGATCGGGACCACGAGGAACAACGTGAAGAACACGAGGTTGGGACTCAGGAAGCCCAGTGCCTTCCACGTCCGCCTCAGCCGGTGACGACGTGCCAACCGCCGGTGTTCGTCGTCCGTCAGACGGCGGCGGGGTTCGGTTGCCGGGCGCTGTTCACGGTCCCCCTCCAGCGCCTCGACCGCCACGCCCCTCCCTCCCTCCCTGAGGACGTCCCTAGAGGACGTCCTCGACCGCGGTGCAGACCTCCTCGAGCGTGGCGGCGGCGTCTGCCTGGCCGCGGTACAGACGATCGAAGGCGGGCTGCGCTCGGCCGAGCATCTCGTTGAGGTCGGGATGCAGCTGCCATCCCTGGGCGCCGGGGAGGATCTCCTCGACGACCTTCTTCGAGTGCGGGTCGTCCTCGAACATCCGGTCGGAGACGTCGGTCCTGTTCGGCAGCAGCGAGACCTCCGAGAAGTAGTCCACCACGACATCGGGAGAGGACAGGTAGCTGATCAGCTCCCACGCGGCGTCCTTGTCCTCGCTCTTGCTGGACATGGTCAGGAGCCCGACCCCCCACATACCCGTGGAGTGGTCCCCGGTCGTCCCGGGCGGGATCGGTGCGACCTCGAACTGCAGGTCTGGGTTCTCCATGGTGATGGTGGAGACGAACCCGCTCGCTTCGTGCGCGATGCCGACGCGTCCGTTGACGAAGAGCTCGCTCAGTCCCTGCTGGTCGTAGGCGCCCGGCTCCGGTGCGAGACCCTCGTCGGCGATCAGGTCGGCGACGAGCTGGAGCGTGTTCTGCGCCCCCGGTGTGTTCGCGGCACAGGCGGTCCAGTCCTCGTTGAGGAGCCGCGCACCGGATGTGTGCAACCAGGCGGCCCAGTCGAACGATGCGGGGTTGGCCTGGTCGGTACGGACGCTGAAGCCGAACGTCTCGTCGTCGAGTGCGCCGATCTTGCGAGCCGCTTCGGCGAAGGACTCTGCGGATCCGCTGACGTCCTCCACGTTCACCCCGGCCTGCTCGGCGAGGTCCGTGTTGACGAAGAGCATGGACAGCACGACACCCCACCACGGCACCCCGTAGATCTTCCCGTCGGGCCCTTTCGCCATGTCCCAGACCTCATCGGGGATGGCCTCGAAGTGTTCAGACCACGCCGGATCGGTGACGTACGGGGTGAGATCCTCGAAGGCGCCACGGTCGACCCACTTGCCGAACTCCAGGTCGGGCACGGTGCTGACATCGGGCGGGTCGTCGCCCATGAACCGCGTCGGGAACTGCTGGCCCATCGCCTCGAAGTCGAACTGCTCGAAGGTGACCTGGACGTCGGGATGCTGCGACTCGAAACCGTCGATGACCTCCCCGACCTGCTGTTCCTCGTTCTCCGAGAACGGGCCCTTGTAGAGCACGATGTCGCCCGAGACGGCGCTTCCGCCGTCCTCGGTTCCCGCGGCACCGGTCTGGCCGGTCGTCGGGTCCGATCCGGTTCCGGAGCCTCCGTCCCCACACGCGACGAGGATCATCGCCGCGACGGTCAACCACACGGCGAACGCCCGGTGTAGCCGGGTCGCTCCCTTCGTTCGGGCCGGACGACGCAGATCGAAGGACCCCACAGCGCAACCTTTCCGGAGAATAGAACGCACTTCTGCGAGCCTAGCATCCGAGCGCGTGGGGCTGTCAAGGCTCCGGTCGCGGCGCTGGGACCGGCGCACGCTGCTGTAGAATCATGTTCTGTATGCTAGAAATCCGATCTTCCGGCGGATGACGGGGTCACACTGAACGAGCAGATCGATCTCGCCCCCGTCGATCGGGTCCGGATCACGACCCTTGTCGACAACGTCATCGACGTCTGGATGCCCGACCAGGGTCCGGCCGAACGCCTCCGTGACCACGGCTCGGCCATCCAGATCCCGACGAGCGTGCTCGAGGCCGGCGTGGTCGACGACCAACCGCGCGCGGAGCACGGCTTCTCGGCGTTGGTGTCGGTCACCGTGGGGGATGACCAGACCCACGTCCTGTTCGATGCCGGTCGCACTCCCGACGGGTTGATCCACAACATGCGGTGCCTGGGCATCGATCCGGGCGACATCGCTGCTGTGGTTCTCAGCCACGGGCACTTCGATCACACGACCGGGATCGACGGGTTCATCCGGGGCGTGGGCAGGAGCAACCTGCCGGTCATCATCCACCCGCACTTCTGGAACCGTCGGCGGATCCTGCTCCCTGGGCGCGAACCGTGGGAACTGCCGACCACGAGTCGCTCGGCGCTCGAGGGGGCCGGTTTCGACATCGTCGAACAGCGGCAGCCGTCGTTCCTCCTGGACGGCTGCCTCCTCGTCACCGGTGAGGTCGACCGCACGAACGACTTCGAGCCCGGCTTCCCCCTCCAGGAAGCGTGGTCGGGCGGATCGTGGGAGCCGGATCCTCTCGTCCTGGACGATCAGGCCCTGCTCCTCAACGTGCGGGGCCGGGGGTTGGTGGTCATGACCGGCTGCGGTCACGCCGGGATCGTCAACACCATCGCTTACGCTCGCCGCCTGACCGGGATCCAACAGGTCCACGGGGTGGTGGGTGGTTTCCACCTGAACGGTCCGCTGTTCGAACCGCTGATCCCCCGGGTGTGCGACGCGTTCGCGCAGGTCGCTCCGGATGTCATCGTCCCGGCCCACTGCACCGGATGGCGCGCGATCCACGCGCTGGCAGCCCGGTTCCCCGAGGCGTTCGTTCCCAACAGCGTGGGCACGACCTTCGAGTTCGGGCCGGAACCCGGGCGGTCGGACTGATCCCCAGGCGTTCCCACGGGACCCGCGCGGGCCGGTCAGATCCCGAGCGCCTTCCCGGGGTTGAGGATGCCGGTCGGATCCAGGGCGGTCTTGACCGAGCGGTTGACCTCCAGCGCGCCCGGGCTGAGCTCGCGTTCGAGGTAGGCGTTCTTCAGCGTTCCGACCCCGTGCTCGCCGGTGATCGTGCCACCGAGCTCGAGGGTGATCGTGAGGATGTCGTCGAACGCCTGCCGGGCCCGGGTGCGCTCGTCCTCGTCGTCGGTCTCCATCACGATCGTGGGGTGCATGTTCCCGTCGCCCGCATGCCCGAAGGTGCCGATGAGGACGTCGTGACGATCGGAGATCGACCCGATCCGTGCGAGGAGGTCTGGAACGCGTCCCCGAGGTACGGCGACGTCATCGAGCAACGTGGCGCCGAGCCGCTCGAGGGCGGGGTAGGCGAGCCGGCGCGCCATCAGCAGTTGGTCGCTCTCGGTCGGGTCCTCCGTGTGCGCCACGTACGACGCGCCGGCGGCGTCGCACGTCTCCGCCATGAGCTCCAGCTCGATCCGGCGTTGCTCTCCAGGGGCATCCGAGCTCAGGAGGAGCAGCGCGCCCGTGTCCACGTCGAGTCCCATGCGCCTCCAGTCCTCGACGGCACGGACGGTCGCCTGATCGAGCAGCTCCGCGAGGGAGGGGACGACGCCCGCACGGAAGATGTCCGCCACCGCCCGGCCGGCCGCCTGGAGTGTCGGGAAGAACGCGACCGACGTGGCGGCGGGGCGTGGTAGTGGACGCAGCCTGAGCCGAGCGGAGGTCACCACGCCCAGCGTGCCCTCGGAGCCCACGAAGAGCCCGGTGAGGTCGAGGCCGGCGACGCCCTTCACGGTCCGACGTCCCGTCTCCACGAGGGTGCCGTCGGCGAGGATGACCTCGAGCCCGAGGACGTAGTCGCGGGTCACGCCGTACTTCACGCAACACAGCCCGCCCGCGTTGGTCGCGATGTTGCCGCCGATCGTCGAGAAACCCTTGCTCGCGGGGTCGGGCGGGTACCACAGGCCGTGCTCCGCGACCGCTCCGGAGATGTCGGCGTTGATGACTCCCGGTTCGACGACGACCGAACGGTCGTCCACGTCGAGTTCGCGGATCGCGTCCATGCGATCGAGGCACAGCACCACGCAGTCTTCGACGGCGGCCGCTCCCCCCGACAGGCCGCTGCCGGCGCCCCGTGGGACCACCGGCACCCCATGGCGGTGTGCCGTGCGCAACACGGCCTGGACGTCGGCGGTCGTCACCGGGAACGCCACCGCCTGCGGGTGCCCGGGATCCGTCCACAACGCCTCGTCGTAGCGGTAGCCGGCGGTGATGTCCGGATCGGTCGCGACCGCGCCGTCGAGCAGCGTCGCGGACAGCTCGCGCAGGAACGTGTTCCCTCGGTTTACCACGACGGTCCTCTCGACTCGCGTACGCAGGGTAGAACGGCCTTCCCGTGGGCGGACCGGCTCGTCTGAGAGGCTCGATCCCGCTTGCGGCTAGAGTGCCCGCGATGGAAGCGCCCAAGTACCCGATCGAGTCCGTTGACAACGCCCTGCGCCTGATCCCGATGGTCACGCTCGACTACCTCAACCCCGTGACTGGAGGAGCGGTGATGCAGCGACGTGGGAACCCGTCCTGATGGACTGCGCGACGCCCGCATACGTACTGAGACGGGTCATGTCGTCGTAGGAGAACCGCCAACTGAATCCCCACCGGTGCTGCGACCTGGCTCAAGTCTCGTCGGGTATTGGGGCGGGTCATGGTGCGGATCGAACGCCTCGAGTTCGGCGGAGGTAACGTCGAACATGTCACCCGACACGGTGTATCGATATCGGAGATCGAGATCGTGTCCCGCGGCCAACCGCAGATCCGTCGGAACAAGCTGGTTGAGCAGCGGACTACTACGCCGTTGCTAACGGCATCCGTGTGAATTTCCGGCGCTTCTGCTGTTTCCGTGGGTGTGAATGACAGCCCCAAACCGGGGTCGAACTAGCTGAACCACAATCGGCTAACCCTTGTACCAGCCTCGAAGACCGTGAGGCTGGTTGCTGTCGTGGCCATGGGGATCCGCCCCTCGGGCCGTCGCAGCTCTGGCTAACGACGCGCGGCGGGCGAGGAGACTGACGAACATCAGGACCGCCGCGACGAGCACGCCGCCGGTCAGGGCACCAGTGGCGGGCAGAGCCTCCTGAGGAAAGCCCTGCTCCGCCGCCAGGCCTGATCGTCCGACGGACGCTTGCCCGCGGGACTTGCCTGCCGGCGACTTCACGCGTGGACATTCGCGGCGGGCTTCCTCCGCGTCACGGCCGGTCGGTGTCGTGGCGAAGCGGACGGCGGTGTAGGCGATGTAGCCGGTGAGTTCCGTCGGCCCTGCGGCGAGACCCGGAACGGCGTCGGTCGGTCCGGGGCCGAGCTTCTGGTACGAGATATGCGCAAGTCCGCCGCAGGCTTGTAGGGCCGTGTAGTCACCGAAGCCAGCCAACGCCGAGACGGGTGCCGAAGGAGCGGGGAGGTACGCCGTGCTGTCGAGCGTGACCGGCGGAGCCCAACTCCCGTCCGGTTCCATCACGCGAAGTCGCAGTTCGACTATGTCGCTGTCCCGAGTGGGCTTCTCGTAGTAGTCGAGCACCGCGGTCCCCAACACCGGATCGTAGGCAAGGTTGGGTTGGGTGCTCGACGCTCCCACCTGAGACCCGGGTGCGCCGGATCCCGCGACCGCCTCTGGCGTGGACCACGTCAGCCCACCATCATCGGAGTACTGGTAACGCGTCACGAGGTCGCTGGGAACGCCTTCGTCTCCCACTGCCCGGTCGGTGAAGACGTTGAGGTAGCGATCTTGTCCCGGATCGTAGATCAGCGTGGCTCCCGCATCGGTTGTCGTGGTGCACTCGCCGATCGTCGCGCAGTTGGTCTGTACCAGGCTCGGGCCGAAGGTCGTCGCCATGGGTACGTCCCGCGGGGAGACCGTCATATCCGCGTTGACCTGGTTGAACCTCAGCAGGTGGCCACCGGCGGTCGTAGCCAGCGCGGCACCGCGGATGGCCAGGACGCCCGGTTCGCGCGTGGCGGCGAGGCGCGGGTGGTCGCCATCCCCGAGGCCCACGGTTGCCTGGGTCGCCACAGGCGGGGTCCAGTCGCAGGGGTCGTCGTCGGTCCCCAGCCGGCTGACGAACTCGCCGCCACCGTTGAAGTGGCGCCATGCGACGAAAGTCCGGCCGTTGAACAGGATCTTCTGTCCGTCGTCGTCGTAGGTGGGGGCGGCGACGACGTGTGGACCCTCCCAGGTGCGGCCCTGGTCCGTGGAGGTGAAGGTGACGGTCGCCTGGTCGCGAGACTCGGTGAGGGTGAGTGCGTTCGCGTACCGCGGACAGGGATCGCCGGTCGTGTCCGCGATCCACGGGTCGACCTGCGTAACGAACGGCGGACCGTCGTCGATGGGCTGGCACTCCCAGTCGCTCGCGTCGGAGGACCGACACGACCACGTCGGGCCGTTGCCGGATCCGGGGGCAGCCTCCGTGAACACCGTGACGAGCCCCTGCCGGTTCACCGCGAGCGACGTCTCGCGGAAGAACGGTTTGCCCTCAGCGTCCGGGAAGGCCCCGCGGTCCGGCGTGATCTTCGTCGGTGGGACGACGAAGTGGTAGCCGAGCGGGAGGTCGGCTGGTGCCTCCTGCGTGTCCGCTGCGACAATCGCGGAACGCCCCCAGCCGAGCGCGGTCGATATGAGGAGGACGACGAACACGGCTGAGGTGTAGCGGCGTCCGTACATCCTGACCCCCACGAGGTTCGTAAGGCAATCTACCTTATCGGGCCGGCGACCTCAACAGGGAGAACGGGACGGCAGGCGGCAGCGTGGAGTTGACGTGGGTACGGCAGTTAGGTAGGAACCCTGTCGAAGCGGACGTGGCACCGCAGGCTGCGCGGTGCGATCGACGAGAGCCACAAGCAGATGGCCTGGACCGAGCTCGACGGCGTGCTCACGGCACTGCTCACGCCGACCACGACCGCAGGCGAGATCGACCTCGGTGCACTGGATGAGTTGGTCGGCTTCCAGTCTGAGGCAGGTGTGACCGGGCTTTTCGTGCTCGGGACAGCCGGACAAGGGCCGATGCTGACGGTCGACGAGCGACGGCACCTCGCGGAGCGCATAGTCGATGCGGCGCACGGACGTCTGCGAGTCGTGGTCCACATCGGGGCGCTGCCGCAGTCGGCGGCGACGGACCTCGCCGTCCACGCTGTCGAGGCTGGCGCAACGGCGATCTCCAGTGTGCCGCCGGTGTACTACCAGCCGGACTTCCCGGCGGTGCGTGACTACTACCGCAGCATCCGTGCAGCGGTCGGAGACGCGATCCCGCTCCTGGCGTACAACAACCCTCCGGCCACCGGCTACGACCTGCGCCCTCACGAAGCGGCCGAACTGCACCGGGCGGGCGTGATCGCCGGCGTGAAGCAGGCGAGCGCCAGCATCGCTGACCTCGCTGCGCTTCTCTCCGCCGACGTCCCGGTCTGGATGGCCAACGCAGGATGCAACCTCGCCGCGTTCGCCATGGGGGCACGTGGAGCGATCTCCACCATCACCAACGTGGTCCCCAAGTTGTTCCTCGAACTGTACGAAGCGGTGCAGGGGGGGCGCCTCGAGGACGCGCGCGACCTGCAGCACCGCATCAACTGGACCGCGTCCAGGCTCCGCGAACCGACCATCGGTGCACTGCATGCTGCGTGCGCCCTGCGCGGGCTCCCTGCTGGGCAGCCCCGCTCGCCGCTACGCATGCCCACAGCGGAGGCTGTCCCGAGGATCCGAGAGGCGCTCGATGCGCTGGGTGCGTCTCGGCCATGACGACGACGCTCGACTTCGACGTCGCCGTGCTCGGCGCGGGCTCGGCCGGCTGTTGTGCCGCCATCGCCGCCGCTCGGCGCGGCGTCCGCACCGTCCTGGTCGATCGCCTCGGCTTCCCCGGCGGGACGAGCACCGCCGTCCTCGACACGTTCTACGCGTTCTTCACCGCCGGCGAGGAGCCGCGGAAGCTGGTCGCCGGCATCCCCGACGAGCCCGTCGACCGTCTGCGCCATCGGGGCAAGGTCCGAGCCCGTCCCAACAGCTTCGGTTCGGGAACCGGATTCACCTACGACCCCGAGACGCTCAAGATCGTCTGGGCGCAGCTCCTCCGGGAGGCCGGCGTCGAGGTGATGCTCCATACGTTCGTCGCCGGCGCCGAAGTCGAGGGCCGGCGTGTCACCGCCGTCGCTCTGGCGTCGAAGGCGGGACCGATCCGCGTGCGCGCCGGGGTCTTCGTTGACGCCACCGGCGACGCCGACCTCGTCGCCCTCGCGGGTGGATCGTTCCAGGAGGACACGACGCTGCAACAACCCGCCACGACCACCTTCCGCATGACTCCGGTGGACGTCGACCGCTTCACGGAGGAAGGCCGTCCGAGGTTCCTCGAGCTCGTGCGCGCCGCTCGTGGAGACGGGTACCGACTACCGGGCGAAGGTGGGAGCCTGCACGGCTCCGGCCTGAACGGGGTGGTGCTCACGGCGGTGACCCGGTTGCGGCCACCCGATCTCGCCGATCCGTTCGAGCCTGGACGCGCGGAGCTTGACGGGCTGGAGCAGGTCGACGAGTGGGCGCGGTTCTTGCGTGACCGCATGCCAGGCTTCGAGGAGGCGGAGATCAGTGCCATCTCTCCGATGGTCGGCGTCAGGGAGACGCGACGGGTCAAGGGCCGCTACACGCTGAGCGAGGACGATGTCCTGGAGCCGCGGAGATTCGACGACCAGATCACCCTCTGCGGCGCGCCGATAGAGGATCTCGCTTCGCCCGAGACGCGCTGGCAGCACGTCCCCGACCCCGGTGTCTACGGCATCCCGTGGGACTGCCTCCTTCCGGACGACCTGGAACATGTCGTCGTGGCCGGACGGTGCCTCTCCGCGACACACGGAGCGCACGCCTCTGCGCGGTCCATGGCGACGTGCATGGCGCTAGGTCAGGCCGCCGGCACGGCAGCGGCCGAGGCTGCGGGTGGCGGGACGTCCGTCGCGGACGTTGATCCCAACCGGCTGCGGGAGCTCCTCAGAGACGCTGGCGCGCTCGTGGAGGACGAGGGCTGATGATCCCGCAGGTCGTCACCGTTCTCGGCCGCGTGGAGGCAGCCGATCTCGGCGTCGTCGACGCGCATGAGCACCTCCTCCTCCGCTGGGAATACGGACCCACGGCCGATCCGGATCTGTGCTTGGACGACCGCGCGGAAGCGGTCGCTGAGGCGAAGGCGTTCGGGATCGCCGGTGGCGGGACCATCATCGACGCCATGCCCACCGGACTGGGGCGCGACATCGAGGGACTCATCGAGGTCTCGCGACGCTCCGGGGTGCACGTCGTCGCCACCTGCGGCTACCACAAGTCGGCGTACTACCCGGTGACGCACTGGGCGAGACGCTACGCGCCGAACGTGCAGGTCGAGCTGCTGTTCGCCGAGATCGAGGAGGGCATCGATCGCTACGACTACGCGGGTCCGAACGTCGAGCGGAGCTCCGCACGGCCTGGCGTACTGAAGATCGCTACGTCCTACAACGCGATCAGCGAGTTCGAGCGCCGATCCGTCGAGGTGGTGGCCGAGGTCCACCGGATCAGCGGGCTGCCCGTCATCACCCATACGGAGCAAGGGACGTTCGCGCACCAGCAACTCGACCTCCTCGAGGAGTACGGGGTCGACGCCTCACGCGTGGCGCTCTCACACCTCGACCGGAACCCGGACCACGTCCTGATGCAGGAACTCGCGAGCCGCGGTGCCTACTTGATCTTCGATGGGGTAGGTAGGGACGATCACCGGCCCTTGTCAGCGGTAACGACGGTGATCCGCCGACTCGCCGAGACGGGCTTCGCGACCTCCGTCCTGCTGGGCGGCGATGTGGCGCGTCGGTCGCTGCGGATCCGCAGCGGCGGTCCCGGTGTTGCCGGGATCCTGACCAGCCACGTGGCCGCGTTGCGCTCTGCAGGCTGTGACGACCGCATCGTGGGGCTGTTCACGGAGACCAACCCCGCTCGCTGGTTGACCGCTGCCGGAGACGTCCGTGTGGACGACGATCATCGCCACGGCGACGGGAAGCACCTGCCGGCGCCGGGGCCGTCGACACACGAGTCCCTGCGATGACGGACAGCAACGCTCGGTCGGGGCGTGTGGCGCTGGTCACCGGGGCTTCGAGCGGGATCGGTCGAGCCACCGCTCTCAGGCTCGCTCGGGCTGGTTGCGCGGTGGGGATCAACCACCTGCGGGACCACAAGGCTGCCGAACAGGTCGTGCGTTCCATCGCGTCGGCTGGTGGCGACGCTGTCGCGGTGGAAGGTGACGTCAGCGAGGAAGGGCAGGTGCGACAGGTCGTCGACCACGTGTCCGATCGGCTGGGGCCGATCGAGGTGCTCGTGAACAACGCGGGCATCTTCCCGTGGACCGACTGGGAGGAGATCAGCGTCGACGAGTGGGACCGCGTCATGGCCGTCAACGCGCGCGGCCCGTTCCTGATGGCCCGTGCATGCGTTCCCGGTATGCGCGATCGGGGCTGGGGGCGCGTGATCTCGATGTCCTCCGCTACCTACCTGACCGGATCGGAGCACCTGATGCACTACGCGGCCTCCAAGGCCGCCGTCGTGGGGTTCACGCGGTCGCTCGCGCGCGCCGTGGGCGACGACGGCATCACCGCCAACGCCGTCACCACCGGCAAGACGCTCACCGCCGGGCTCCGACGCTGGTTCGAGGATGGGACGCTGGACCACGACGCAGCACGACGGTCCCGAGCACTGCAACCCATCAAGCGCTTCACCGAGCCAGACGATGTCGCGGCGATGATCGCGTTCCTCGCCTCCGAGGAGGCGGACTTCATCACCGGGCAGCTCCTCAACGTCGACGGTGGGCGGAACATGCTGTGAGCACGACGCGACGGATCATCCTGACTCGACCCGATGGAGGAGTATGAACGCCAGTCAGCGGTACATCGCATCGGTCAGAGAGCTACTCGACGGACTGGCCGCGGACGAGTCCTCGGCTTTGGAGCTGGCCAGCGGATGGTGCGCGCAGGCGATCGGCGACGGCAACGTCGTCCACGTCTTCGGTGCCGGGCACTCACGGATGCCGGTCGAAGAGGCGTACCCGCGGATCGGTGCTGTCGTGGGGTTCCGGCCAGTCGTCGAGCTCGCCGTCACCTACTTCCATGAGGTGGTCGGTCCGAACGGTCTCGACCAGGCCATCTTCCTCGAGCGCGTCTCCGGCTACGGCCGGGTGATCTTCGACAACCTCCGGGCCCGAGACGGCGATGTGGTGTTGGTGTTCTCCAGCTCCGGTCTCGAGCACATCATCCTGGACCTGGTCGAGGCGGCCCGGGAGCGTGGGCTGCGGGTCATCGGGGTGACCAGCGTGGACTACTCGACGGCGGCGGCGGAGCAGCGCGGTGGTACGACCCGTCTCGCCGAGATCGCCGACCTGGTCATCGACAACCACGTTCCGGTAGGAGACGCGCTGGTGGAACTGGAGGGGCTCGGGGAGCGAGTGGGGGCCTCGGCGTCGGTGCTCAACATCGCGGTCATGAACGCGATCACCGCGGGGACGACCGAGCAGCTGCTGGAACACGGTGTCGAGCCCTACGTGTTCGCGAGCCCCCACCTCGTCGGGGAGGAGGAGGGGGCACGGCGCTACCGGGAGTGCCTCGACGCGTACGAACGGCACGTCCAGCGCCGGCGACCGGTGGCGGCGGACGGTGAGGAGGCGGTCCGATGAGTCGGACACCCAAGGTGACGGTGGTGGGCGGCGCGGGCGTCGGTTTGGTCTTCGACGTCGATCGCTCGCCGGAGGCGGGCGAGAGCGTGCTCGCGAACGGCGTGATCGTGATGAGCGGTGGCAAGGCGGCAAACCAGGCGATCGGGGCGGCTTTCCTCGGCGCGTCGACCGCCTTCGTCAGCGCCGTCGGTGACGACCCCTTCCGCCCGACGGCACTGGAACGGCTTACGGAACACGGGGTCGACATCAGTCACGTCATCACGAAGGCGGACCACGGGACCATGCTCGGTGCGGTGATCGTCGACCGGGCCGCCGACAACCGGATCGTCATCGCACCGAACGTGCTCGCGGCCCTGTCCGAAGAGGACATCGAAAGTGTCGAACCCGTGATCGCCCGTGCCGATGTCTGCCTCGTGGGTCTCGAGATCCCTGTCGAGCCGGCCACGGCAGCGCTGAGGATCGCCAGACGACATGGGGTACGCACGATCCTCAATCCCGCACCGAGTCCGCCGAGGGAGTCCGTGCCCGACCTCCTCGCCCTGTCCGACATCGTGACGCCCAACCTTCCGGAGGCCCGCGCGATGACCCGTGCCACGACGTCGTCCGCTGAGGCGTACGCGTCCGCGCTGCTCGCGGGGGGCGCCGGGACCGCGGTGATCACGCTCGGTGCCGAGGGCGTGCTCGTGCACGGCGAGGGCACAACGACGCGCGTCGAGGCCCCGACCGTGGACCACGTTCTGGACACGAGCGGCGCGGGGGATGCGTTCAACGCCGCGTTCGCGGTCGCGCTGGCCGCGGGCGACGACCTGATCCAGGCCTGCAGCGTCGGGTGCGACGCCGGCTCCCGCATCGTCCAGGGTCCCGGCTTCGTCGACGCGCTCGATACCTGGCAGGAGCTGCATGGTCGATACGCTGACGAGCCACGCGATCCCGCCACGTCGTAGCTCGGATGTCCACGATCGCACCCTTCCGTCTGCACGACCTCGCCGTCGATCCCGACCCGTACCCACGGCCGGCGCCGGTCGGACCCGGCTCGGCCTACGCGGCCGTAAGCCGCGCCGTCGCCGTCGACCCGGAACATATCGCGGTCGCGGCCCCAGTCCGGATCGCCGATCGCGACATGGTGCCGCTGCGCAGTTGGCACTTCCGGGCCGACGAGGATGGCGTTGGACGGGATCGGGACTTCGCGGTCGAGGACACCTCGGGGTGGCGCCCCGTGGCTGTGCCTCACACGTGGTCGCGAAGCGAACCCGACCTCGTCGACCACAAGGGCCCATGCTGGTACGGCCGCGACATCGTGATGGAGGAGGGACGCCACCACCAACTGCGCTTCGGCGGACTGGACTACGTCGCCGCGGTGTTCGCTGATGGTCGGCTGCTCGGACATCACGAGGGGGGGTTCACGCCGGTCGCCTTCGACCTCGAGGGACCGGCGCGCAAGGTGCACATCGCGGTTCGCGTCGACGATCCGGCGGAGCCGGCGCTACTCGGTCCCGATCCGCTGACCCAGGCGAAACGCAAGGTCAAGGGTGTCCTCGAGTTCCACGACTCTCGCCCTGGGGGCCACTCCCACGGCGTGTGGTTCTCGCCGCTGTGGGGACTCCGTTGGGGAACTGGCGGGATGGTGCAACCTGCCTGGATCGTCAGGACCGGGCAAGTGCGGTTGGAGGCGACGTTCGTGACCGCCGCTGCAGAACAACTTTCCATCTCTTGGGTCATGACCAACGCCGCGCTTCATCCTGTGAACATCGTGCTGCGTTCGACGATCGAGGACGGCACGTCCCACCCAGTCGCGGGGATGGAGGTCGTGGCCACGGTGCCGGCCGGTGCCTCACGTATCGGGGTGACCGCTCGGACCGAGGAGGCGGTGCCGTGGACGGCTACCACCGGCGGGGGACACGTGACCTCTATGTACGGGGTGGCCACAGAGGTCAGCACCAATGGCCAGGTGAGCGATGTCCATCGCGCGAGGTTCGGCGTCCGGACGGTCGAGATGCCCATGCGCCCCGATGACCAGTACCAGCTGCGGATCGACGGACGTCGCACGTACGTCAGGGCCGCCAACTACATCGCCGGGGTCTGGTTCCCTGAACTGTCCGAGAGGACGTTCCGGACCGACCTGCGCTTGGCGGCCGCATCGGGCCACAACTCGTTGGGTCCGCACGCACATATCCTTCCCGATCATTTCTACGACGCGGCGGACGACGCCGGGATGGTCGTCTACCAGGACTTCCCGCTGAACCTGGCTCACGACCCAGACGGGGCACCACTCTTCGACGGTGGACCGACCATGGGCGAAGCGAGCCTGCTCCTGGCTGCTGAGGCGGCGTACCACCTGTACAACCATCCCTCGATCGTCTACTGGTGCGGGCACAACGAGCCCGCCTACCAGCTCGGTGAGCGGTTCGTTGGCGATCATCCAGACATCGTGTCGATCCGTGACCGGCTGCTCGGAGCGCCGAACGAAGAGGCCCTGGACGATGAACGCGTCGCGCTCTGGAGCCACATCGACCCGGGACGCTCCGCGTTCAAAGCCTCGGGGCTCGGGGCTACCCGCGACGTCGGCGACGTGCATACCTACACCGGCAGTCTCACCACCGATCCGACAACCGCCGTCACGTCGACGGAGGCCGCGTTCATGTCGGAGTTCGGTGCGTGGACCCCTAACTTCTCGGCGGCGGCTGATGCTCCAGGCGCCGCTGGCGACTGGCCTCCCGACCCGGCCACGGTCGCAGACTGGGAGCACCGGACGCACATCTACTTCTCGAACGCGCTCCGGGCCGGTCGCCCCGAGCGCTACCCCGACTTCTCGACGTGGACCTTCGCCTCGCAGCTGTGGGGCGGGGCCTTCCTGAAGCTCGCGATCGAGTCGTTCCGCCGTCGCAAGTGGGCCCCTTTCGGCGGGCACCGCTACCACCTGCTCGTCGACCATTGGGGCGATGCCGGTGCGGGTGTCGTCGACAAGCACCGCCTGGCGCAGGCGCACTTCTGGGCGTTGGCCGCTGCCAATCGCCGCATCCTGCCCGTGGTGGGGGTGCTGCCGAGCATGCGCGTCGAGCCCGACCGTGATCTCGTCCTGCCGACCTGGATCATCAACGACACCGACCGTGACCTGCGTCGAGCGAGCCTGCGTTGGACGGTGATGCGGCTCGATCCGCAGGAGGCGTACGTCATCGGCGTCGACGACCCGGCCATCCCGCACCGCTTCGGGACGCCGGAACCGCCCTACGGGGATCTCGTCGTGCTCCCGCGCACGACCGGCACCGACGTCGCCAGCGGCCACATGACCGTGACGGTCCCCGCCGACGGCGCGGTCGAGACCCCGCCGATCAACGTCCGCACCGCGGGGACGACCGACCCGTTGCCGCACGCGGTGCTGATACAGCTCGATGTCGGCGACCAGGTCATCAACAACTGGGGCGCGTTCGTCGTCGCCCCGCCGGCGTGGGTGCCGTCACCGGGGATCGCGCCGATGCCCCGCTTCGCCCTGACGCTGCGAGGCGACGGGCCGTACCGGGTCGCGCGTCGGTGGACCGGTGACACGATCGCTGCTGGGATGGCAGGCGGCGAGAAGGTCGTCCCCGGCCTGCCGCCGGACCAGTACTGCGTCGAGACCCGCGGGCGCACCGCAGCGGTGGACCTGTTCGGCGACGTCGAGCTGGATCTGGTCAGCGGGGCCGCGACGGCAGCGAGCGGCTTGCCGTGGCCGTTCGATCCCGCGGGTCGGTGCTCCTGTTGAGCCTCACGCGGCGCGGCCACGGTCCGACATCATCGTCGTCCCCGACCAGGTCTACTTCTCCGCGTCACCCGGAGAAGACGATGTGGTCCCCGTCGCGCGTGTAGGGCACGGGATCGCCTCCGACCGTGACCGTCTCGATCGGTTGGGGGGCCAGGACGCGGTAGGTGGCGCCGTCGGGGCCCACGGCTCGGATGGTGTCGCCCGAGACGACGACCGTGGCGGGGCCGCCGCCCACCTCGACGTAGACACGGCCGTCGACGGTCAGGCTCGCGCCCGCCGCGAGCACCGTCTCGGCTTGCGGGCCGCACCCGGGACCGTCGCCGCGCGCTACCTCGGGGCGCAGAGCGGCGCAGCGCCGCTCGCGAGCCACCGCCGGGGGACCGTCGGCCGCGTCCGGCAGCACCGTCACCTGGGCGACGTCGCCGTCGGTCGCGAGCCGGTCCGACGAGACGCCGAACGAGCCGTAGGCCGCGGACGCGACCAGCGCCTCGCCTCCCTCCCACGTGACCGAGACGACGTTCCCGCCGACGACCTCGAGGGTGCTCACGCCAGCCGCATCCTCGCCCGGCGCGGTCAGCGCGAGCACCGCGAGGTGCTCCATCGCGACATGACGCTGGTCCTGGTCATCCTCCGAGACGATCACGGTGTGGGTCAACGGCTGGTCGAACAGGGTGTAGACCACATGTGGCCACGGTTCGAGGTCGATGCGTCGGGCGCCACCGGCGTCGGTCACGGCCGCCGTGAGCGTCCCACCCGAGGGGGCACGGATGGTGAAGCCGCCCGCGCCGTCGGCGGTCACGACGTTGGCGCCGTCGGTGTGCATCTGCCACTCGTAGTCGTGCGGGGTCCCGTCGAGGTCGAGGCGATCGGCGACCGCGAGGATCACCGGCTGGCCCGGCGTGCGGCTGAACACCAGGTCGCGCTCGGCGTACCGCACGTCTCCCGGCTGCCTGTCGTCGTTGACGTCGTAGGCCATGCTGAGGTCGGAGCGGACCAGTGTCCGGTCGGGACTGTCGACGTAGGTGCCGATCGTGTCCTGCTTCCGGGCGCCGACGGCGAACTCCCACTGCGTCCGACGACCACGGTCACGCCACTCGCCGACGATCGGGACGTTGTGACCCTCTGCGCGGCCGTTGTCCATCCTGGCGTCGCGCCGACTGCAGCCCTGCAAGGTGTGGAGGACGAAGTCGTCGCAGGAGTAGTTGCTCCCGTAGCCGGAGTCGAGCGCGAACCGGTCGCCGTAGCCGTACAGCGTGAAGCTGCCCATGTCCTCCTGGAAGTGGCCGCCCGGGTGATCGTGCTTGGCCTCGAACGTGGCCAGCACCTCACCGGTGCCGTCCTCCCAGCCGGTACGCAGGTTGACCAGCCCGTACTCCGGGTAGAACCGCGAACGGTCGGCGACCTCCGACGGGTCGGTGCGAGGCAACTCGTCCGGCGCCTGGTGGTAGAGGATCGTGAAGACCTCAGCCGAGCGCCAGCAGGCGAAGAACCGGTTCGGGTCCTCCACCCTGTCCGTGCAGGTCTGGTTGCCGGTGAGCGGATCCGCCACGAAGACCGGATCGGACGTGAACACGGCGTCCCCCTGCGGTCCCACCGTGTGGTCGTACAGCCAGGCCGTCACCCCGTCGGGCCGGACGTTGAACAGCATCGGGATGACCTCGTGCAGGGGGGGCAGCGACTCCGCCGAGTCGTTGCGCGGCACGAAGCGCGTACCGCGTCCGGGCTGCTGCTCGAACGCGAGCCACACGGCCAACTCGGTGAGACCGGTCCCGGCGATCGGGTCCTCGCCGCGCAGCCGCTCGTAGGCGAACGCGAACGGCAGCGCGTTGTGCAACCCGTAGCCGGCGTAGGTCACGCCCTCCGCGCCGTCACCCTGGGATCCGAAGCCGCGCTCGAAGTAGGGGAAGACCCGCTCCCGTGCCACGCTCATCCACGGCTCGAGGTCGGGTACGGGCTCCTCTGGCTCTCCCGCTCTCTGGAACTCCTCTCCCTCGATCGCGAGCAGCACCAGCCCGTTGCCGCCGCCGCAGACACCGGTCCAGTTGAACCACGCCTGGTCGTAGAAGAAGTCCCGGTCGAGGCAGCTGAACACCGATGGGGCGGGGAAGTTGCCGTCGGGTGCGACCGGGTTGGTCTCTTCCAGGTCAGCAACCAAGGATCCGACGATCAGGTTCCGCTCCTCGGCGGTCATCAAGTGGTAGGTCCAGTCGAAGGCCAACGCCACGCCCGTGGTCAGGTCGCCTTCGCCCAGCTCGTTGCGGTTCCAGCCGGGCCAGTGGTCGGACAGCTCGACCAGCAACTCGATGGCGTGTCGCCCGTAGCGCCGCCGGTCTGCATCGTCAGGGGCTACCAACGAGGCGAAGGCGAGGTCGGTCAGCCACGTGCGCATCTCGTTCTGGGAGAAGATGCTGTCGTAGAGGGCCCAGTCCTCGTTCTCCCCCAGCCTCAGGCCGCCCTCCCGCACGGTGACCGGCGTCGGGTCGTTGACGAACATCGGGTTGACGTAGTTCGGGTGGCCGGGAGTGGTGTACGAGTCCACCTTCTCCCGCAGCTTCGCCCACGCCAGAGCGGACTCCCCGCTGGTGACCCGCTGACGCAAGCCCTCGACCTCCTCCGGACCGAACAACAGGCGCGGGTGAGTGGCCGCGACCGTGCCGGAATCGAACGTCGATGACTCCGCAGCGAGCGTCCCGGTCTCGGGCACCGACGCGGCCGCAGAGGACGCTGCCAGGGTCGCGAGGACCGTCGTGACCACCAGCAGGAAGCGGGACGCGTGCCTCAACCGGGTACTCCTCTCGGACGGGCCGTCGAGAGTAAGTGAGGATTCCTAACTAGTCAACATCGAGTGGGCCGTCCCGACTCAGTGCGGGGAGACGACTGGCTCGAGCGGTTCCCAGTCTGCTGTCTGGCTGGCGCGCCGCGCAGCCAAACAGGCCGCGAGTGCAGGAAGGTGGTCACGCGCAGAGGTGGGGGCCGGTGTGCCCACCTCGAGGGCCTCGAGCAGCGAGGCCATGACGTGGGCGAACGCGTCGGGCTGGTACGAGTAGGACAGTTCGACCGGAACTTGCTCACCGCCAGGGCGGTGGATCGTGAGCGCGGCCGGCTCCACTGTCCCGAACTGGTCGTGCCCGTCGAGCACCGCGTCGGACCCCACGATGCGGAAGCTCCAGGGCATCGCCACCGGCGCGTGGCACTCCTCGACGACGAGTCCAGCTGCCGGGCCGAAGTCGACCTCGACGAGTACGAGCGAGCGCTGTGCCTCGTCCAGCGGCGTGACGGTCGCACGTACGCGCCGCGGGTCGAGGCCGGTCCAGTAGCGCAGCAGGTCCATCTCGTGGATCACCATGTCCACCGTGGTGTCCCCGGGCAGTGGGAAGGTCGACCCGATGGTCGCCGATCGCAACTCGCCGACGGCACCAGAGGAGATCAGTTCGCGCGCTGCGTAGAACGCCGGGGCGTACCGGGCCTGCATGTTGATCGCGAGCAGTCGGCCGGCCGCCTCGGCCTCGTCCACGAGCGCGGCAGCGTCGAAGAGGTCGTAGAGGAACGGCTTCTGCGCGAGGACGTGGCAGCCAGCCGTAAGGCATTCCCGGATGACATCGGCCTTGCCGCTGTCGGGAGGAACGGTGACATCCACGATCTCGGGCCGGACCACTTCGAGCATCTCGCTCAGCGAGGAGAAGACGAACTCGACGCCGTACTCCTCCGTGGCCACCCGGCGACGCTCTTCATCGGGCTCGACCGCGGCCACCACATCGATGCCGAGCGACTCGCCCAGCGCTCGGTAGCCGGGCATGTGGCAGGCCTGGACCACGCCTCCGAAGCCGACGATCGCGACCCGGTGGCGGCGGTCGATCTTCCACGTTGGCGCCCCGACGTGCATCAGACGGTCTCCTCCAGCTTCGAGGTCGTGCGCTCAGGGATCACCGGCACATCCACAGGGCGTCCGCTCGCGGCACTCTCCCGCCATGCCGCGCACGTCTCGGCCACGTGCACCGCGGTCTCCACGTCGAGGACCGGCTCGCCCTCGCCACGCACCGCCGCGATGAAGCGGTCCACCTCGAGTACGAGCTGGGACTCCCCGACGTCGAAGGGCACCTTCGATTCGCCGGTCGCGTCGAGCACCTGGACCGTCTCGCCGGGGCCGTGGTAGCGGGCGACACCCTCGGTCCCGATCAGTTCCGCCTCGTGCATCGGTAGGGGCCACTCGCCGATGGTGAAGCGCACGACCGCGGTGGCGAAACGTTCGTCTACCATCTCGACGATCGCCGCCAGCTGGTCTGGCAGCGCGTCATGGTCCGAGGCGGTCTGTCGGGCCACCCCGTGCACGCGGGCCACCGGTCCCATGGTGCGCACGATCGCCTCGATGGGATACCAACCGAGCCAGTTGCAGGCGTCGCCCTCGCCTGGATCGCTGTACCAGACCTCAGGCGGGAAGTCGTCGTAGTGCCCGTGCTGGTGCATCACGTGCATGGTGAGGAGGCGGCCGATCCGGCCCTCATCGATCAAACGCAGGAGCGTCGGGTACGGCTGCCACGCTCTCGCGGTCTGACCGGCCGTCACCACCAGACCCGCCTCCCGCGCCGCCAGGTAACGCCGCGCCTCCGTCGAGGTCAGAGCGAGCGGCTTCGCGGCGAAGACGTGCACCCCCGCGGCGATCAGGTGCTCCGCGACGGTCGGCATCACCGAGTTGCGACTGCACAGGAAGGCGGCGTCGATGCCCTCCGTGAGCAGCTCGTCCAGGGACCGGAAGCGGCGCAGGGCCCGCTCGCGCAGGTACTCGCTCACGTCGGCGACGAAGTCGTTGACGATGGTCCCGTCAGGCAACCCGAGGTCGCAGACGCCCACCACCTCGCAGTCCGGGTGCTCGTCCGCGGCGCTCCAGAAGCCGTGGGGCCAGAAGGCCGAGTCCAGGCCGACGATCGCCACCCGGACCGGGTCGTTCTCGCCTGATGTCATCTCGGCGGGCCTCCTGGCCGCTGTGGTTTAGTTATATTCCTAACGAACATCGGTCGTGTGAACGTAGTGGGGGGCCGACCGGGACCGCAAGGCTGCCATGCCCGACTGAGGTTCTTGCCTCCCAAATCTGGCGCGGACCCGCGCGAGAGTTTGTAAGGAACCTGAAGCTACTATAGGCTGGATCACCGGACTCAACCGCGACCGCCCTGGCGGGGAGATCAGACGATGCGACGTTCGATACACCGACGCTTAGTACCGATGCTCGTCGTGTTCGCGATGCTGGCGGCGGGGTGTTCACGTGTCCCTCCGGGTAGCGAGGTATCCATCGGTGAGGAGCCGGTGCCCGGACAGGAGTCGTCGACCGGGGAGACGACGGGGTTCGAAGGCGCCGTTCCCGAGACCGGCTTCGGAGCCGGCGAGCCAGGCGCGGGCGACGGGACCGGTTCCTCGACGACGGGTGGGTTCGGAGCGACGACGGGGGGCGACGCGGGGACGGGGGGTGACGCGGGGACGGCCGGATCCTCGACCGGTGGCGGGCAAGACGGCGAAGCGCCGCAGCAACAGCCTCGGTCAGCGGAGGGAGAGACCCAGCCCGCGGCACCTGGATCAGGGCCCGGGATCGACGGGCGCACCATCACGGTCGTGTTCCACGAGTGGTTGGAGGACTGCCCGAACGCGCCCAACAACCCGGAGCCGAGGACGTACGCCAAAGCCCGCAAGGTCATGACCGAGTTCACCAAGTTCTTCAACGAGTACGTGTTGAAGGAGCGCGGGTGGACGCTGAAGCCGGTGATCGTGGATGACGGTGGCTACTTCTGCCCCGAGCGCCAGCGCGCGGCGGCGCTCAAGATCGCCAAGGAGATCAAGCCCTTCGCTGCGCTCGGTACGTCAGCGAGCGCACAGGGTCCGATCGTCGCCGACGTCGTGACGCAGGCCGGCATCTTGCACATGGGCATCGACTGGCAGTTCCAGGCCGACGAGCGCGCCCGGCACCCGTACGCCTGGAACATCTTCCCCACGGCCGAGAAATCGCTCCAGTTCATGGTGGGCTGGATGGATCGACGTCTCGAGGGGACGAAGGTGCCGGACCGCTCGACGCCTGGGGAACCGGAGGTCGATCGGGTCTACGGCATCCTCGGTCTCGACGAGCAGGTGGGGCGCAAACTCGTCAAGGCGACTCGGGATTCGATGGCCCAAGCGGGCATCCCGATCAAGGCCACCTACTTCATCTCGCCGGACACCGGTGTGGCGGCCCAGCAATCCACGAGCGTCGTGGCCAAGATGCGTGAGGACGGGATCAACACGCTGGTCTGGGCACTGCAGTTCGGTGACGGCAAGGGCTTCTTCGTCCCCTTGACCGAGACGATGGACAAGCAGAACTACCTCCCGGACATCATCCTCGGCACTGGTGGTGCCCCGTTCTTCGAGCAACTCGCGGCCAAGCGGGTGTGGGCCAACGTCAAGGGGACCAGCCCAGTCGGCATCGTGGGGCTGCGCGTCGCGGTGACGGCGCAGGGCGTCGTGGAGGAGTACGACGACATCAACGAGAACAGCAGCGGGTACATCGAGGTGTGGCAGGAGAAGCTCGGACACAACGACATGCCGACCGACGACTACGGGGGCGCGTACAACGTGTGGACCGAACTCTCCATGCTCGCTGCGGGCATCATGCACGCGGGGGACAGCGTCAACCCGCAGACCTGGGCCGCTGGTCTCGAAACGGCTGGAAAGCCGGGAGGACAGAACCGGTGCACCGTCGGGCGCTTCATGGGTCGTGACTACAAGCACGTCGGCTCCTACGAGTGGAACGCCGAGCACGACGGCGGCATGGAGGGCTTCACACCCGTCTACTGGGTGAACAAGCAGACGCCGCTGGGCACCAACGGCTACTACGAGTCGTACGACAACTACGTCTACTTCCTGTCCCCGGACCAGATCCCGCCGGAGCCCACGCACGACACGGGCGAGCGGGGAACGGACATCAAGAAGCAGGACCGCATCGGCATAAAACCGTGGAAGAGCTGCTCCGAATTCCCCAACTACCCGAAGTGATGTTCGACCGGGATCGGTGACGTGGGGTTCGGGGCCGCGCGGTTCGTCCCGGTGCTGACGGCCGTGGTGCTGGCCGTCGGTTGCGGGGTGACCCTCGACGCGCCGGACATCGCACTGATCCTGCAGCCGCAAGGCATCGTCTACGCGGAGGCCGAGGGCGGACGGAAGTTGGTGGGCGGTGAAACCATCATCCACGTCGCGAACGGCACCGAGCAGGAGCGCCAGGTCGTCCTGGCCCACCTCGAGAGCGACACGTCCGAGGTGCCGGCCGACCTCCTGGGCGCTGAGTCGGCGCGTGAGGACGACCGGATCCTGGGCTACTCGCGCGTGCTGAAGCCCGAGGAGACCGAATATGCCGCCGGCGGTGCCGGGAAGGTCACGGACGACACCTCGTTCCACGTCTACCTGCGGCCGGGTGACACCTACGTCCTGTTCGACACGCTGCCCCCGGACGGCGATGCGGCTGGCGAACGTCTGGTGCTGTGGTTGCGACCTGGCGGGCGGGAGCGGCGATGAACGCCGGATCGCGCCTCGGATCGGCGGTCGGGCCGGTCGGTCGGGTGGGCGCCGCGGTGCGCGCTTGGTCGGAAGGTGCCAAGCTGGCGTGGATCGGTGCCGGATTGATGGTCGCCGTGGCGGCTATCGTGGCCGGCGACGCGCTCTCGCCCCGGGGGGTGCCCGCCGGGATCGTCGCCGTCGGCCTGGTCGTCGGAGCGCTGAACGCGCTCGTCGCTCTCGGGCTGGTCCTCATCTTCCGTGCTGGCAAGTACGTCAACTTCGCGCAGGGCGGCATCGGTGCGGCGGGTGCGGTGGTCGCCGGCAAGCTCATCACCCTCTACGACGTCAACTACTTCCTCGCCGCGTTCGCCGGACTCGCGGTTTCCGTGGTGCTCGCGGGTCTGGCCGAGATGCTCTTCATCCGCCGGCTGTTCACGGCGCCGCGGCTCATCCTCACGGTCGCGACCATCGGCCTGGCCCAGGTCTTCGGCGCGTTCGAGGCAGGCATCAACCTGCTGTGGGTCCGGAAAGGCGCCCCGTCCATTCCCCGGATCGAAGTGCCCTTCGACATCGAGTTCAAGATCGGCGAGGTGTTCTTCGGCGGCGAGCACCTCGTCGTCCTGGTGGTCTTCCCCGTCATCCTGGCCGCGCTGATCGGCTTCTTCCGCTTCACGGACTTCGGCGCGGCGGTGCAAGCGTCGGCGGAGAACGCCGACCGAGCGCGTCTCCTCGGCATCTCGGTCCGCCGGGTCTCGACGGCGGTCTGGATGATCGCTGGCTTGCTGGCCGGCCTCACCGCCGTGCTCCAGGCGCCGATCGTCAGCTTCACCTTCGGCGGTGCAGCGGGTCCCGCGCTGCTGCTGCGTGCCCTCGCGCCGGCCATGATCGCCGGCATGTCGAGCCTCGGCGTGACGGTGGTCGCGGCGTTGGCGCTAGGCGTGGTGGAGCAGGCGATCGTGTTCAACGTGGACGCCTCGGGGCCGGTCGAGATGGTGCTGTTCGCGGTCATCTTGGTCGCCCTGCTGGTCAAACGCCGCCGCCGCAGCCGGACCACCGAGGGCGAGGAGTCGTCGTTCGCCGAGGCTTCGAAGATCCGACCCTTCCCCCGGGAACTCGCGCGCATCCCCTCGGTACGTCGCGTGCGGCTCGGCGGGAAGGCGCTCCTGCTGGCGGTCGCTTTGGCCGCGCCGCCGCTGTTCGGCATCGCGCAGCAGAACCTCGCGAGCCTCCTGCTCATCTACACCATCGCCGCGGTCTCCTTGACGGTGCTCTCGGGCTACGCGGGGCAGATCTCGTTCGGTCACTGGGCGTTCGTGGGGTTCGGGGCGCTGTTCGGTGGGTGGCTGCTCACGGTCCAGGGGATGAACACGTTGCTCGCCGGTGCGACGGTGTGTGCGGTCGGTACGCTGCTGTCACTCGCCATCGGCTTACCGGCGCTGCGGATCCGTGGCCTGTTCCTCGCGGTGACCACACTGGCGTTCGCGGTCGCGGCGCAGAACTTCCTGTTCCTCCAGCCGGGTTTCGTGTTCTCCGACATCGTGTCCCGGCCCGTGGTGGGCCCGCTGGACTTCTCCAACGAACTCACCTTCTACTACCTGTGCCTGGTGCTGCTGCTCGCGACGCTGGCGCTCGTGCGCAACGTCCGGGACAGTCGCTGGGGACGGAACTTCGTTGCGGTGCGCGACAACGACCGCGCCGCCGCCTCGTACGGTGTGGGGGTGATCGCTTCGAAGATGCTCGCGTTCGCGGTGTCGGGGTTCCTGGCCTCGCTGGCGGGCTTCCTGTACCTGATGAACCAGACCAGCCTGAACGCCCAGGCCTTTCCCGTCGAGACGTCGCTCCTGCTGTTCTCTGCGGTTGTGATCGGCGGGTTGGGCTCGGTGCCGGGGGCGGTCATCGGAGCGCTGTACCTGAGGGGCATCCAGTTCTTCGCCCCGCCCCTGCAACTGCTGTCGACCAGCTTCGGTCTGCTCCTGATCCTCATGTTCGCACCGGGTGGTCTGGGAGGACTCGCCTTCCAGGGACGCGACGCGCTGCTGCGCTACCTGGCGAAACGCTGGAACATCGTTGTGCCGTCGCTACTGGCCGATGTCCGCGAGGAGCCAGACGACGACGTGGTGGCCCACGCGTCGGGCGTCGAGGTCGGAACGCAGGATCCCGGCCAGCGGGAGGGCGCACGAGTATGAGCGCGGAACCTGTAGTGGCGTGGTACCGCGGTCCGATCCGATGGGTGCGCCAGCAGCTCGGAGACGAGTCGATGTACCCCGTGCTGGTGCTCGCGGGCCTGAACCTCTTCGACGAGCTGGACCGGGCCGCCTTCGGCCTGTTCGGCCCAGAGATCGTCCGTGACTTCGACATCTCGGCGGCGACGCTCGGGCTGGCGGTCCTGCCAGCCGTCTTCCTCGGCATGGGCTTGCCGGTCGCCCTCGGCGCTGCGACCGACCGGTACAACCGCGTCCGCTTGTCGATCGCCGGCGGGTTCGTGTGGTGCCTGGCGGCTCTCGCCACCGGCATCGTCGGCGCGTTCTGGCTCTTGGTGGTCGTCCGGATGCTCACTGAGGTCGGCCGCGGCGTCTCGGGTCCGACCCACAACAGCATGCTGTCGGACTACTACGCCGTGGCTGGGCGCGGTGCCGCGTTCAGCATCCACCAGAACGCCAATCCGATCGGCAACTTCCTAGGACTCGTGGTTGGCGGCGCGATCGCCGGGGCATGGGGCTGGCAGACCTCGTTCCTCATCCTGCCGCTGCCTGGCATCGTCTTCTTGGTGCTTATGCTGCGTTTGCACGAGCCGCGGCGGGGTGCCTTCGAGCGCAAGGAGGTGGGCGAGGACCTGTTCGCCGAGGCCGACCCGCTGCCCATCAAGCAGGCGATCGCGCAGCTGTGGAGCATCAGATCGTGGCGCCGCTACGCCTACGTCTGGTTGTTCCTGTGGACCGGCTATGCGCTGGCTGGTGTGCTGCCGTTCTACTTCCAGGCGGTCTTCGGGGTGGGTCCGTTCGGACGCGGTGCCATCCTGGGGTCAGTGGCGTTGCTCACTGCTGTCGGCGGGATCGTCGGAGGGATCATCGCACAGCGGCTCATGGCGCGTGACGAGCACACCCGGGCCGGGATGCTGGTCGCGGTCGCTGCGGTCTCGTTCGCGTTCACCGTCGGAGCACTGGCGTTCGCGCCGACGCTGCTCGTTGCCGTCTCGATATTCCTGCTCACGACCCCGATCCACGCCCTCGCCGCGGTGGCGGTGACGCTGATCCTCTCAGCGACGATGCCCGTCCGGATCCGTGGTCAGGGCTTCGGCACGATCTGGTTCTTCGCGGCCATCGGGTACCTCTTCTTCCCGGTCGCGCTCAGCTACGGCGACCTCTACAGCTTCCGCGTCAGCCTCCTGCTGGCGGTGCCGCCGTTGCTGATCGCGACCGGCCTGGCCGCCAGCGCGGCGCGCTTCATCGGTCGTGACATCGCTCGTGTGAACCGCGTCGGCGAAGCGGAGATCGCGATCCGTCGGCGCAAGGCTGCCGGCGAGGAGATCAACCTGCTCGAGGTCGTCGACCTCGACGTCGCCTACGGCGACGTGCAGGTGCTGTTCGGTGTCAACATGCACGTCGCCGAGGGCGAGATCGTCGCGCTGCTCGGGACCAACGGTGCGGGCAAGTCCACGCTCCTGCGGGCGGTCTCGGGGTTGATCCGGCCGCGTGACGGCGTCGTGCTCTTCGACGGTGAGGACATCACCGGCCTGCCCGCCGAGACGACGACCGAGCGCGGCATCATCCACGTGCCCGGCGGGCGCGGGGTGTTCCCAGGCCTCACCGTGGCCAAGAACCTGCGGCTCGGCGCCTACCTGTACCGGAAGGACGAGGCGTACACCCGGGAAGCCTACGAGCACGCGATCGAGCTGTTCCCTCGCCTCGGTGAGCGACTGAACCAGCCGGCCGGCACCATGTCCGGCGGCGAGCAGCAGATGCTCACGCTCGCGCAGGCGTTCGTCGCGCGGCCCCGGATCCTGGCCATCGACGAGCTGTCACTCGGGCTCGCGCCCGTGATCGTCGAGGACCTGCTCGAGGTCGTGGAGCGGATCAACCGTCAGGGCATCACGGTCATCCTCGTCGAGCAGTCGGTCAACATCGCCCTGGAGCTGGCGGAGCGGGCCTACTTCATGGAGAAGGGCGAGATGCGCTTCGAGGGCGCGGCAGGTGACCTGCTCGAGCGCGACGACATCGTCCGGTCGGTGTTCCTCGCCGGAGCGGGCCGATGACCTGGAGCCGATGGTGAACGCCACCGCCATGCACACAGCCAACGGCCGGATGACCGCCGACCGCCTACTTACGCGTGCACCGGTGCTCGAGGTGCGGGACGTGGTGGTCCGCTTCGGTGGCCTGACTGCGGTGGACGTCGATCGGCTCACGGTGCACGAGGGGCGCATCGTCGGGCTCGTCGGATCGAACGGCGCCGGCAAGACCACGCTGTTCGACGTGATCTCGGGGTTCGTCACCCCCGACGCGGGCTCCCTCGTCCTCGATGGTGACCTGGACCTGCTCGACGAGGGGATGGGCGCCGGTCAGCGCGCTCGGTACGGCATCGGCCGAAGCTTCCAGAACGCGACGCTGTTCCAGAGCATGACCGTTGCGGAGACGCTCGCGGTCGCGTTCGAGCGGCGGCTGGCGGGCCAGGGCTTGCTGTCGGCCGCGTTCGCGACGCCGTGGTCGCGGCGTCGCGAACGGCTGGTCCGCGAGCACGTCGAGGAGCTGGTCGAACGCCTCGGTCTCGGTGCGTTCCACGACAAGTTCATCTCCGAGCTGTCGACGGGGTCTCGTCGTATCGTCGACATCGCTTGTGTCATGGCTCACCGCCCGCGGCTACTGCTACTGGACGAGCCGTCGTCGGGTATCGCCCAGCGCGAGGTCGAGGCGCTTGAGACGCTGCTGCGTCGCGTCAAGTCCGAGCTCGGCTGCACCTTGATGGTGGTCGAGCACGACATCCCCCTGATCCGCTCCCTCGCCGATGAGCTGTACGCGATGGAGGTCGGTCAGGTCATCTCGCACGGCACTCCCCACGAGGTGCTCAGCGACCCGGCGGTCATCCGTGCCTACCTCGGCACCGATCCGCGCGCGGTCGAGCGATCTGGCGCTGCCACGACCAGTGACCTCACCGAGAACGACGACGATCCGGATCTCGCGGCGGCTTCGCTCGAGGCCCTCACCTTGAAGCAACTGCGCGAGCAGGCCAGGGCCCTCGACATCCCCGGCCGTTCGAGCATGAACCGTGCCGAGCTCGTGGACGCGGTACGGACCACCCAGGAGGAACCGGAGGCAGACGATGGCAACGATGGCAACAACGGGTGAAACGGTGAGCGACACGGACTTCGAACGAGCCGACCCCCCCAATCGCACGGAGCGACTGCTCGCGCGGTGGCGTCGGGTCGAGCTACCCGTGGGCATGGCGCTGATCGCCATCGGGTTCGTGGCGGTGGCGCTCGGCTGGTACGACGCTTCCGGTACCCCCGATGTCCGTCGCCAGCTGCAGGCGCTCATCTCGGGCGGGTTCGGCGGATTGGCCGCGGTCGTCCTGGGGGCCTCCCTCGTGCAGGCCCACGTCAACTCGAAGGGTGCCGACCAGCTAGCCGCGAAGTTCGAGCGCGTGGCCGACGCGTTGCTCGATCTGGCCTATAGCCGCGAACGGGTGTCCGCTAGCGCGGATACGCAGGAGATCCCTGCAGAGCGACCTCAGGCGGTGACCCACGTGCTGGCCTCACACGCGTCGTACCACGCTCCGCACTGCGACCTCGCCGCGGATCGTGAAGGACTCCGAGAACTCACGGTCGATCAGGCCCAGCGTGAGGAACTGCGTCCCTGCGCTGTGTGTTTGTCGTCGCTCGAGACCAGGTCATGACGCGCGAACATTGGGTGTGGCTGCCGATCCGACTGGCCATCGGCTGCGTGGCCGTGGGCGTGGCCGTCATCCTCGGGTTGTACTGGGGGTCGGGTGAGCAGATCAGCGCATCGACGCAGTTGCCGTTCGTGCTGGTCGCCGGCGGGGCGGGCCTGGGTCTGGTCCTGTTCGGTGTCGCGCTCTTCAACACCCAGCGACAGCGCATCGACCGCCAGCGGTTGGAAGACGGCGCCGCACGGATGCTCGTGGCCGCCGCGCGCCTGAGTCAGCCCACCACGAGGGTCGGGAGCGCCGGCACCCTGCTGAGCCCCGCAGCGCGACGACGATCGGACCGGACGTTGCCGGACGGCCGCGGGCCAGAGTCCGGCAACGTTACACGGTCCCAGTAGGCACGATCGGATTCCGCGTGCTACGATTTAGTTATCATCTGAAACATACTGTGGGGTGGCTTCGTTCGGGAGGTGGCAACACATGCGTCGCCGAACGGTGACCTTCCTGGCATTGCTCGTCGTGGTCGGGGCACTTGCCGGCCCCGCCGCTGCTCAGGAACAAGGTGAGGTCGTCGCCGACGGGCAGGGATGGGCCACGTCGACGCAGGTCCCCGGCCTCGGTGACCCCGCGGCGCATACGACGCTCGAGCCGGGCGACCTCCCGATCGGCGCCGAAGGGACCAATGAGACCAAACGGAGCTACCTCCTGCTGGACATCCCCGATGCGGCCACCTCGGCGCAGATCACTCTCCCGGTCGCCGACGGCGCGGGGAAGAACTTCGGCTTGGCGGGTCCCATCCTGGCGTGCATCGTCATCGAGCCGTTCTCGCTGCAGTCCGGCGACCCGATCGCGGAGTCACCGGAGGTGGAGTGCGGCGACGAGCCGATCACGGGCGAGGTTGGCGAAGACGGCACCCACACGTGGGTCCTCGACCCGATCCTGGCCCGCTGGCGGGCCGGCGAACCGAACAACGGCGTCGCGCTGGTCGCCGACATCAGCACGCCACAGCCGAACTACCAGATCACCTTCCACGCGGAGTTCTTCGCCCCGATCGGTACCTACACGGTTCCGGCAGAGCGAAGCGACAGCACCGAGTCCTCGCCACCTCCACCACCCCCTGCGTCCAGCGACAGCGACACGACGGGGTCCGGTTCCCAGGATCCCGCGTTCCAGGAGTCGCCTTCCTTCGAGTCCGGGACCACGTCCTTCGAGTCCGGGACCGCCTCCTGGTCCGCCCCCACGTTCGAGTCGCTGGCCCCTCCGCCGATGGTCGCTGAGCCCCCGGCCGAGCCGGGCCCCGAACCGGTCGCGGCTCCACCGCCGTCAGTGACCGCCGTCGCCGCAGCGGGTCCGATGGAGCCGCTGCCCGTGAACCCGCTGGTGTGGGTTCTCGTCCCCCTCGCGCTCGCCGTGCTTTGGTCGGCAGGTCGTGGACTGACCGGTCGTGGTGAGCCGACCTCGAGGTTGGACCGCCTGCTCGCACAGTGACGCTTCCCCGGTTCGACATCGGCAGGGGGGTAGTCTTCGTGCCGCGGTCGAAGCCGCGGTCCGTCGCACAGCGCTGGAGCGATGATCAAAGGTCAGCAGCCGAACACGTCTGGCACGGACCACAGTGTGATGCGAGAACTCAATCGCACGCTGGTCCTGGACGTCATCAAGCAGCGTAGTCCGGTTTCCCGGGCTTCTATCGCGCGTGAGACATCGCTGGCGAAGCCGACCGTTTCCGCCATCGTCGAGGATCTGGTCGGGGAGGGCCTCGTCCGCGAGGTGGGGGTCGGACCAACCGCGTCCGGCGGCGGTCGTCCCCCGATCCTCCTGGAGTTCAACGCACGTTCCCAGTTCCTCGTTGGTGTTCAGATCGGCGTCCGTCGGACGAACCTCGTCATCGCGGATGCGCTGGGTCAGGAGATGGATCGCGTCGAGATCAACACTCCACCCGGGTTGTCGTCGAAGGCGCTGGGGGCGATCGCCGACCAGATCGAGCAGCTGATCAGGCGCTCGGGCGCCGCCCGCAAGCGACTCGCCGCCGTCGGCGTCTGCCTTCCCGGGTTGGTCGACATGCACACTGGTACGTGCCTGCTGGCGCCCAACCTCGACTGGCACGATGTGCCGATCAGCGACCTGCTGAGCGATGCACTAGGCGTTCCGGTATCCGTCGTGAACACGTCGCACGCGGCAGCTGTCGTTGAGACCATCGAGGGAGCAGCTCATGGTGCGGAGAACGTCGTGCTGCTGTACGTCGGACGTGGTGTCGGTGCCGGCGTCATCTCGCAGGGGCGACTGTTGCACGGCAGCTTCGGGCTGACCGGCGAGATCGGTCACTGTCACGTGCCCGGCGCTACGACCCGCTGCAACTGCGGCAAGATCGGGTGCCTCGAGACGTTGACGGACGGTCCCGCCATCGTTCGCGCCGCGGTTGCCGCTCTCGAGGCCGGCCGCGACTCGAAGTTGGGCGCGAGCCCTGCCTCCGACCTCAGCGCCAAGGACGTCGCCGATGCGGCGGCCGACGGTGATGAGCTGGCTATCGAGATCCTGGCGGATGCCGGGCGGCGGCTCGGGCTCGCTGCGTCCTGGCTCATCAACCTCTTCAACCCCGAGGTCCTGTTGGTCGGTGGAGGCGTGGCGGAGGCGGGCCAACCGTTGCTCGGCCCCCTCGAGGAGGCGGCCCGACAGCACACGCTCGGGCAGGCCGCAGCGCACGTGGCCATCCGACCGTGGACCCTCGGACGCGACGCGGGGGTGCGCGGGGCGATCTTGGTCGCCCTCCAGAACTCCGAGAGCTACTACCGACTCATCTTTCAGGACTGATCGGGTCGGAGTCAGCACGGACCACCTCGAACTGCGTGGTCGTACGGCGCGGCAGGTGGGCTACGTGCACGCCGGTCAGCTGGCCGGCCCACAACAGCTCCAGTTCCATGACGATGTCCCAGGGACGCGACAGGTCGTCAGCGTCCTGCAACTGCCCGGTCAGATCCACGTAGTAGCCGAGAAGGTTGTTGTCGCCGGTCTGCGCCGAGCTGACATCGACGTAGGTACCGATGTACGCCTCGTCGACCCCGACTTCGTCGCCGTCGACCCACATCCTCACGCGGGCGGCCTTCGGGTCGAGCAGAGCTGGGAACAGGCGCAGACGAGACGGGTCCGACCACGGGTTACGCGTCTCGTCACCGACCGGCGCGAGCGGAGGCGCCAGGCGCGCGAGGAGCCCGGGGAGCGCTTCGCCGGGCGCCCACGATGTCGCGATGCGGGCGCTTCCTTCCAGCTCGGACAGGTCCACCTCCCCGCCGTCAACGTCCCGCCAGGGCCCGAGCGTCGGGCTCACGCCGTCGTCAGCGAAACGCACGGTGAGCTCGCGCAACTCGCCGGACGGCAGGCGGACCGCTGCCACGCAGGTCGATCCCGGGATGCCCTCGGCTTCCGTCAACTCGATGTGGGCTGCCAGCTGACCCGCCGCTCCTACGTTCGGGGTGATGGCCGGCACCGCAGCGGGCACGTCCCCGGCCCCGATGGCGCTCTCGTCGACCTCGACCGCGCCGGAGATGCCGAGGACCGCCGGTAGCGTCAGGTCCGACTCGGCTACGACCTCGTACACGCCGACACCGTGCGGTTCAACGCTGACCTCGGCATCCCATAGCCGGCCCGCCTGGGGATGCAGCTCACGCAGAGCGAAGCCATCGGTGACGGGGAGCTTCGCGGTGTGTTCGGTGTAGTCGGGGTTGACGAGGAAGACGAACCCGGCGCCATCGTCATCGAGTGCGATGGTGCCGTCCACTGCGCCGGGGCGCGGCTCGTCGAACACGTCCTCCAAGCGGGCGAGCACCCGTGCGTGTTCCCTTGCGAAGTCGATCCATCGGCGGAAGAACGCTCCGTCGCGCTCGCGGAAGCCTTCCCATTCGTCCTCGTCCCAGCACGGGAGGAAGCAGACCGACAGGCTCGATGGTCCGGACGCGATCGCCGACAGGAGGTTGTAACGCGCTCCCTCCCAATCCCATCCTCGCTCCGGGGTGAAGAAACGCATCCGGTTGGCTTGGTGGCCGACCTGCCCCGGCACCTTGTAGCTCGGCAGGAGCCCGAAGTTTCGCATCCAGTAGGCCGCGCGTCGTTGCCAGTTGCCGTTGACCCGGTCCAGCGAGAGGTCGGGCCAGGCCGGAACCCATTGTGGCTGGTTGTCGCCCATGCTCGGATGCGGATGGGTCACATCGGCGGCGCCCCACGGGAGCAACTCCAACCCACCGATCAGGGTCTCGAGCCAGGCCTCTGGCAGCGCCTCCCGAAGTTCAGCCACGAGCCTCCGGTAGCCGTCCCACTGCGCGTAGCGTGAGTCGGTGCCTGGCTCGTGACCGTGGTCGACGGCGTGGCACGGCAGCCAGTACACGAAGTCGAAACTGAACCCACCGAGGTCGTACGCGCTGGCGAACCCCCGGGCGGTTCCTACGAGCCAGCGGCGTGCCTCCGGCACCGCGAGGCACGTGAGGCGGTAGGCGTCGTGATCGTCGCTCGCGTGGTCGCGTACCACCTGCCACGCGTCCTCGCGACACCACAGGTACTGCGGATTGACGTAGGCGACGGGTTCGACGTCACGCGTTCGCATCGATGCGAGGAGTTCGATGACGGGGGTCGTGTCGGCCTCGGTGGCCACCTCCGCCTCGGGCTCCCAGCGCCCAGCCCCGACGTCGACACCCTTACCGAGCCACATGATGGTCTGCCAAGGGCCGCCGCCCGCCATGTCCGCTTCCATGCCCGCTTGCGGGGTCCCGGCGTGACCGGGTGCGAGCAGCAGGGTCTCGATCCCCAGCTCCTCACAGAGGCGTATGAGGCGGTCGTAGATCTCGCGAGTCTCGGATGTCGCGATGTCCAAGCGGTACAGGTTCTCGCCCCAGTCCCAATGGGCGGTGCGGGCTCGGGGCGGCTGCCACGGCACGCGCGCGGCCACTGCGGCCCGAACAGCGCGTACCTCGCCGGCGTCGAGCGTGGTGGGGATCTCGGGTCCCAGCATGTCCGCGTACCGCGCGACGTTCCCGGCGGCGACGTCGCGTCCCGGCAGCATCTCCAGTCGGACGGGCCGGTCCGCGAGTTCGGTCCCTCCAAGGACGAGCGGATCCGAACGGAAGCGGCCGTCGACGTCCATGGCCGGCCGGTAACTGAGCCGGACCCGGTCGTCATCGATCTCCAACCGGCCGAACGGGTTGGCGTAGCAGGCGAACAGCCCGACTCCCGCCCCACGCACGAACAGCACGGTGGACTGCGCGAGCCCTGAGACGTCGAACCACACATGGTTGTGTACGCCGAAGGGGGACGGGTCGATCCCCCCGTCGAGGAGGCAAACCTCGTCGACATGACGGAGACCGTCAGCCTCCAGCACCAGTTCTCGCGACCCGTCCGCCGTCCTGAACGCCACGAGCCGAACCTCGACATCGCCGTCTCGCCACATGTCGGCTGCGACACGACTCATGGCGTCCGGCGTCAGGTGGCGCCCGTCAGCGTCCAACCAGAACGTGGGCCCGGTCACCCGGAACGGCAAGCCGGTGTAGAAGTTCTCCAGCTCGAGGACTTCCGCGCTCACGTCGGACTCCTCTGCAAGGGGTCGCAGGCCGGGAACCCGTTCGTTAGGATAAGTGACTATGACGATAGCTGAGAGGAGGCCATGACGCAGCAGCGGAGGACGTGGCGTGGATCGCTCTGGATCGGCGCGAGACCGCACGAGACCCCTGAGGTGGTGTGATGGCGGAGGCCGCGACATCGATCGGGTTCGCCAGTGGCACCGGTGAGGTGATCGTCACCGAACACGGCGGTCGCGTGGCGGAGTTGCGCCCTGAGCTTGAAGGTCCGAACCTCCTGTGGCGGGGCGACACCGTCGCCCCGATCACCGGTGGGGACCGACTCTGGTTGGCCCCGGAGCGGGTGGTGTTCCATCCCGAAGGCTCCGTCGAGCGGGACAGTTGGCGGTGTCCGAAAGAACTCGACCCAGGATCGTGGACCGCCGAACAGAATGACGACGGCGTGTCCCTGCGTCAGGATGCTCTTGGTGCCGACATGCGCCGAGTGATCCGGCCACTGGTCGAGCCCCCCGTGGCGTGCGAACTTCCCTGGGCCGGCTACCGGACGGACGACGCCGTGATCACCGAACGGAGGTTGTCGGGCTGGCACCTCATCATGGTCCCCGCACCGAGCGACCTGTACGTGGGCGATGCCCGCCACCCGGTACCGATCTACGGATCGCCGCCCGAGCCTCGCAGTGGGTGGCTCGAGGCGGACGGCACACCACCCGAGTGGAAGCTCGGTCTCGATCACGCGCCTGGGGGTCAGATGGTCCTCGCCGCCCTCGGGCGCGACGATCCTGGCCTGCTCGTGGTCGTACTGAGCGAGACCGATCCGGAGGGCACGTATGTCGACGTCCCTCCGACCGGGGGGCGACCCACCGCCATCCAGCTGTACAACTCACCCTCTCTCGGTTTCTGCGAGCTGGAACACCACTTCCCGCTCGAGTCGAGAGCGAGCCACGCAACCGTGTTCGGTGCCTTCGGTGCTGAGGGCGCTCGGCGCGAGCTCATCGAACGACTGGCAGAAAGGACGAACCCATGAGCAGCGAGCCTGAGGTCGTGGTCCATGCTCATCCTCAGCACGGCGAAGGACCGGTATGGGTAGACGGTGTCCTGTACTGGGTCGACATCATGGGCGAGTCCGTGCATCGTTTCGATCCGACCACGGGTCAGGACACGGCGACCCCCGTGGGGCAGGCTGTGGGCGCGCTGGTGCCGAGGTCCAGCGGCGGTCTGGTACTCGCGGTTCGTGACGGCTTCGCGGAACTACCGTCCACGGGCGACGCCGTACGGATGCTGGCAGGCGTCGAAGCCGACCAGCCCGCCACCCGCATGAACGACGGCAAGTGCGACCGCCAGGGACGCTTCTGGGCCTCGACGATGGCCTTCGACGCCACCCCAGAGGCAGGCAGCCTGTACTGCCTCACCCCCGAGCTGGACGTCCGGAAGGTGCTCGATCGGCTCACCATCGGCAACGGGCTGGCCTGGTCCGAGGACGACCGGACCTTCTACTTCATCGACAGCATGACTCATGGCGTGGATGCCTACGAGTTCGACGGCACGTCTGGTGAGCTCGGCGAGCGCCGGCAACTGTTCGAGATCCCCGAGGAGGACGGTTTGCCCGACGGGATGACCATCGACGCGGACGGCTACCTGTGGGTGGCGCTCTTCAACGGCTGGGCGGTACGCCGGTACAGCCCGGAAGGCGTTCTGGACCGCGAGATCCGGCTGCCCGTGGCCAACGTCACGTGTCCGACCTTCGGTGGCGACGATCTCACCGACCTGTACATCACCACCACTCCCGAGGGGCTCTCGGAGAAGGAGCGCCAGGAGCAGCCTTTGGCCGGTGCGGTCTTCCGGGTCCGCTCCGGCGTGACCGGGGTCGCCGCCAGCGCGTTCGGTGGCTAGACGCAGGCCCACTCAGGACGAGAACGGTTTGTGACCTTCACGGACCAATAGCGGTAGCCGCTCCAGCGGCACGTCACGGTGGGAAACCCAGTGGGGTCCCCTGAAGCGGTCGCCCGTGAAGTGGTCCGTCCACACACCGGGCGGGACGTACACCTCAACGCGTCCGCCGGACTCCAGGACCGGGCACACCAGCAGCCCCGGACCGAGGAGGTACTCGGTGTCGACGTGGCGGGCGCCCGGGTCGTCGGGGAACTCCAGCGCCACCGGCCGCATGACCGGGCAGCCGGTCTCCGCCGCCTCCTCGGCGCAGGCGATGAGGTACGGACGCAGGCGGATGCGCAGGGCGGCGAAGTCACGGGCGACCGCGATCGCCTGATCGCCGAACCTCCACGGCTCACGGCCACGCGTGCCGTGGAACCTGGTGTGGCTGCACAGCAACCCGAACTGTGTCCAGCGGATGTAGAGCTCGTCCTCCGGGACGGAGAACCCGAAGTCGGGCGGCTCCTCCGCGATCGTCAGGTCGCGCACGTAGAAGCCGCCGATATCGCTGGTCCAGAACGCGAACCCGCTCCACGCCAAGGCGAGCGCCCCGCGCAGGCAGCCGGACATGCCGGCCCAGGTGGATTGCGCATCGCCCGACCAGTGGACCGGGTAGCGCTGGCTGCCGGCGGTGCCGGAGCGCGTGAAGGCCACCGGCGTGCCGGCGTTGTCCGCCGTGATCGAGGCCAGCAGCGTGTAGAGGTTGTGCGCCTCGGCGCCGGTCCGGCCGTCGGCGAGTCGCGCAGAGACCGGCAGGGTCTCGCCGTAGTCGAGCTTGAAGGCGTCCACTCCGGCAGTGAGCAGACGGGTCATCTCCGCGTGCCACCAATCGCTGCCAACACCGGTGAAGTCCACGAAGCCCCGCTCCGGGATGTTCGGGTCACGCGCCCTCCCGTCGCTTACGAGCCGTTCCGGAACGAAGCTGTCGTCGCCCTCGACCACGTGGGGATTGACCCAGAGGCACAGCCGGATCTCGCGCTCGTGCAGCCACGCGACCAGGTCCTCGAGCGGTCCGAAGTCCTCCTCGTTCCAGACGAAGTCGCAGAAGTCGAAGCTGCGCTGTGAGCGGTGCGCGAGCCACAGTGGGTCGAGGCCGATGACGTCGACGGGGATGTCGAGTTCGCCCGCGGTCCTCACCACCTCCTCGACCTCCTCGCGGCTCTCGTACATGCACTTGGACATCCACACGCCGAAGGACCACTCGGGGGGGACCGACGCGCGACCCGTGAGTGCGGTGTAGCGGCGTAGCACGTCCTTGGGCTGACCGAGGATCACGAACAGGTCCAGCTCGCCGGCCTCAACAAGCACCGATCCCGAGGAGGTCGAGGTCGCGCCGAGGTCGAAGACGGCCTCCTCGCTGTGGTGGAGGAAGACGCCGTAGTCACGGCTGGAGGCGAAGAAGGGGACGCTCTTGTACAGGCGGTCGGTGGTGTTGGTCCCGAAGGGCTCGTCGATCCAGTGCGCCAACCGTCGACCGCGAAGACCCGGTCCGAGGAAGCGCTCGCCGAGACCCCAAAGCTGTTCGCCGGGACGCAACGCGAAGGTCTCGTACGTGGCGACACGGCCGTCGGAATCGGTCGACCATCCGCCGGCCTCGGCGATGGGCTCCACGATCGACGTGTCGGCGGGTTCCGTGGCGAAGCCACCGAAGTGCAGGCGCCACGGATCCCGTTCGAGCACCACCGGCGTTCCGCCCGCGTCGACCGTCAGGGTCTCGTCGGTCTCCTCGACCCGCACGGACCGTTCCGGCGGGGGTCCCACCAGCATCTCGCTCAGGTGATCTCCGGGTGGCGCGCCGAAGCTCCACTGGAAGCGTGCGACCTCGGGATCGGGGAACGTCAGCCGGCCGCGGACGTGGGCGCCGCCGCGCGTCTCGAACGTCAGCTGCACCTCGGCGGCGAGCACGCGCGCGCTCTCCAGGCGGAGGATCGGGTGGAAGTGGCGGCGCGTCCGGTCGAAGATCGGTCGCGCGCGCTCGTACGTGCCGGCGTGCCAGTCCATGCGTTGCGTCCGTCCTAGAAGGCGCCGTGGCGGTCGTAGACCTCGCGGGCGTCGCCGCCGGCCTCGAGGTCCCGTTGGGTCGCGTGCTCGCGCACCAGACGCTCCTCGCAGCGCTCCAGCACCGCGGCCTCGGCGCCGGTCGGCACGACCACGACGCCGTTGCCGTCGGCGAGGACTACGTCGCCGGGTGCTACTTCGACCCCTCGGAACGTCACCGGCTCACCGAAGCCGACGACCTCGGCGCGACCGCGGATGTCGAGCGGCGAGCGGTACCGGGCGAACACGGGGAACCCCAAGGGCAGGATCTGGTGGAGGTCCCGCACCCCGCCGTCGACCACGGCGCCCCGCCCGCCGCGTCGCTGGACGCGCGCGGTCATGAGCCCTCCCCACAGCGCCACGCGCGGGTCGCGGTCGGCCGCGACCACCACGACGCTGTCGGGCGGCGTCGCGTCGACCATCGCGAGCAGCACGTCGATCTCGACACGGTCCGAGGTGGCGTGGACCTGGCAGGTGTGGGCGCGACCCGCGACCACGCGGACCTGGTCCGGGTGGAAGGGTCGCAGACCGGGTGCGGCGGCGCGGGCCGGGTAGCCGAGTTCCTCGATGCAGTCGGAGACCAGCGACGTGTACAACGCCTCGTAGCGTGCGATGAGCTCGGGATCGTCCGTGGGGCCCTCCGGTGCCGGACGCCAGCGACTATAGTGCAGAACCCTAACCAACCGGGAGAGACGAGGCATCGGCGAGCTGCTGTCAGCGGCCACCGTCGGCGACTACCTGGCTGAGCGCGGCATCGTGACCGCGGCGCAGAACCTGCGTGTCCGTGAGCTCGGCGGCGGCGTCTCGAACGTGGTGCTCGCGGCGACCGGGGACGGCCTCGACGCCGTCGTGAAGCAGTCGCTGCCTCGTCTGCGGGTCGCCGACGAGTGGTGGGCCAAACGCGAGCGGGTGTTGACGGAGGGCGCAGCCATCGAGCTGACCCGTGAGCTGACGCCCGACGAGGTGCCGCCCCTCCTCGACCTCGATGAGCGGTCGTGCGTGATCACCATCGCCCGCGCCCCGGGAGGGTGGCGGACGTGGAAGCAACACCTGCTCGCCGGCGACGCCGACCCCGCCGTCGCGGGACGCCTCGGCGACGTCCTGGCCACGTGGCACGCGGCGACCGACCGTGCCGACCTCGCCCCGATCTTCGACGACGCCGTAGCGTTCGAGCAGCTGCGCGTGGATCCCTACTACCGCACGGTGATGCGCCGGACCCCGCAGTTGACCGACGCCATGGAACCGTACGTCGAACGGATGCTGTCGACCCGGCGCTGTCTGGTCCACGGCGACTACTCGCCGAAGAACGTGCTCGTCGGCGACGGACGCCTCTGGGTGATCGACTTCGAGGTCGCGCACCTCGGCGACCCCGCCTTCGACGTGGCCTTCATGCTCAACCACCTGGTGCTCAAGGCGATCCACCGGCCCGGCGACGCGGCGGCGTTCGCGCGCTGTGCCGGCACCTTCTGGGCCGCCTACCACGCGCGCGTCGGTGATGGTTGGGCCGGACCCGCCCGGTACGTCCTCGGGCAGCTGGGGTGCCTGTTGGTGGCGCGGGTGGACGGCAAGTCGCCGGTCGAGTACCTGACGGAGCCGGAGCGCCAGACGGCCCGGGACCTGGGGCGCCGGCTGCTCCTCGATCCGCCTGACCGCCTCGGCGACGTGTGGCGGCGGCTCGATCGGGCCACGCGATGACCGACACCCGTATCGCCGAGGTCGCCGCCTGGGAGGCGCTGGACTCACGCGGTACGCCGACCGTCGCGTGTGAGGTGCGTCTGTCCGGCGGGGCACGTGGGGCCGCGACGGTCCCTTCCGGCGCATCCACCGGCCGACACGAGGCCCGGGAGCTGCGCGACGGCGGCGAGCGCTACGCGGGACTCGGCGTCGGGCGGGCGGTTCGGAACGTCGTCGAGGTCCTCGGTCCCGCGGTCGCCGGTCTCGACGCGTGCGACCAACGGGCGGTGGACGCTCGTCTCCGCGAGCTCGACGACAGCGAGGGGCTGGCACGTCTCGGCGCCAACGCGGTGTTGTCGGTGTCGGTCGCGACCGCGTTGGCCGCCGCGGACGGGAACGACGTGCCCCTGTGGCGGCACCTCGCCGCAGACGGGGGTCCGGTGCTGCCGCTGCCGATGGTCAACATCGTCTCGGGTGGTGCGCACGCGGACGGCGCGATCGACATCCAGGACGTGCTGGTCGTGCCGGTCGGGGCGGGCTGCGTCGCCGAAGCGATCGAGTGGGCCTGGCGTGTGCGTCGGGCGACCGGCGACGAGGCCGCGGCGCGCGGGTTGAACGCCGCCCTGGTTGCCGACGAGGGCGGCTTGGGTCCGCGCCTGACCTCGAACGTCGCGGCGCTCGAACTCGTCATGGCCGGTATCGAGGGCGCCGGGCTCGAGCCCGGCGCCCAGGTCGCCCTCGCGTTGGACGTGGCGGCGAGCCAGTTCCACGCGGAGGGTGAGTACTCGTTCGCGGCCGAGGGCCGATCTCTCGGCGCCGTCGACCTGATCGACGAGCTGGTCGCCTGGTGCGATGCGTACCCGGTGGTCTCGATCGAGGACGCGCTTGCCGAGGACGACTGGGACGGTTGGGTCGAGGCCAGCGTGCGCCTCCGCAGTCGGGTTCAGTTGATCGGCGATGATCTGTTCGTCACCGATGTCACCCGGCTCGAACGGGGCGTCGCGGAGGAGATCGCCAACGCGATCCTGGTCAAACCGAACCAGACCGGCACCCTGACCGCCGCCGGGGACGTGGTCCGTGTCGCACGGGAAGCCGGCTACGCCCCGGTGATCTCGTGCCGCTCCGGCGACACGGAAGACACGTGGCTGGCCGATCTCGCCGTCGGTTGGGGGCCGGCACAGATCAAGGTCGGGTCGACCACGCGCTCCGAGCGCAACGCCAAGTGGAACCGTCTACTTCGCATCGAAGCCGAGGCCGGCGCGCGGGTCGCCTTCGCTGGCCGAGACGTCCTGGCACCACTGGATGACCGGGCACCGATGGTTGGAGGATGATCAACGGGCCGCCCCCGCGCCATCCGACAGGTGCTCGATGCCCACCACCGCTACGGGGTTATGCAGCTCACCGAGACCCGTGATGGCGATCATCACGGTGTCCCCGGCGGCCAGGGTGAAGTCATCGGCTGGCACGATCCCGGTCCCGGTCAGCAGCACCACACCGTCTGGGAACGATGTGGCCCGGAACAACCAGTCCAGCAACTCCGCCGGGCGCCGACGCATCGACGCGACCGAGATCGACTCCTCGACGAGGATGTCCCCGGCCCGCTCCACGCGCAGCGCTACCTCCATTCTGGTCAGCTCCGGGGCATCGGACGTGGGCACCAGACAAGGACCGATCGCACAGCTGCCGTCGTAGGTCTTGGCCTGTGGCAGGTACAGCGGGTTCTCGCCCTCGATCCGCCGCGAGGACATGTCGTTTCCGATGACGTAGGCGACGATCTCACCGCCGTGATCAACAACGAGCCCCAGCTCTGGCTCGGGTACGTCCCAGCCTGAGTCGGCGCGGATACCCACGGGTTCGCCCGGACCGCGGCTGCGGCCCGGCGCCGCCTTGAGGAACAGCTCGGGACGCGCCGCCTCGTACACGAGGTCGTAGTGGTCCGGAACCGCAGATTCGAGGCGACGTGCCTCACGGCTGCGCATGTAGGTCACGCCTGACGCCCAGACCTCCTGCGTGTCCAGAGGGACCCTGGCCTCCGCTCCGGCCGGTACGGCTGCGTGCGACGTGCTGTCGTGAAGATCCGCCAGAGACTGCCCTCCTTCACCGAGCAGCTCGCCCAACGACTCGCGTCCGTCCAGGAGCTCCCGGGGACCGACATCGGCTGGTCCGCGAGCCCATCGAGCCTCGTCGTCGATCTCGATGCGCCACAAGGCCATCCGCGATCGCTCCTCAATCGGAGGTGGGCACGCCGTCGACCAGGCGCCGGATGCCCAACGGGTTGCCGTCTTGCAGCGCCGCAGGCAGGAAACCGTCCGGTGCGTCCTGGTAGCTCACGGGGCGCAGGAACCGACGGATCGCACTCGAGCCGACGGATGTGTGAGCTGGCGCCGTCGTCGCTGGGTACGGCCCGCCGTGGTGCATGGCGTGGGTCACGGCGACCCCGGTCGGGAAGCCGTCGAAGACGAGCCGTCCGGCGCGCTCCCGCAGGATCGCGACGAGGTCGGCGATCGATCCCCGGTCCTCGGCCTCGGAGTGGACGGTCGCAGTGAGGCTGCCTGGCAGCCGTCGGGCGACTTCTCGCTGCTCGTCCGACGAACCGCAGCGGACCAGGATCGACACCGGACCGAAGTGTTCCTCCCGCAGCTGTGGGGTCTCCAGGAAACGGTCCGCGTCCACCGTGAGTACCACTGCCGGATGGCGCACACCGGTCTCGTCGGTCTGGCCGCGGGCGATCACCTCGACCCTGTCGACCCCGACGGTCTCGGCCAGACGATGCGAGAGCCCGTTCTTCAGGCGGGGAGCGAGCATGACGTCGGCGGATCGGGCGCTGACGGCCCTCGCGACGTCCGCGACGAAACCGTCGGTGCTCGCCCCGGGCGGCAGCACGACGACACCCGGCTTCGTGCAGAACTGTCCGGTTCCGAGGTTCATCGAGGCGACGAACCCCTCGGCGATCGTCCCGCCGCGGACCGCGAGTGCGGCCGCGGTGACGAAGATCGGGTTCAGGCTGCCCATCTCGGCGTAGACGGGGATCGGCTCGGGTCGGGCTGCGGCGAGGTCGAACAGCGCCCGGCCGCCGGTGAGCGACCCGGTGAAGCCGACCGCGCGGACGCCCGGTGCGGTCACCAGTGCCTCACCGACACCGTGTCCGTCGCCATGGAGAAGCGCGAACACTCCCTGCGGCAGGCCGAGCTTCGCCAGCGCGCCGGAGATCGCGCCGGCGCACAGGTCGGAAGTGGCGGGGTGGGCCGGGTGGGCCTTGACGACGACGGGGCAGCCCGCTGCCAGCGCGGAGGCTGTGTCGCCGCCGGGCACGCTGAACGCCAGGGGGAAGTTGCTGGCACCGAAAACGGCGACCGGACCGACCGCGATCAACATCCGGCGTAGGTCGGGGCGCGGGGGAGTTCCGTCGGGGTCGGCGTGGTCGATGATCGCCTCGACGTAGGAACCCTCGTCGACGAGGTCGGCGAAGGATCGCAGCTGAGCACATGTCCGGGCACGCTCATCCTCGAGGCGATCCGTGCCGAGTCCGGTCTCAGAGTCGGCGACATCGACCAGTTCGTGACCGAGACCCTCGATAGCACTGGCGATGGTACGCAGTAGTGTCGACCGCTGGGCGGCCGACAGGGCACGTAGCGCTGGGAAGGCGGCCACCGCGCCATCCACCGCGCCGAGGACCTCGGTAGGCGTCGCGTCCCGATAGGACGCGCCGGTCGCCGCACCGGAGCGCGGATCGGTCGCGGTGAACGTGGTCGCGTCGGTGCTCGTGGTCATCATCGTCGGGTCCTCACCAGTCGGCCACCGATCCGTCCTCGTGCCACCAACGCACGATTTCCTCCGGTTGCTGGGGGTGGGCAGCGGCCGCATCCTCGTCGACCTCGATGCCCAGTCCTGGCCGGTCCATCGGCAACGCGCGACCCTGACGTATCGGGAAGGGCACCGGACACACCTCGTCGCGCCAGGGTACGTCCGCGCGTAGCTGCTCCTGGATCAGGAAGTTCGGGGTGGCGAACGCCAGGTGGATCGCCGCGGCCGTGGAGATCGGACCGAGCGGGTTGTGGAAGGCCATCGAGACGTTGTAGGTCTCGGCCATGGCGGCGATCTTGTGACCCTCCCATAGCCCGCCCGTATGGCACAGGTCAGGTTGCAACACGGCGACCGCAGCCTGCTCCAGCACCGGTCGCACATCGCGGCGTCCCACCAAGCGCTCTCCGGCAGCAACGGGGATCGGCGACACCGCACGGGCTACCCGCGCCAGCCCTGGCACGTCCCCCGGGAGGACGGGTTCCTCGATGAACAGGGGGGCGTACGGTCTCAAGACCTCCGCGAACCGGATCGCCTGCTCCGGCCAGGTACGCCCGTGGAAATCCACCATGATGTCGACGTCCGGCCCCACCGCCTCGCGGACCGCGCGCATCATCTCGTCGCAGTGCCGCAACACCTCCTCGCTCTCCAGCGGGCGCGCCCTGGGGACGGTCATGACCTTGATCGCGTCGAACCCCGCAGCGACGCTCTCGACGGCACGCTCCGCCATGTGGCCGGGAGCGTCATCCAGGTACATCGCGCCTGGCTCGCCACCGCCGAGATGGTCGTAGAGGCGTACGTGCTCGCGGACCCGTCCCCCGAGCAGCTCGAAGACCGGCACGTCGAGTGCCTTGCCCGCGATGTCCCAGCACGCCTGCTCGATGCCCGACAGCGCGCTCATGCCGACCAGGCCCTTCGGCCAGAACGGTTGGCGGGTGCCCGTCTGGAAAAGGTGCTCGACCCTGCGTGGGTCCATCCCGGCCAGGAACGGTCCGAGGTCGGCAACGGCGCCGACCACGGCCTGCGTGTGCCACTCGAGCGTTGCTTCCCCCCAACCGACGAGGCCCTGGTCGGTCTCGACCTTGACGAAGACCCAGTTCCGTAGGCGGGCGTTGACGACCAGCGTCGAGATCCGGGTGATCTTCATGGGGATCCGGTCAGCGATCGGGGACGGTTAATACGGAGTCCTTACTATAGGCGACCGTGACGGCAGCGGAGCGAACAGGGGCCGCTGCGCGGAGAGGCCGACGGACACCAATATGATAACATTCTGAACTAACCTAGCGGAACGTGCTCGACGGGTTCGACCGGAGGGATGCCGCGATGCGCATCGCACTGATCAGGACGCAGGAACGTGTGTGCATCGCCCGCATCGAGGCGGGCGAAGCGCTGATCCTCGAGGACGCCTCCGTCGAGCCGGACGTGGATATCCTTCGACGGCTCCTCGCGGGAGGCACCGACTTCACCTCGCGGGAGCCGCGTGACGCCGCGCCGATCGGTGAGGTCGAGTTGCTGGCGCCGCTGTCGTCACCACAGAAGATCATCGCCATCGGTCTGAACTACGCGGACCACGCGCGAGAGTCCGGCACGGAGCCGCCCTCTGCCCCCGTGGCGTTCGCCAAACTGCCGAACAGCATCATCGGGCCCGACGAGCCGATCCGCTTCCGGAGGGCGGACACGCAGCAGGTCGACTACGAGGCGGAGCTCGCGGTGGTGATCGGCCGCCGCGGGCGGGACATCCCCGAGGAGAGGGCTCTCGATCACGTCTTCGGCTACACGGTGTGCAACGATGTATCCGCTCGAGATGCGCAGTTCGCCGACGGCCAGTGGATCCGTGGCAAGTCCTACGACACGTTCTGTCCCCTGGGGCCATGGATCGTGACGGCGGACGAGCTTCCGGACCCGCAGTCGCTCGCCATCCGCTGCCGTGTCAACGGGGAGACGCTCCAGGACAGCTCGACGAAGGAGATGATCTTCGGCGTGGCCGAGTTGGTGAGCTACCTCTCGCGGTTCCTGACCGTGGAGGCAGGTGACGTCATTGCGACCGGGACCCCGTACGGCGTCGGCTTCGCACGGACGCCACCGCGCTTCCTGGGTGATGGCGATGTCGTGGAGGTAGAGGTCGAGGGCATCGGGACGCTGCGCAACCCGGTGATCGTGGAGGGATGACCGGCCGAGCCCGGAACCTACCGGTCCCGCACCGCCTCCCGCTCGCGCAGCTCGACGCGGCGGATCTTTGCCTGAGACGGTCTTGGGTAACTCGTCGATGAACTCGACGCTGCGTGGGTACTTGTAGGGCGCGGTCACCGACTTGACATGGTCCTGGATCTTGGCCTCGAGTTCTCCGGAGCCCTGGATGCCCGGTGTCAGCACGACGAAGGCCTTCACCGCCTCGCCTCGGTCCCGATCGGGCACGCCGATCACCGCCGTCTCGGCGACGGCCGGGTGCTCGATGATCGCCGATTCGACCTCGAAGGGGCCGATCCGGTACCCGGCGGAGATGATGACATCATCGACGCGAGACGAGAACCAGAAGTAACCGTCCTCATCGACATGGGCCCGGTCGCCGGTGTAGTACCAGTCGCCCCGGAACGACCGCTCCATCGACTCCGGGTTGCGCCAGTACTCCCTGAACAGGCCTACCGGCAGCTCGGGTCGGACCCGGACGGCGATCTGCCCCTCGCCGCCAGGGTCCAGGACGTTGCCGTCGTCGTCCACGACCGCAACGTGGTATCCGGGCATGGGGTTTGCCCATCGAGCCGGGCTTCTTCGGCATGCACCGTAGGTTCGCGACCAGGCTGCAGGTCTCGGTCTGCCCGTAGCCGTCGTGGATCTCCGTTCCGGTGGCCACCCGCCAGGCGTGGAAGGTTCTACTCTCGTGGGCCGACGGTCAGTTTCGCCAGTGGAGATCCTGGGGCTTGAGGTCCTGCCAGAACCGAGCGGTGATCTCGTGACCGATACCGCAGGAGGCGTGGGTGTGCAGCACCATCTTGGGCTGTCCGGTCGTCCCTGACGTGAAGTAGATGAGCAAGGGATCGTCGGCAGCCGTCGGCTCGGAGTCCGGCTGTCGATCACTGGCGCGCGCGACGCCATCCGCCCATGAGCTCCACGCAGCTGAGGGGGGACCCACGACGATCAGGGTCTGCAGGCTGGGACACTGTTCGCGGATCTCGTCGACTTTGGTCGCACCCTCCTCGTCGACGATCGCCGCCGAAGCATCGGCCCGGCCGATGCGGTAGCGGATGTCCTTGGACGTCAGCTGGACGGTCCCCGGCATGGGCACCGCACCGAGCCGGAAGGCGCCGAGCAGGACCGCGTACCACTCGGGGATGCGCGGCAGCATCACGAAGATCGATCGCCCTTCGACACGCCCTGCGCGGCGAGGAGTTCGCCGCCCGTCGCGAGTCCCGGGCGAGATCCGCGAACAGGTAGCGGCGGATGTTCCCACCGTCGGGTCCGACGGCGAGCAGCGCGAGCTTCCTCGGCTCTCGGCGGGCCCAGTCGTCGATGACGTCGCGGGTTAGTTGAAGGCTTCGGGGACCTCCAGGCGGAAGCTGCGACGGGCTTGTTCGTAGTCGCTGACGTTCATGGGGACGCCTGCCATCGGTGCCTCCTTCGACGACTGCGCGACGCGATCGACTACGTTAGCAATCCTTCCGAAGTAGAGGAGGCAGCGCATGGGATCGGGGCGTTTCGACGGCAAGGTCGCGGTCGTGACCGGCGCGGCGTCGGGTATCGGGTACGAGATGGCGCGCCAGTTGTTGGAGGACGGCGCCCGGGTCGTCGCCGCCGACCTCGATCCCAGTTCCGTGCCCGAGGGCTGTGTCGCGGTCCAGGCGGACGTGTCGCTGCCGGCCGACGTCGAGGGCATGGTCGCCGCCGCGCTCGACGCGTGGGACCGCATCGACGTCCTCTGCAACAACGCCGGCATCGGCTCCACCGCCGATGCGATCGGCTGCACGGTTGAGGAGTGGGACCGCGTGTTCGCGGTCAACGCGCGGGGCGTCTTCCTGGGGACCAAGGCGGCGCTCCCACACATGCTCGAGCGCGGCCGCGGGGCGATCGTCAACACCGCCTCGGCCGCTGGGCTGATCGGCCTCAAGGACCGGGCCGCCTACTGCGCCAGCAAGGGAGCGGTCATCGCGTTCACCAAGCAGGTCGCCATCCAGTACGCGGGCACCGGCGTCCGCTGCAACTGCATCTGTCCCGGGACGGTGGACTCGCCGTGGGTCGGTCGGCTGCTCGCTGAGACCGGCGAGCCGGATGAACGTCGCAGGCAGCTCGTCGCGCGCCAGCCGATGGGTCGGCTCGGCGAACCGGAGGAGATCGCCAAGGCCGCGCTGTACCTGGCTTCGGACGACGCCGCGTTCGTGACCGGGGCGGAGCTCGTGATCGACGGCGGCCTCGTCGCCGGCTGACCGGCGTCAGCGCGGGGGCAGCATCATCGCGCCCTCCGCGGCCGAGGTGGCCAGGGCCTGGTACAGCGCCAGGACGCCGGTCGCGGGTCGGGACGGAGGCTTGAACTCCGCGGCCCGTTGGCCGATCAGCTCGGCGCCGCGTGCCGGCGACGGATCCGTCTCGCCGGAGGCCCCGAGCAGGTCGAGCTGCCGCTCGAGGACGTCGACCAGGACGAGGTCGCCGTCCCGGACCGTGCCGATCGGGCCGCCGGCTGCGGCTTCCGGTGAGACGTGGCCGACGCACGGTCCCTTGCTCGCGCCGGAGAAGCGGCCGTCGGTGACGATCGCGGTCGAGCCGGCCAGGTCCGGGTCGGAGGCGATCGCCGAGGTGACGTAGTACTGCTCGGGCATCCCGGAGCCGCGCGGCCCCTCGTTGCGGATGATGATCACGTCGCCGGGGACGATGCGTCGTTCGGTGATGGCGGCGAGCGCGTCCTCTTGTCGCTCGAAGACGCGGGCCGGACCGGTGATGCGGCGGGCCTCGGGCAGGACGGCGGTCCGCTTCACGACGGCACCGTCGGGGGCGAGGTTGCCGTGCAGGACCGCGATGGCGCCGCGTGGCTCGATCGGGTCGGTCGCGGGGCGGATGATGTCGGTGGCCGTGAGTCCGAGTTTCGCCAGCTCAGCGTCCTCTCGGTCGAAGCTGCCGTCGGCCTCGAGCCGGTCGAGCTCCTCGCCCCACGGTCGCCCGGTGGCGGCGAGCGCGTCGAGGTGGAGGAGATCGCGCAGCTCGCGCATCACGCGTGGCACGCCGCCCGCGTACCAGAACAGGTGGGCCGGGTACTGGCCGGTGGGGCGCGCGTCGACGAGGAACGGAACGCGGTCGTTGAGCTCCTGGAACCGTTCCAGCCGGAGCGTCACGCCGGCCTCGTAGGCGATGGCGGGCAGGTGCAGCAGGAGGTTGGTCGAGCCACCGACCGCCGCGTGGACCATGATCGCGTTGTCGAAGGCCTGCGGCGTCAGCAGGTCGCGGCTGGTCCGGCCTGCGCGCAGGTGCTCGAGGAGCATGGCGCCGGCTCGGCGCGCACCCTCGACGATCACCTCGTCGTTGGCCGGCGCGACGGCGGTGTGGGGCAGAGCCAGGCCCAGGGTCTCGGACAGGACCTGCGAGGTCAGCGCGGTGCCCATGAACGCGCAGGAGCCGCAGGACGGGACGGCGGTGTCGACCCACTCCTGGTAGGTGTCACGGTCGATCTCGCCGCGGCGCAGCGCCGCGGCGATGGCGCCGATCTGGTCGACGGTGACCCCACCGGGTCCCGCCGGCATCGAGCCGCCCGGGATGTGGATCGCCGGCAGGTCGAGTCGTGCGGCGGCCATCAGGTGGGCGGGGACCGCCTTGTCGCAACCGGAGACGAACGCGACCGCGTCGTAGTAGCCGCTGCGGGCGTGCATCTCGGCGGCGGCCGCGATGATGTCGCGCGACGGCAACGAGTAGTCCATGCCCTCGGTGCCCTGCGCGATCCCGTCGCACATGTCCGTGCAGGCGTAGCGGGCCACCGCGCCACCCGCTTCGGTCGCCCCGTCGTGCGCCGCGTCGACCAGCGACCACAGGTGGACGGAACCGGGGTGCGAGTCCCCGGCGACCGACTCGACGAGTACGTACGGCTTGTCGAGATCCTCGTGGCTCCAACCCACGCCGAGTCGCAGCGCATCGGCTTCGGGCGCTTCGGCACGGGCGCGCTGGCTGAGGAGCTCGCCAGCGGGCACGGGTTCCACGGCCATGTCTGATCCCTCCTGATCAGTGCACCAGCCTCAGCCGCACGAACGGTCCCGTCGTTGCGTCCAGGTCCTCGAGCGACGTACGGGTACCCGGCCGGTGGCCGCCTCGTCACGCCCCTTGCTGGGCTCGCACAACTATGGAAAGAATACTACCTTACCTGCTACGAATCTTGGCGGTCGTGCCATCGTACGATAAGTTAGGATGGCTAACGAGCCGGCTGGCTCGTACCCGAGAGGAGAGCGCATGCGGGCAGCGCGGCTGTGGGGGCGGGGAGATCTGCGTGTCGAGGAGGTGCCCGATCCAGGATCACCTCCGGCAGGCTGGGTCCTGGTGCGCATCGAGGCCTGCGGGATCTGTGGCACCGACGTCGAGGAGTTCACCGCGGGTCCGAACATCGTGCCCACGGAACCCCACCCTCTGACAGGTCGCTGCGTCCCCCTGACCCTGGGCCACGAGGCGGTCGGAGTGGTCGAAGAGGTAGGACCAGAGGCCTCGCTCGAGCCCGGGATGCGCGTGGCGGTCGAGGCCAACATGTTCTGTGGGGAGTGTTGGTGGTGCCACCGTCACGAGTACCAGCTCTGCCCCAAGCTCGCGTCGCTTGGTCTGATGGCAGATGGCGGCCTGGCCGAGCGGATGCTCGCCCCGGCCTACATGTGCATCCCCTTCGCCGACCACGTCGCGGCGGAAGCTGCCGCACTGGCCGAACCGTTGGCCGTCGTGGTGCGCGCGGCACGCCGTGGGGAGCTCTGTCTGGGCTCGACCGTCGGCATCGTCGGTGCGGGAACGATCGGGCTCCTCGCCGTGCAGACGGCGCGGATCGTCGGCGCTCGCCGGGTACTGGTGGTCGAGCGCCTCGAGCAACGTCGCCGGCTCGCACTCGAGCTCGGTGCAGACGCGGCCGTGTCACCGGAGGAAGCTGCCGAGGTTGGCCTCGAACTGACGGAGGGCATCGGGCTGGACGTGACCATCGAGGCCGCCGGGAACCCAGCGGCGGCCGTGGAGGCCGTGCGTCTGGCCCGACCAGGCGGTCGAGCGGTCCTGCTCGGGGTCTTCGACGCACCCGTCCCCGTGGACATGATGGATCTCTTACTCGGGGAGAAACAGATCCTGGCGAGCCTTTCACATGTGTACGACACCGACTTCGCGACCGCGGTCTCGCTGATCGAACGTGGACAGGTGGAGACAGCACCGTTGATCACGGACCGCATCCTGCTCGATGACGTCGTCGAGAAGGGGTTCAAGGTGCTCGTCACCGAGGCTGACGCGCACCTCAAGATCATCGTCACGCCCAACGGCCACCACACTGGCTGACGGAGGTGTCGGCGGAATGACGACTGAGCTCCGTGAGTGGCTTCCCTCCTAAGAGTCCCGAGGTTGCCCCCAGTAAACAACCGCAAGCTATGCCCCGGACAGTGCCACGGCGCAACAACGACCAGAGACGCCATCACGTCCGATCAGTAGCGGGTGGCCGCCGGTCCATCGGAGGTCGCAGGTTCAAACCTGCCCCCGCTACTAGAAACGGCCCTTTCTGGGGCCGTTTCGCATTTTCCGGGGGGACATTCAAGGGACGAAACGCTGGGTTCTGTGGGGACGGTCCTCCGGACACTCACCCGCACGCTTGGCCCCCACTTAGGCAAGAAATCTATACTAACCATACGGGTCGAGAGGGGGAACCCGTGACCACAGCCAGAGAGACGGCGGGCAGTACCGCCGCCGCGCCGGAGGAGCCCGAGGAGCCGGCGCACGCGAACCGGATCCCACCCCCCGCCGTGCAGGAGCCCTTCCGCACCGACCTGTCCGTCCGGGAGTCGATCGTCGAACTCGGTTACGCGTTCCTGCCGGCCACGCTCGATCGCGACGAGGTCCTGCGCGTCCGCGGTGAACTCCTGGCCGTCGCCGCGACGCCGGGTGGTTGGCGCCGGGCACCGACCCGGCCGACGGCATCCCGGCAGCCGCCGTGCCGGACCAGGACGACCTCGACGCGGTGCGTCCCGTCCTGCGGGAGATGCAACGCATCGAGGCGTTGCACGCGCTCGGACACCAGCCGCGGCTGCTCGCCGCGGTCGACGCGGTCCTCGACGAGCCGTTCTTCCGCTACCCGTCGACGGTCCACCGCCTGAAGTTCCCCAGTGGCAAGCCGACACCGCCCCACCCCGACTGGTACTTCCTTCAGGGCTCGCCGGACAGCCTGACCGCCTGGGTGCCGTTCGGCGATCTCGACGCGAGCGCGGGTGGCCTGGCCGTCCTCGCAGGCTCGCACCGCCGCGGCCTCTACTGGTCGGACTGGAAGGGCACCCACGACCCGGACGTCCGCTGGCACGGCGGCGACTTCCAAGCCGGCGACGTGCTGCTGTTCCACGCGCTGACGGTGCACGCGTCGCTGCCCAACACCGTTACCACGGTGCGCGCGTCGGCCGACTACCGCTACCAGCCGCTGCGCGACCCGGTCCACGAGGCGTGGATGGTGCCGCACTTCGGCGTCGGCACCTGGGACGAGATCGCCGACGGCTGGACCGGTCCCCACGCCCGCTACTGGGAGGGCCTACCGGTCACCGTCATCACCGACCGAGAGGAAGACGTCGAGCGTCTCGTCGGGCGGGTACGACCTCGGCTGTTCCCCCTCGACCGGCCGCCCCGTGCTGGTGACGAAGGAGCGTCCCGATGACCTCGCCGTACGCGAGGTGTCGATCGACGAGCTGGGGCTGGCGGAGGTGCAGACCGCCTGACGTCAGAGGGTGAGGGGTCCGGCTCCGGTGTCCCACCCCCGCGCCATGAGCTGCGGGCTTGCGGCTTGCCACCTTCTCCGGGGCCCACGTGTCGGCCTCGGCTTCCAAGATCAGCGTGCCGATGGGGTCTCCGCGTAACCCGCATCGATGGCTCGCACGAGCACGGCGATTGTTCGAGAGCTGAACGGGACTCTTGGGCTTCGCCGCGCCGCCGAGGCGCCGACGCGCAGCTCCAGCGTGGACGTTATCCCGGGACGAGCTGAGCCTTCACGACGTCGGTACGGCCGCGCATCAGTTGTGCGAAGATGTCCGCCCCCTGGTGGAGCGGGAACGTTCTCACCCATGACGACGGGTCGACGCTGGTGGCCAGGGCGATCGCTTGACGGAAGTCGAGGTCGGTATAGGCAAACGAGCCCAGCACCGCCTGCTCGTTACGGATGAAGTCGAGTGCGGTGAAGGAAGGGTCCTCGCTGTGGAGGCCGAGCCACACGGCGACGCCACCCCGGCGAAGCTGGTCAACCGACGCCTTGCGCGTCGATGCGGCTCCCACCGCGTCGATCACGAGATCGAACTCGCCGTCGAGTCGTTCGCCCACCGACGTGGCGCCGGCCTCGTCCGCGACCCGGAGCCGGTCATCAGCGAGGTCGGCGATGTGGACCTCGAGCGCCCCGCGCCAACGAGCCACGAGCAGGCAGACCAGCCCGATGGTGCCAGCGCCCAGGATGCCCACGCGTGCCGGCGTACGATCGGCGACCAGCCGCCAGGCGTGGACCGCGTTGGCGAGCGGCTCGACCAGTGCCGCCTGCTCCCAGGTGGCATCGTCAGGCCAGCGGTAGAGGATCGTTTCTGGGACGGCGACCAGTTCGGCGAAGCCGCCGGCTCTATGGATGCCCACGACCGAGCGCTCGAGACACAGGTTCGCGCTACCGCGCAGACACAGGTGGCAGGTGCCACATGCGACGATCGGGTTCACGACCACGCGCTCACCGGTGTCGAGACGCTCGCCTGCGAACTCATGGCCCATGATCAGGGGCGGGACCCGGAACGGACTCTGGGAGCGGATGCCCTCGAGCTCCGAACCGCAGATGCCCGATGACCGGACCCGTACGAGGACCTCCTCGGGTCCAGGTACCGGGTCGTCTACGTCGAGAACGCGTAGCTCGAGTGGAGCGGTGTACACGAGAGCTTCCATGCGCGAGGATGTTAGTGCGTATAGTTGACTAACTGCAAAGATGGCGAGCAGGAGGGCCGAGCTTGGCGAACCACACGCTCCGTGTCTTCAGCGTCGGGCGGACCGAGATCCCTGGGCCGGAGCTCTACTGGATGAGCGATTGGGACCGTTGGTACGAACTCAGCTTCAACGTCGCACTTATCCAGGGCGAGAACTCGGTGGTGCTCGTCAACACCGGCGCGCCAGAAGATCTGACCCCCCTCAACAACCGGTGGACCTCGGCCCTCGGACCACGTGGCCGTTTCGAGCGTGACCCCCACCAGGCGGTGACCACCCGCCTCGATGAGGTCGGGTTGACGCCAGCCGACGTGACTGACGTGGTGGTCACTCCCTTCCAGCTGTACTCGACGGCGGGCATCCCGCTGTTCAGTCACGCCCGCATCCACCTATCCCGACGGGGATGGGTGCACTTTCACACCACCCACGAGCATCCGCACGATGATCGCTGGACCTCCTTCGCGCCGGAGGTGCTCGTTCACCTGGTCACCGACGGGTGGGATCGTGTGCACCTGCTCGATGACGAGGACGAAGTAACCCTGGGCGTTCGAACCTGGTTCGCGGGTGCGCACCACCGCGCGTCCATCGCCGTCGAGGTGGACTCGACCGTCGGGACGGTCGTCCTCTCCGATGCGTTCTTCCACTACGGCAACGTCGAGGGCGATCGCCTGCTCGGTATCAACGAGAGCATGTACGAGACCTTGGCGACCTACGAGCGCGCACGGCGGGTCGCTGACCACCTGGTGCCACTCTACGACCCCGAGGTGTTCGAGCGTTACCCCGACGGTGTGGTCGCGCCAGATCAGCGAGGCGTCGTAGGAGCGGCACGAGAGTCGCGGTCTTAGGTCTCCAAGACTGCGACGGAGGTGATCCCGTGAGAGACCCGGTTCGGATCGGCGTGATCGGCACCGGGTGGTGGGCGACGCAGTTCCACGTGCCCGGTCTGATCAGCTACGAGGACGCTGAGGTGGTGGCGCTCGCCGATCCGGATGCCGACCGGCTACGCGCAGCCGGGGACGCGTTCGGCGTGGAACGACTCTACGAGGATCACCGCGGGCTGCTCGACGCGGCCGACGTTGACGGGGTCGTCGTCGCGGTGCCGCACGCTTTCCACTACGACATCGCCGCCGCTGCGCTCGACGCCGGCAAGCACGTCATGCTCGAGAAACCCATGACGCTCGTTGCCGAGGAAGCCTGGGATCTTGTGGATCGAGCCGAGCGCTACCACCGACACTTGGTGATCGGGTACACCCATCAGTTCACCCGGAGCGCCCGGCGTGCCCGCGAGATCGTCCGTTCGGGTCGTCTTGGCGAACTCCGTCTCATCTCGGGGCTGTTCGCGTCCATGGTCGAGTCGTACCTCCGTGGCAGCCCTGAGGACTACGCCGATGTGTTCGGCTTCCCCGTGACCGGTCCGGATGCGTCGACCTACTCGGACCCGACCGTCTCGGGCGGAGGGCAGGGCCAGACGCAGGTCACCCACACCATGGCGATGATGTTCTGGGTCACCGGTCTACGTCCGGTCGAGGTCTTCGCGAGGATGGCGAACCACGACCTCGCCGTCGATCTCGTCGATGCCATCACCTACCGCTGCGAGGGTGGCGCGCTCGGAACGATGGCTTCGATCGGCAGTCTTCGTCCCGGCCAAACGGCACAGCAACAGCTGCGATACTTCGGCTCCGAGGGGTTCATGGTGCAGGATCTGATCAGCGGCCGGCTCGACGCTCAATTCAACGATGGCACCGAGGAGATCCTGCCGCCACTCGCCGAGGACGAGGCGTATCCGGCCCACGCCACCGCGCGATGTCTCGTCGATCTGATCCGCGGCGAGGGCGTGAACGACGGGCCGCCCGAACCTGCGGCGGTGACGGTGGAGTTCCTCGAAGCCGCCTACCGCTCGGCCGCTGCCGGTGAGCTCGTCGATGTTCATTGGTCAGCCAGCCGAAGGCTGTCCCTAGGGTCGCCGCGCGAGACCGTTTAGGTGTGCACAACCTCGCACCCTCTGTGCAGTGGTTAGTATGTGATTCTGCCTAAGTGGAAGGCAACGATGAAGGTCTCGGCGGTCGAGACGGTCCGCGTCGCCGCGCGCCCCGAGTACCTCTGGGTGCTCGTTGAGACGGACGTCGGAATCGTTGGGACCGGCGAGACCATGCCCCGCGTCGACGCCATCGAGCGGATCGTCCATGGCATCCTGGCGCCACTGCTGATCGGCCACGACCCGGCCCCCGAGGCGTTTTGGCATCGGGCCTTCCAAGCGATCGCCTATCACGGCTACGCGGGCGCGGAGCTGCGCGCACTCTCAGCGCTCGACATCGCGTTGTGGGACATCGCCGGCCAGCTCGCCGGCCTGCCGGTCTACCGGCTCCTCGGCGGCCCGTGCCGCGATCGAGTGCCCGTCTACAACACGTGTGTGAGCCATGGTGAGATCCGCGACCATGAGCGGTTCCGAACGGAGCCGGCGGCACTCGCACGCGAACTCGCGGACGTCGGCTACCCGGCCATGAAGATCTGGCCGTTCGACGACTACTCGGATGCGACGCACGGGGCGCGCATCACTCGGGCTGAGCTCGCCGAGGCCTGCGACATCTTCGCCGCTATCCGGGACGAGGTTGCCGACGACATCGAGGTCGCGCTCGAAGGCCACTCGTGCTGGAACCTGCCTGCGGCGATCCGTATCGCGCACGCGCTGGAGGAGTTCCGGCCGATGTGGTTGGAGGACATGCTCCACGTCGGCGACCCAGACGCATGGGCACAGCTACGCGCCGCGACATCGATCCCGATCTGCGGAAGCGAACGGGCATTCACCCGGTACGGGATGCGTCCCTACCTCGACGCACATGCGGTCGACATCGTCAAACAGGATCTCGCTTGGACGGGCGGGTTCACCGAGTTCATGAAGATCGCGGCGCTCGCCGCCGCCCACGAGTTGCCAATCGCGCCGCACAACTGCCACGGTCCGGTCGCGGCGATGGCGACCCTGCATGCCGCTGCGTCGCTGCCCAACCTGTACCTCATGGAGACGGTTCGCTCCTTCGTCGAGGGGTTCTTCGCGGAGCTTGTGGACGTGCCTCCGGTGATCGACTGCGGTTCGATGACGCTGCCGGAGCGTCCTGGGCTCGGCCTCCGTCTGCGCGATGACGTGCTGTCGGCGGCGAAGCGGGTGCGCTCGGACGCCTCGGATGTCGGGGTCAGCGGCTGGTCCGGAGGGGATCCCTGGGCCGACGCGCTCGGGGATCGCGTCTGATGACCCTGCGAAGCGATCGGGAACGCATCGATCTCGCAGGCGTCTGGTCCTACACGCCGCTGGCGTGGACGGAGTTCCGCGAGGACGGCGAGCTGGTCCATAAGGTGTCCGGCCTGCCGCCGGCTGGCACGGCCCCGGTCCCGTGCAATTGGTACGACACCGAGCTCGGCGATTTCCACGGTCGAGTCCGGTTCGCCCGCGACCTGCCCCCTCTCGAGGGGGACGGCTGGTGGCTGTGCTTCGAGGGCGTCGACTACCTAGCGGAGGTCGCGATCGACGGCGCGGTCCTCATCCGTCACGAGGGCGCGTTCGACGGCTTCGCGATGCCGCTGACCCCCGAGGCGCATCACCTTGATGTCACGGTCGACGCACCACGCGAAGAGCCGGGGAGCCTGTGGCCCTACCGCAAGCGCCAACTCAAGGGCATCTTCACCCAGTGGGAGCCCCTTGAGCCGTTCCAGCTGACGACGGGCGGCATCTGGGGCGATGTCTGGATCGAACGGAGGCCACCCGTTCATGTGATCAGCGTCGTCGCCACGACCTTCCTCGTCCCGAGACCAGCGGTCGTCGATGGCGCCTACGTCGAGACGGACGACACGGACGCCCGGGTGCTCGTGGAGGTCGAGGTCCACAGCGTCGAAGCCGCGACGGTCTCGCTCGATGTGTCTCTTTGTGGTGCGGAGACGCGCCGGGAACTCGAGATCCCGGTCGGCGGCAGTCGTCACCGTGTCAGCATGGTGATACCCGAACCGCAGCTGTGGTGGCCATGGGACCGAGGACAACCGACGCTCCATGAACTCGTGGTCCGCCTCGGTGGCGATCTCGTGCGCCAACGGATCGGACTGCGTGAGGTCGGATACGACGAGGGGACCGGCACCTTCTCGGTCAACGGGCAACCATTCGCCGTCCGCGGTTCGAACGTCATCCCCGACAAGTGGCTGGCCCGCTACGACACCGACCGAGCGGGCTCGGACGTCGCCCTCGTCCGTGACGCCAATCTGAACGCGATCCGGGTCTGCGTGCACGTCGCCACGGACGACCTCTACGACGTCTGTGATGAGGCCGGCATCCTGGTGTGGCAGGACCTCCCGCTCCAGTGGGATTACCTCATCGACGACCGCGTGATCACCGAGGCTGCCGAGCAGGCCGAACGCATCGTGCGTCGATTACGACCACACCCGTGCATCGCCCTGTGGTCGTGCCTCAACGAGCCGTTCCCCGCAGTCCAGGCTCATTTCACCGGGACGGTCATGCGGGCCGTACAGGCGGCGGACGGGACCCGACCGGTCCACCCCGCGAGCGACTTCGCCGAGCACGCCTACTTCGGCTGGTTCCTCGGTGACATCCGCGACTACGCGCTGCCCTCGCCGACGCCCATCATCACGGAGTTCGGGGCGATCGCGTTGCCATCGACCGAGGAGGTCCAGGAACTCGGGGGGACCAGTTGGCCCCCAGCTGGCCGGGACTGGGATGAGATCCTGCACGAGCCCACCCCGATGTTCGACATCGCCGGCGTATCCTTGGCCGAATCCCTCGACGAGCTGGTCGAGGCCAGTCAGCGCCACCAGGCAGCTGCCGTCCAGCGCGGCATCGAGGCTTACCGCACAGCGGGTCGGAGCTTCTTCCACTTCCTGTTCATGGACGGCTGGCCCACCGTGAGCTGGTCGGTTCTCTCCTACGGGCGCGTTCCCAAGCTGGCGTTCGCGGCGCTCGCCGTCGCGTGCCAGCCCGTTCTGGTCGGGGCCGATCTCACCCGCGACACCCTCTCGGATGCCTGGGACTCGCGACGATTCCCCCCCCTGGCCGGCGGCGTCTGGATCGTCAACGACACGCGGGAGCCGATCCCTGACGCCCGTTGGAGTGCCCGGCTCGCAGGAGAGGAGATCGCGGCTGGCAACGTCGACGTCGCCGCCGAGTCGGTCACGCGGTGGACACCGCCAGGTCAGCGCTGGCCGGCGTGGCAGCCGCCCGCGCTGGGAGCGGCCGGGGAGTACGACCTCGAGCTCGACCTCACCGACGCCCAGGGGATGATGCGGTCACGCAACCGTTACCGGCTCCGCTACGTGACACGTGACCTCGACCTGCAGCCCCCGACCTGAGAGGACGCGACATGCGCATCACCGGATTGTCCACCGCGGTGATCGAGGCCAACTTCGAGTGGACACTTGTCCGCGTCGACACCGACGAGGGTGTCAGCGGTCTCGGCGAGATGTTCTTCGCGCCGGGGCTGACGGGGATGCTCAGGGAGTTCGGAACGATCCTCGAAGGAGAGGATCCGCGTGACATCGATCGGCTCTACCAGAAGATGCGGTGGGCGGCGTCGGCTGGCTCCATCGGCGGGTTCGCCTACAACGCGATCAGCGGCATCGAGGCTGCGTTGTGGGATCTGAAGGGCCGCGCCCTCGGCGTGCCGGTCTGGCAGCTGCTCGGAGGACGCTTCCGTAACCGCGTCAAGATCTACGCCGACTGCCATGCGGGCGAGACCCTCGAGGCGCTCGGGCCGCTGCTCCAGCGGACCGCCCCGACTTGGGCCGGTGAGTCGCCCTCGCCTCGCGGTGGCTACTTCGAGATCCTCCCGGAGGCGTCCGAGGAGTACAGCGCCGCCGCCTACGCCGAGAAGGCGCGTGCGGTCGCCGACCGCGGGTTCACGGCTCTCAAGTTCGATCTGGACGTCCCAACGCTCGGATCCACCGACCCGGACCCCTATGCTCGTGTGCTCTCGCCGGCGCAGCTGGATCACCTCGTCGAACTGGTCACCGAGACCTGCGCGGCCGTCGGTCCGCACGTCGAGGTGGCGTTCGACTGTCACTGGCGGTTCACCGTCAAGGACGCGATCCGGCTCGCCAAGTCGATCGAGCACATCCCCATCGCCTGGCTCGAGGACCCGACACCTCCCGAGAACCCGACCGCGCTCGCCAAGGTCACTCACGCCACAACCACACCGATCGGATGCGGTGAGAACTGGTTCCAGCGCGAGGGGTTCCGTGAAGCGCTGTCGCTGGGTGCGCTGGACATCGCCCTACCCGACTTCCAGAAATGTGGCGGCCTCGGTGAGGGCAAGCGCATCGCCGAGCTCGCTGACCTCCACGCCCTGCCGGTGTCGCCGCACAACATCGCTGGCCCGATCGGCACTCTCGCGTCCGCTCACGTCGCCGCGGCCATCCCCAACTTCCACTCGCTCGAGTGGCACGCCCAGGACGTACCGTTCTTCGACGAGCTCATCGACGGTGACGACCCGTTGATCGTCGACGGCTATATCACCCTGCCCGAGACGCCGGGGATCGGCGCTGAACTCGACCTCGAGGTCGCGGCGCGCTACGCCAAACCCGGTGAGCGGTTCTTCGAATGAACTCGATCACCCGGGGTGCGTCGGCAGCCAACGACGACGGGCGTTATCCACGCTGGCTGCGTCGGGCCCTGTACCGCCGCGCCATCGAGGTCAACATCGTCCCACCGCAAGGCGTCTACCGGCGCCCCGCAATCAGGCCCGCGCCCTTCTACACGCCGTACGGCGTGCAGTTCGTGTGGGACCTGCCCTACTCCGGGTACGCGGTTGCACGCGTCGGCGGTGACGTGCTGCTGGCCAAGGGCTTCGTCGAGAACATGCTCGAGTTCGCGATAGAGGACGGGCCTGACACCGGCGCGCTGCCCCGCTCGGTCACCTTCGCCGGCGACCAGGCCGGCCAGGATGGCACGCAGACCCCGCTGCTCGCCTGGTTGACCCTGCGACTGCACGAGTTGGAGCCCGACGAGGCGTTCCTGGCTCGCACCTACGCGACGCTCGCTGCGTCGATCGACTGGTGGCAGTCACCGCGTCGAGACTTCGACGGCGACGGGCTCTCCGAGTACGCCGGCAGCACTCCGACCCACGTCGCCTACGAGTCTGGCCACGACTACTCACCAGAACGTGACCTGGTCATGGGGGAGCCCACCGAACCATCCAGTGACGGCCTGGTGCACGAGCCGATCGCAGACGTCTTCCTCAACGCCTGTCTCTACGCCGAGCTCGACGCTCTGGCCACCATCGCGGAGGCCGTGGAACCCGACCGGACCTCGGAGTGGCAAGAGCGACGCGACGCCCTGGCCGGGCGCATGACCGAGGCGATGTGGGACCGCGAGGTCGGCGGGTTCTTCCCCGTCGTCCGCGCCGACCTGTGCCGCTCGCAGCCACGGGTGTACCGCCACACACCGGCGCTGCTGCAGCCGTTGTGGGCGGGGGTCGCAACACCTGAGGAGGGCGAGCGGACCATCGCGACGCTGCTCGGACGTCCACGGGACTACCCATGGTTCGACGGCACCATGACCATCCACCTCGACCCCGATCTCTACCACGGCTACCAGATCGTGAGCGACGGTCTCCACCCGACCCGGGGGTCGGGCGCGGCCGCTGGTGGCGTGGAACTCGCTGACGACGGGTTCGTCGCGCGCTTCGGCCAGGACCGCGGTCCCGCCGCGGCAGCGTTCACGAGGCTCGAGATCCAGGCTGAGATCGCGGGCGCCGGGTCGGATGCGGCCGTCGAGGTCTCGGTCGTGGACGGACGCGGCCAGCGCCACATCCCGCTGCAAGCGAATCCTCGTGAGGGTCAGACGCTGCAGGGCCTGGTGGGTCGCGACCCGATGCTCGCGCTTGACACCCCGAGCTGGACCCCGGGCCTTCGGGAGATGCGACTCGTGACCACGGGCTGCCGCGTCATGGCGGTCCGTCTGCGCTACGCCCGCATGGACCGCGCTGGGTTGCTCTCACCCTTCGGCATCAAGAGCGCCCACCCGCTCGACGGCAAGCACCCTGCTCCTGGTGCGCCAACCGAGTTCTGGTCGGGCACCGTATGGGGCCCGCACAGTTTCCACGGCTGCATCGCTCTGTCGCGCTACGGACATCACGCCCTCGCGCTGGCGACCGCACGCGCGTACTGCGATGCGGTCGCCACCGCCTTCGCAGCCGGCGGTGAGAGCTTCGAGCACCACTCGCACGAGGACGGCCGCGGTCTCGGCATCACCGACTACACCTGGGGTGGGGGCGTCGCGCTGGTGCTCATGGCTGACCTTCTCGATCGGGAGGACCGGGCGTGACCCTGGCTGTGGATGTGATCGCCCAGGACACCGTGGTACGGATGCGAGACGGTGTGGGCCTCGCGACCGATGTCGTCGTCGCCGACGACGGACAGCCGAAGCCTGCGCTGCTCATGCGCGGTCCCTACTCCCGGGCGATGACACGCCAGGGCAGCGACGCCGTGAACCTGGCGCGTGATGGCTGGGCGGTGGTCATCCAGGACTCGCGTGGCCGGTTCGACTCGGGCGGCCGTTTCGATCCCTTCCGCAACGAAGGACGCGACGGTGCCGACACCGTCACGTGGGTGGCTGCACAGCCTTGGTGCGACGGCCGGGTCATCGGTTACGGCGGCTCGTACCTCGGCTTCGCCTCGTGGCTGACCGCGCGCGAGCAGCCACCGGCCCTGGAGGCGATCTGTCCGGTGTCCGCCGGTGGTGGCGTGCATCGGTCGATGATGTACGAGGGCGACGCCTTCCAACTGGGTCTTGTCTCCTCCTGGGCTCTCGCACTGTTGATGACGGATCTCGGTGCCCCGGCTGAGCGGCGGGAACGGGCTGTCGAGCTCGGTCTCGACCGTGAGCGGTTCTTCCGGACGAGGTTGGCAGGGCACCCGCTGCGCGAGCTCTTCCCCGCGTTCGACCGGTGGCTCGACCGCGACAACGATACGTATTGGTCTGCGACCGACGTCATGAACAGCCTGCATCTCCTCGACATCCCCGTCTTCCAGGTCGCAGGCTGGTACGACGTGTTCTGCGAGGACGCGCTCGCCCTCCACACGGGCATGCGTGCGCGCGCCGCCAGCGACCACGCGCGTAGGAACCAGCGTCTGGTCGTCGGCCCGTGGACCCACACGACGATGCTCCTGCCGATCACGCCCGAGTTCGATTTCGGTCCCGCGGCCAGCGGTGCGGCGCAAGGGCTACCGCAGGCGATGTTGGACTGGCTGCGGAAGGTCCTCGACGGGGCGCCGGCCAAGGACGGCCTCACCATTTTCGTCATGGGGTCCGGTCGGTGGCGTGATCTGCAGAGCTGGCCGCCTCCGACGACCGCCACCCGCCTCTACCTGTCGTCTCAGCGAGGCGCCAACGGCTTGGCCGGCGATGGCAGGCTGGTCAGGGCACCGACGGACGGCAGCGACAGGTTCCGCTACAACCCCGACGAACCCGTGCCCACGCGAGGTGGGCGGCTGCACTGGCCGCTGCGGCCGATGGCCGGTCCGGTCGACCAGCGGCCCGTCGAGGAGCGGCAGGACGTGCTCGTGTACACCAGCGACCGGCTGACGCGTGACCTCACGGTCGTCGGGGCGGTGACCGCCGAGGTGGCGTTCGCGACGGAGGGGAGATCGGCGGACGTCACGGTCAAGCTGGTCGACGTATGGCCTGACGGTCGCGCCTACAACGTGCTCGATTCGGTGCAGCGGACCGCTTTCATCCCGCAGGAGGCTCGGTCGGTGGAGATCGCGCTGGGCTCGACGGCGATGTGCTTCCGAGCTGGCCACCGCATCCGGGTCGAAGTGTCCTCGTCGAACTTCCCACGGTTCGATCGCAACCCGTCGACTGGTTGCGATCCACGTGACGCGACGGAGCTCGAACCGGCGTGGCAGACCGTCCATCATGCGGAATCGCGGATCACCCTGCCGGTCGACGACGGATCGCTTCCGTGACGCAGGTACGCGCCTCTGACGTGCGTGTCCAGATGCACGACGGGGTCCGGCTCGCGACCGACGTGGTAACGGCCGACGGATCCACGCCGAGGCCGGCCATGGTCATACGCGGGCCGCACTCGCGTGCCGCCGCCCGGATGGAAACGGACATCGTCGGCCTCGTCCGGCGAGGCTGGGCCGTGGTGGTGCAGGATGTTCGCGGTCGGTACGACTCCGAAGGCGAGTTCGACCCCTTCCACCAGGAGCGCCACGACGGGGCCGACACCATCGCTTGGATCGCTGGGCAGCCCTGGTGCGACGGGCGCGTCGCCAGCATGGGCAGTTCCTACCTCGGCCTGGCACAGTGGGCCGCTGCGGCTGCGCAGCCTCCGGCGCTCAGGGCGATCGCATCCCTCGTGTCGGGAGGCGAGGTCCGCGACACCTGGGTCTACGAGGGCGGCGCCCTCCAGCTCGGCTTCGTCGTCCCCTGGGCAATCAACATGGCAGCGACGGCACCGGCCGCGCCGCCGGAGGACCAACAACGTGCGGCCGACCTCGCCGCCGACTGGCACGGGACCTTCCGCACGCCGGTCGCACGTCAGCCGCTGCGCGCGCTGTTCCCTCCGTTCGAGCGTTGGCTCGATCGTGAGGACGATGCGTACTGGCAACCGCTCGATCTCGGTGGTCGCCGTGATCGGCTGGACGTGCCAGCCCTCCACGTAACCGGCTGGTACGACATCTTCTGCGAGGGCACCATCGATCGCTACGTGCGTATGCGGGCGGAGGCGTCGAGTGAGTACGCCCGTGACAGTCAACGTCTGATCGTGGGTCCGTGGGCTCACACAGGTGTGTTCGCATCAGGCACAGCGGGCTTCGACTTCGGTGAGATGGCGTCGGCCACCGTCCATAGGTTCGCCGACCAGACGCTGGATTGGCTGGCAGAGGCCGTCGATGGCAAGCCGGTCGATGACGCGATCAGCATCTTCGTGATGGGATCGGGGAAGTGGCGTGACCACACGTCGTGGCCCCCAACTGCTCGCCCCATCCGTCTCTACCTGTCGTCGCAGATCGGCGCGAACAGCGTCCACGGTGACGGGGTGCTCCTGACCACTCCGACGGAGGCGACGAGCACAGAGGGCTTCCGGTACGACCCGGATGATCCCGTGCCGAGCCGTGGCGGGCGGAGCCTGGGCCCGTTCCACCCGCTGGCGGGGCCAGTGGACCAGCGACCCGTCGAGGAGCGGGATGACGTCCTCGTCTACACGACGCCACCTCTCCCAGTCCCGGTGACGGTGATCGGGAAGGTCACCGCCCACATCGTGTTCGCCACCGAAGGTCACTCGGCGGACGTGACCGTCAAGCTGGTGGACGTGTGGGCGGACGGGCGCGCCTACAACGTGGTGGACTCGGTGCGCCGCGCCGGATTCACCCCCGGTCTACCCCAGGCCGTAGAGGTCGCCGTCGGTTCGACCGCGATGTGTTTCCGTGCGGGCCACCGGATCCGCGTCGAGATCTCGTCCTCGAACTTCCCGCGGCTGGACCGCAACCCGTCGACGGGGACGTCGATACGCGATGCGCAGGTGCTGAAGCCAGCTTGGCAGACCGTCTACCACGGTGGCCGTGCCGCTTCCTACATCACGCTGCCGGTGGTCGAAGGGTGATGCACGCCTTCCGCGACTCCTCGACGACGGTGGCCGATCATCCGCGTACCAACAGGCGGGGCCGGCCGAGGATCCCGGAGAAGCGCTGATCCTCCGGACCGAAGGGGGTGGGCACGCCGCGAGCAGCCATCGGACCGAGCGTGTTCGCCACCTCCAGTTCGATGGTGTTCGACCCATCGACGAGCTCGACGGGTAGGCGCCAGGGCGGAGCGAACAGCGTGCCGGCGTCGCGCCCGTTGATCCGGATGGAGACGCTTCCGGCCACATCCTCGAGGTCCAAGATGGCCGATCCAGCGGGTGCGTCGACGCTAGCGCGGTGGAGTATGACGCCCGAGAAGCAATCAAGCCCTTGACGGTGCCACGACAGTCCAGTTCGGATTGTGCCCGATCCGAGTTCCAGGAGTGGGTGCTCGCGGAAGCACGCGGCGCCCCGGTGGCCCGCTGGTGCATCCACCCGCAACGCCACTCGCTCGCCCTCGTGGATGACGAGCCGTTCACCGGTGATCTCACGCTGCGCACCGTCGGCCCAGGCCTCCACCTGGCCGGTGATCGGCAACGTCATCTCGCGCGCGCCTGGTGGAGCCGTGAAACAGAACCACGACGGGGGTGGATCCTCCGGGGCGTCCGACCACACGCTCTCCACATGACCGGAGACGGAGTCCGGGCCCTCCAGCCACGCGACGTCCAGCAGCGGGCTACGGCGATTGGGCGGTTGGAACCTCGCATCGATCTCGACTGATCCCAGCGCTCCCGTCATCCCGATCGGTGTCGCGGCGCGCCACTCTTCACCGGCGGCCATCGTCTCCCACCGGTCGTCCGTGCCGAACCGGACGGTCCCGGACGACATCACCAACTCGACGGCGCACGTGAATCCACCGGTCTGCACCGACCCGCCGACGAACGCCTCGAGCACATGCTCGCCTGGTTCCAGTACCTCAGGCAGCTCCACGGTCCAGGGACCGGTTGCGACCACGTCGCAACGAGCCTGGGCGGGTTCCGGCACGGTGATGCGTCGGCGGAACCGACGAGCGATCTGGCTGCCCTTGTAGTCGGGATGAACCATCGGTCCACCCCAGATCGTCCGCACCTCGCGGGCGTAAGGCTCGGTGAACGCCCAGGCCAGACGTGTGCGCGGACCGCTGGTGTAGCCCTGGTAGCCACGCTCGCCTCCGCCACGGAACTCGGCGTCGATCCGCACCTCGTGCCAGCCACGTGTCAACTGGACCGGGAGCGACACCACGCCACCCTCGACGGGGCCAATCAGCCGCGTCCCATCGAGCCAGATCGTCAGCACACCTTCGCCCTCGACCACGAGGTGGCTGTCGGCCGCGGCGTCGACGTACCCGTAGGATACGATCTCGCCACCGCCGCCCTCGCCCAGGTCGACCTTGACGGGCTCGACCCAGCCCTTGAGTCCGAGTGGCGTCGAGAGCACGATGTCCTCCACGCCGAGGCGTTCGGAGTACTCCGCGAGGCGCCCGCCCACGGTCGCCTTGGGACCGTAGGTGGAGACGACCTCACGCCAGCCGTCGCCGAGCGGTCGATCCGCGGGATCCGGCCGGCTGCGGACCTGTGCCATACGGTCCTCGAACCCGAGGTCGACGAGGGGGTGCTGGACGTCCTCCGGCGTCACCGGTGCGGACCGCCATGCAGGATCCTCACCTTCGCGGTGCGCGAACGTGCGCCGTTCGACCGGCGGCGTGCCCTCGTTGGCCGGCAGGCGATAGTCGCCCCAACGGTTCTCGCCCCACTCGAGGTACTCGCACGACCAAACTTCGGGGAGGGCCAGTTCGGTCAGGCGTTCCTCCCGCGACGGTTCTGGTGCGCCCACCGGCAGGCCGAGCAAGGTGGCCGGGCCCTCGCACTCGATCATCAGATCGTCGCCGTCCACGTTCGCCGCCAAAGTCTCGACGGAACCGGTGCGGACATCCCACCGCTGTGGTCGACGCTGCGCCAGGCCACGTAGCCGCGCCACCCCGTTCCCGGTGACGAGGACGAGGTCGAGGTCGCCGACCCTCCGCCATTGTGACTTCAGCCCTTCAAGGCGGGGTGCCGGCAGGACCGTAGGTACCTGCTCCGGCGTGTCGACGACCACTGCTACCTCCAGCAGTCGATCGACGAGCGCACGGAACTCGCGATCGTCCCTTCCCAGTTCGGCGGACCACTCCGGGACGGGACGAACGAGGACGACCAGGCCGCCGGCCGTGGCCGCGCCCAACAATTTCTCCACTGTCACACGACGCAAGCAGCGGCAGGCGGGGACGACGATCGGGACGTCGTAGGTGTCCACGTGCGCTTCGTCGACCACGACCCGGTCGTAGAACGCTTCAGCGAGGACACTCGGTTGCTCGGGTCGCTCGGGCTCCTGACCGGATGGGGCGGCGTGCAGTCCGAATATCGCGTTGTACGTGTGCTCGGCGAGCCACGCGTCGTCACCCCATTCCAGGTGGTCGGTGGTGTCGGCCCACACGGTCGACAGCGGGTAGAGGACTGCCACCTCAGGAACGTGACGCCCCGCCGACAGCGCCATCATCAGACGGCCGCATGCAGCTGCGAAGGCTGGATAGTGACGTGCATACGGCTGTTTCCATCCCATCTCGGGGGGTGCCCACTCCCACCAGAAGGCCCGGCCGGAGTAGTACATGCCGTGCGACAGGTACAAGTTCGCTCCCTCACGCCCCCACTCGTACAACAGCCGCATCTGGTGGGCGAGCGTCATGCCCCAGCCGTGCGAATGGAAGCCCTCGAGCCACACCCGGGAGGCGCCCGTGAGATCAGCGACTGACAGGTGGAATCGCGCGTCGCCCATCTGGTCCATGCCAGGCGCGTTGGCCCACGTCATGGTGCGGAACGGATCGAGGTGATAGAGGCTGGCCAGGATCGGCGTCCCGCGACGGCTCATCTGGTCGTAGCCGGCCAGCAGTCGGTGCTCCGCCACGAAGTCCGCCATCCGGCGCGTGTACGCACGCTCCACACGGGTGGTGGCGACATCGAAGAGGTCGTAGCGGACCGCCGGGGTGGTCGGTCCGATGTCTTGGTCGAACGCCGCGATAGGTGCGTCGTAGCCCTTCTGCTCGCGGAACTCAGCCGCGAAAGTCGGTGACCAGCGTGGGAACGCGATGATCTCGTCCTCGAACATCAAGCGGATCGCATCGCCCAGTAGGTCGCCTACCTGGTCGACGTTGTCGTAGCCGATCGTGCCGGGCGCGAGCATCGCATCGAGTGCGTTCGGGTTGCCGAAATCTATACCGTACGGCTGGAGCTGGACCCCGCCACGGGTCCGGACGAGCTCCCCACGCAACTCCGGGCGTCGCTCCAGCAGTCGCGGGACGTCGACAGGCACGCCCGGGGAGAACAGGCTCCAGCCGACCCCGCTGAGGCCCGATTCCCGGCCGCGCTCGAGAACCATGCGGTAGAGCTCGAACCACTCGTCGGAGAAGCTCAACGGATCGTCGGCCACCGAGCCACCCGCCGCTCCGTATCGCGCGAGGCCCGTCACCGCGAACCCCCCACAACCGAGTTCGCGGATGCGGTCGAGCTGCCACAGCAGGCGGTCCTCGTCGAGTTTCTCCCCGGACCACCACCAAGCGGCGATCGGACGGAACCGCGCATCGGGTGGACCGACGAACGCGTCGCGGAGTTCCTCGGGGTCGTTGAAGGTCACGGTCCAATCCATGTACGGGGAAGATAATGAGGACCCCTACCAAAGTGCAACGGCGCCTAGCGACCCACCTCCGGTACTCCCCGTCGACGCCGGTTCCCGACCCTCGCGACAGCCTCCGTGTCATCGATCCCAACCGTGCTCTTGCAAGCGAACGTTGGACGGCTGCCCGTTGTCCACGATCGTTCCCGCCCGCGCGCCCTAGATTTGACGAGGATTAGGAAGCATGTCTAATTTATCCCCCGTCACCGCCATCCGGCAGGGTCGTGCGGAGGGGTCTCATTGCGGGCTGTAGGACGCTCGTACCAGCACGCCCGCCCCACCGGCAGCCCCTCATGCGGACGGGGCTCGGCCATGGCGACGGTCCTCGGAGTCATCGGTTCGAGGGCCGACCGCCTCGAGGTGTTGGAACGGTTCTCGGCGACCGATCTGCACGGTCCGGTCTGGACCGGCCCGGCGTGACGGACGACCGGATCCGTGACGTCCGTGCGTCGGTTGTCGACGCTGTCCCGGGAGCCGACTACCACGACCGGGAAGGTGGGCACTGGATCGTCGACGGCGACATCGCTACGCCGATGTCCCGGTGGCCCGAGTACCGGGGGTCACGGACGAGCTGGGGCATCGACGTCCTTGGCTCGTTCGTGGTCGAGGTTGAGGACGGTCGCGGCAACGTGGGCGTCGGCGTGTCGACCGGTGGCGTTCCGGCCTGCTACATCGTCGAACGACACCTCGCGAGGTTCGTGATCGGTCGGGTGCCGGGCGACCACGAGGACATCTGGGATCGCCTGTACGCCGCGACCCTCTACTACGGTCGGCGCGGTCTCGCCGTGAACGCCATCAGCGCCGTCGACCTGGCGATCTGGGACCTCCACGGGCGCCAGCGAGCCGAGCCCGTCCACGAGCTTCTGGGAGGCAAGGTGCGGGCCCGGATCCCCTGCTACGCGACCGGACCGAGGGCAGAGGTGGCGATGGAGCTCGGCTTCGTCGGCGCGAAGCTGCCGTTGCCGGCCGGACCTGCGGAGGACGAGGCGGGGATGCTTCGCAACGTGGCGCTGGTCGAGCGCAGCGCCGAGGCCGTCGGCGACAGCCTGTTCCTCGCGCTGGACTGCTACATGGCGCTGGACGTTCCCTACGCCCTGCAGCTGTTCGAACGCCTGCGGCCCTACGGCCTGCGCTGGATAGAGGAGTGCCTGCCCCCTGACGACTACTGGGGGTACGCCGAGCTGCGCCGACAGAAGCAGGGTTCGACCTGGCTCACCACGGGGGAGCACGAGGCGACCCGCTGGGGGTTCCGGCTCCTCGCGGAGATGGGCTGCGCCGACGTGCTCCAGCCGGACGTCATGTGGGCGGGCGGTCTCACGGAGCTGCTCCGCATCGCCCAGCTCGCGGACGAGCACGGGATCCGACTCATCCCGCACGGGTCGAGCGTGTACAGCTACCACCTGCTCGCGGCCCGGCCCTCCGGCGACCTGGCGGAGTTCCTCATGTTGTCGCCCGACGGCACCGAGATCGTCCCGATGCTCGCCCCGCTCCTGCTCGGTGAGCCGGTCCCGGAACGCGGCCGCGTGTCCGTGGCGGACGCCCCCGGCTTCGGGGTCGAGCTGGACCGGTCGCTGCCACTACGCCGACCGCACCGTGCGGCGGACCGATGAGAGGCAGCCTCGTGGACGCGTTCGCGGTGCGCGCGGGAGAGGCCGACAGCGACGTGCACCGACTGGCGTCCTGGCAGGCGGTCGCCGACCTCGTCCTCGGCCTCTGCGGACGGGACGGACGAGCCGTCGCGGGCCGGCAGACCGCCGCTCGCGCACCCGCCCTGCTCGAGGCGCTGGGCGACCGCCTGGCGGTGGCGTCCGACGACTCGGACTGCTGGGGTGGCGAAGCCGTGGGCGTCGCCACCGGACGGCTAGCCGTCGCCGAGACCGGCTCGGTGCTGACCGATGAGCACGACCCGTCCGAGCGGCTCGTGGCGATGCTCGCTCCGACGCTGGTGCAGATCGTCCCCAGTGAGCGGTTGGTGGGCACGTTGGACGACGCGGCGAGCTGGCTGTCCGCACGCACGACCGGTGCGGGATACGCCGTGCTGACCACCGGGCCGTCGCGGACGGCCGACATCGAACGGTCCCTGACCATCGGCGTGCAGGGGCCGGGTCGCTGCACGTCGTGCTGTTGGGGGTGCGGCCGTGAAGCCCTGGGCCGAGCGCTACCGAGGGGCGTTGGACGACCCCAACGTCCGCGAGGGCCTCCTGGAGTTCCAGCGTGCCTGGCGCGAGAGCCGGGACGCCCGGATTGGGGAACTGGAGTCCTCGACGGGCCGGTCCTTCGACAACCTTCGGTCGGCGTTCGCCGAACGGAAGCGACGCATCGTCGCCGACCTCACCGAACACCTGGCTCGCTTCCGATCCAACGCCGAGCGTGCCGGGGCGACCGTCACGCAGGTCGCCACGGCCCGAGAGGCCAACGTGTACATCGAGCAGCTCCTGATCGCGCGCGGCGCCGATGTGCTCGTGAAGGGCAAGTCCATGGTCTCCGAGGAGATCGGTCTCAACGACCACCTCGCGGCCGCCGGCATCCAGGCGGTCGAGACCGACCTGGGCGAGTGGCTCCTCCAGCTCGCCGGCGAGCACCCGAGCCACCTCGTCATGCCGGCCATCCACAAGCGCCGCGGGCAGATCGCCGCGCTCCTGGAGCGGACGCTGGGTCGCTCCTTCGACCCGGATGACATCGGGGCCATGGTCGCGGCAGCCCGCACCGAGCTCCGAGAGCGGTTCCTGTCGGCGGGGGCCGGACTCTCGGGGGCCAACGCGCTGATCGCCGAGTCGGGGACGGTGATGCTCGTCACCAACGAGGGGAACAACCGCCTCGCCACCAGCCTCCCCGCGATCCATGTCGTCGTGGCCGGAGCCGAGAAGCTGGTCGCCACGTTCGACGACGCGGTCCAGCAGGTCCGGCTCCTCGCGCGGTCCGCGACCGGTCAGCCCATCACCAGCTACACGACCTTCGTGACCGGTCCGCGTCCCGGCGGGGAGCAGCACATCGTCCTGATCGACAACGGTCGGTCGCAGATGGCGGCGGATCCTGACGTCGCGGATGCTCTCGCCTGCATCCGCTGTGGTGCCTGCGCCAACGTGTGCCCGCCCTACCAGATCGTCGGTGGGCACGGCTTCGGACACGTGTACACGGGGCCCATCGGGCTGGTGAACACGCCCTTCCACCACAGCCTGGCGGACGACGTCGGTCCGCAGTCCCTGTGCGTGTCCTGCGGCGCCTGTGCCCAGGTGTGCCCCGCGGAGATCCCGCTCCCGACGCAGATCCTCGAGGTCCGTCGCCGCGTCGTCGAGGAGATCGACCGCAGCTCCCTTCAGCGCCTGCTGTTCCGGGCCTACGGGTCCCGGACGCTCCTCGCCACGGCGGTCGGGGTTGCGGCGATCCTCTCGCGCCCGTTCCGGGCGGGACGGGTCGCGGAGGTGCCCCTGCCGTCCCGTCACGCCTGGCGGACCCCGCCGGCTGTCCCGTGGCAGCCTGCACGCCGCCGGCCCGAGCTGTACGCCGACGAGCGGTCTCCCGTCGCGGAGACCGAGGTACTCGGCCGTCAGGTCACGCTGTTCCTCCAATGCCTCACTGACCGGCTCGATCCACCGACGGCGATCGCCACGGCGGACCTCCTCCGAGCGGCGGGGGCGCACGTCGTGGTCCCGGCGTCACAGCACTGTTGCGGGCTCCCGGCGTTCGATGCCGGCTACCGGCCACAGGCGCGACGCATGGCCAAGCGGACCATCGAGGCGCTGGACGGGCGCGGTGACGTCGTCACCCCGGCCCCGAGCTGCGTGGTGATGATCAAGCACGACTACGAGCGCCTCTTCCGCGACGAGCCTGAGTGGCAGGCCCGGGCGCGACGGCTGGCGCCGCGCGTCCACGACCTCGTGAGCTACCTCTCCGGACCCGCCCGCCTCCCGGACCGATGCCTCGAGCCCGGTCCGGTCGCCGACGTCACCGTTCATCGGTTCTGCCAGAGCGGCAACGTGCTCGGCCTCGGTGACGAGGCCAGCGAGCTCGTCGAGCGCCTGTGCGGTCTGACAGTGGAACCGCTGCGCGAGAACGGCGTCTGTTGCGGGTTCGGCGGTACCACGTCCCTCGGTGCACCCGAGGTCGGAGCGGGGATCCTCCAACGCAAGCTCGCGTGCGCGGACGCCACCGGGAGCGACATCCTCGTCACGGACAACCCCGGCTGCGTTCTGCACCTCCGGGGCGGTGCTCACGCGAGCGGCCGCGACCTCGAGGTCCTCCATGTCGCGGAGTTCCTTGCGCGTCGATTACCTCCTCGGGTCGGATCCGGGTAGGAGGTGACGAGTTCTCCTATGTCGTGCATCCGCCTTCTGCTCGGGCGCGGTCGAGTCCTCGTACCGGGGGCAGTCCCGGATGCCGATGCCGACCGAGGACCTCTGACTAGGGGAGCCGATCCGCAGACATCGAACAGAGCCAGGTATGGTAGAGTTATGAACGAATACAGGGATGGTGGTTGGAGGTGTCTGAGAGTGGGCCCCGACGACCATGAGAGGGAACCAGGCGTCAACCCATGTGACGCAATGAGACCGGCGGAGACCAGCATCGAGGTCGCCGGTACTGATGACTCTGAGACCTCCGACTGGGATCTGAACTTGGCCCGCACGATCCTCGGGAACAAGCCGCCATTCTTCTGAAGAGCGCTTCAGCTATGTGCGTCTCACCCAGGTGAAGGCCAGGGTGGACCGATCGGAATCGAACCGACGACTTCCGCCATGCCGGACGAGGACCTCGTCGAGCCTGAATCGCCACGTGACTCCGATCCTGTAAACGGGGAGCTCACCATCTCGGGCGAGCCGGCGAAGGCTGAGGGCGACATGCCAAGGGTGGCGCCGAGTTCTCGCGGTGACAGCATCACACCAGGCTCTGGGGGGCAGGACGTCAGCACCGTCCAGCGAGCCTGCGGGCAAGATCGTCGGTCGCACGAGTCTGAACCTTCTGCGGCTTCCTCCTGGCTAGAGGCCAACTTTGGGCCAATATTGGAGGCCGAACGATGCTCCGCGCCTAATGGACACAGCCCCGAACAGTGTCCCGAGTAGATGACCGAGGAGTACTGCGAACTACTCGACAGTGCCGGGGCTGTTCCACTCCGGCCCCGAGGCTCGATCCCGCTTGCGGCTAGAGTGCCCGCGATGGAAGCGCCCAAGTACCCGATCGAGTCCGTTGACAACGCCCTGCGCCTGATCCTCCAGCTCAAGGATCAGGACACGATAGGTGTCACCGACGCCTCCGAGTTGCTCGAGGTCGCCCCGTCGACCGCCCATCGTCTGCTCCAGATGCTCCAGTACCGGGGGTTCGCCGTCCAGGATCCCGAGACACGCGTGTACCGGGCCGGTCCCCAGCTGCTCGAGGTCGGCCTGAAGGCGGTCCGGGAGATGGGCCTCCGCACGAGCGCGCGCCCCGTCCTCGAGCGGCTCAGTGAGCGGCTGAACGAGACCGTCCACCTGCTCGTTCGCGAGGGGACGGAGGTCCGGTTCGTGGACGGCGTCGAGAGCTCGCGGGCCCTGCGGGTGACCTCACGGACCGGGGTCGCGATGCCAGCCCATTGCACAGCCGGGGGGAAGGCGCTGCTGGCGGAGCTGGCTCCCGAGGAGCTGCGTGAGCTGTACCCCGGCAGGCGGTTGCCGACGGTCACGAACGCCTCGATCAGCCGTCGATCGGAACTCGAGAAGGGGCTCGAAGGGGTACGGGAACGCGGCTACGCGACGAACTTCGGCGAGACCGAGACCGAGGTCAGCGCCATCGCGGCCGCGATCCGTGACCGCAAGGGCCGACCGCTGGGGGCGATCGCAGTCGCCGTTCCCTCCTCGCGACTCGACACGGCGGAGGTCGACGACATCGGCGCAGAGGTGATCACGGCTGCCAAGGAGGTCGGTTCCGAGATCGAGTGATCTCGACACCCGGTCAGCTTCCCCGGTTCCGTGCGGCGTTCTCGGTGATCAGTTCGATCACCTCGTCCCCGTACCCGGGGGGCAGCTCGTGTCCGAGATCATCGAACACGAGCCACGTTCGTCCTCCGTCTGGGGCCGCATGGTGCGGCCAGGCCTCGCATCTGCTGGACAGAATACTATTCCGCTAACGTGGACGAGCGGTGAGGCCGGGAGCCGCCGGACAGGAGGGCCCCGTCGTGTCGGCGATGACCAACGTGGGGCGCTTGCCGTGCGGAGCCGTCTTCGCCTACGCGATCCCTGATGGCTGGAACGGGACGTTGCTCGTCTACAGCCGCCCCGTCCCTGCCGGCCCCGACGATCCACCGTGGACGGCGCAGGACCCGCTCGTCACCGGGCTCGTCGATCACGGATACGCCGTGACCGGCGTCTCCAACACGATCTTCTGGCCACTGGAGCATGTCTTCGCTGCCACGCCTGAGCTCCTCGACGGGTTCGCCGCGGATGTCGGTGCAGCGGATAGGACCGTCGGCTTCGGTCTGTCGATCGGCGGGCTCATCGTGGCCGGGCTGGTGCAGCGGTTCTCCGGCATGTTGACCGCCGCGCTCGCCATGTGCGGCAACCTGGCCGGTGCGGTCGTGATCCACAACCGAGAGCTCGACATCGCGTTCGTCGTCCGGACGCTGCTCGCGGGTGGCCGGGATCTGGAGGTCGCCTGCATCTCCGATGCCGACGTGAACCTGCGCACCGCCGAGGCGATCCTCGCCGAGGCGCGGGACACCGCCCAGGGGAGGGCACGGCTGTCCCTGGCGGCGGCGGTCGGTGACATCCCCGCGTGGTTCGATCCCGCCGCGCCGGAGCCGGGCCCGACTGACCGTGTCGAGAGACTGTGGAACCAGGTGGCCTGGTTCCACGATCCGGGGTTCCTGGTGTACTTCGGGATGCGTTCCGACGTGGAGCGCCAAGCGGCGGGCAACCCGTCGTGGAACACCGGCGTGGACTACGCGCAGCGGTTGGAGCGCTCCGACCGTGCCGATCTCGTCGCGGCCTGGTACGACGCCGCCGGGCTGCCCCTCGAGCGGGATCTCGAGGACCTCGCTGCGGCCCCCCGCATCGTGGCGAACCCCCACGCAGTGTCGTGCCTGGAGGACCACATCGTCCTCGATGGGCAGCTGCACGGCACACCCGTCCTGACCGTCCACACCGTCGGAGACGGACTGGTCACACCGGTGAACGAACACGCCTACCGCGACGTCGTGCGTTGGGCAGGCGACCACGAGCTGCTCCGCCAGCTGTACATCCACCGGGGTGGGCACTGCAGCTTCACGTTCGCGGAGACGCTCACCGCGCTCGATCTCCTGACGGCTCGATCCGACCGGCGGGACTGGCCGCCCAGCGACGCCGAGTCCCTGTGTGCCGATGCAGCGGGGCGAGGGGACGGTGCGAACACGCTTGCCAGCGGGACCGCCGCGGCGCCAGGCTTCGTAACGTTCGAACCGGACCCGTTCTCACGCCAGTACGACGTGCGGGACGTCGGGTCGCGGACCGGCCAGGAACGATCGGAGGGATCATGAGCGGCCGCGGAGGGGTCGGTCCCAGCGACGAGGAGATCATCGAGATCTTCGAACGCGTCGACAACGCCGGGCGGTGGGGGCCCGACGACGAGCTCGGGACGCTCAACCACATCACCGATCGGAAGCGCGTCCAGGCGTCCCGCCTCGTGGTTGAGGGCACGGTGCTGTCGCTCAGTCGTGTGGTCGCGGCGGACGACTCGCCGACCGGACGGGTCGAGATGGATCACCGCATGATGGTCAACCCGGCCGCGGATCCCTCCGGTACGCCTCCCGCCGCCTCCGACCTGTTCTCGATCGAGTCGCACCAGCAGGGCGTCACGCACGTCGATGCGCTCGCCCACATCGGCAGCCACGAAGGCCTCGCCTACGGTGGCCGCCCCTTCGGCGAGGCCGTCGCCGAGGACGGGGTGGCGTTCGGATCCGTCTACGCGCAGCGACACGGCATCTACTCCCGAGGCGTGCTGCTCGACGTCGCCGCCGCGCGTGAGGTCCAGTGGCTCCAGCCGGGCACGGAGATCACGCCCGACGACCTGGAGGCCGCCGAGCGCCACGCGGGAGTCACCGTCACGACGGGCGATGTGGTCGTCGTCCGTGCGGGGGTCGAGGCGTACGAGGCGGCGAACGAACCGCACCCGCTGCTCGCGGGGCCGGGGCCGGCTGCTGCCGAGTGGATGCACGAGCGTGAGGTCGCGGTCTACACGGGGGACGCGCCCGACCACGTCACGACGTTGGGGGCGGTCATCCTCGGCCGGCTCGATCCCTCGGTCCTGGAGGAGGAGGAGGAGGTGCCCCGTACGCGCTTCCCCGTGCCCTTCCATCAGGTCGCGATCCCGGCCATGGGTCTGTGTCTCCTCGACCACTGCCGGGTCGAGGAGCTGTCGGAGACGTGTGCGCGGCTCGGGCGCTTCGAGTTCCTGTTCGTCGCCGTGCCCCTCGCCCTGCCGGGTGCGACCGGCTCGCCCGTCAACCCACTAGCGCTGTTCTGAATGGGCCGCCCGACCGATGAACGCACGACGTGGGATCACTCGTGGCGCGCACGGTGGATCTGGGCGAACGCCCCGGAGGCATCCGTGTGGTCCCGCCCCGCTCCGCTACGTGCGGACGCTGTGTACTTGAAGCACGTGTTCGAGGTGCGTGAACCGCCCGACACGTTGCCGCTGCGTGTCACGTGCGACTCCCGGTACGTCCTGTACGTCAACGGGCGACCCGTGGGCCGGGGCCCGGTGCGTGGCGAGCCAGAGCACCTGGGCTGGGACGAGCACGACGTCGCCGGTGACCTGGTACCTGGTCGCAACGTGTTGGTCGCCCTCTGTCGCTACTACGGCACCCCAGGGCCCTGGTGGATCCCCGCATCACCGCTCGGCACGCTCGGACGTGGGTCCTTCTGTCTGGAGACGTCAGTGGACGCGGCCGTCGAGGTGCTGACGGGATCCCACTGGCTCGCTCGCAGCGCCCCCTGGGTGTCGGGAGGGACCAGCGGGATGCACTCCTTCCCGCCCGAGATCGTCGACGGCCGACAGGAACCTGCGGGACTCCACGATCCGGGTCACGGCGGTGACGGGTGGTCGGGTGCGGTCGTCGTCAGCGGTCACGGACATGGCACGGTGCTCGATCGGCCGCCCGCGGCCCCGTACATGACCCCGCTCCGACGTCCGATCCCGCAGATGACCTCCACGCGGATCGATCCCCGACCGGTCGGGCAGAGCATTGCCATCGCGACGGTGAGCGGCGATCCGGTCGCCACCTGGCACAGCATCGAGGCGGCGTCCGACGGCGATCGGCACGTCACCGTGTGGGATCTGGGGAAGCTGTCGCTCGGTCACGTCAGCTTGCGCGTCACCGGGGCCGGGATCGAACCGGGCGAGGTCGTTGACCTGGTCGGGGGAGAGGACCTGCGGGAAGACGGGCTCCCTGAGATCCACCCCCGCGAATGGGCGGCGAGGTACGTCCTCGGGGCGTCGCCTGAGCAGTCGATCACCTTCTTCGACCCGGTCGGGTTGCGGTACATCGCGGCCCACGCTCCGCCGGACGTCGAGGTCTCGGTCGGGTTCGAGGAGGCGATCTACCCCCGAACCTCGGGTGCCTCGTTCGAGGCGAGCGATGGGCGTTACTCCGAGCTGTGGCGCGTCGGTCTGCGCACGGTCGACGTCTGCTCGACCGATGCGTTCCTCGACTGTCCCGGACGCGAGCAACGCGCGTGGGTGTCGGATGCGTACCCGCAGATACTCGTGTCGCTGGTGACCAACCCGGACCAGCGGCTCGTACGACACCACCTCGACCTGACCTCGCGGAGCCGGTTCCCCGGTGGGCTCCTGGCGGGTGCCGCAGCCTGCGACTTCGCCCGGATCGGCTTCACGATGCCCGAGTACTCCCTGCACTGGATCCGGTCGCTGTCGGCCTACTGGCGCTACAGCGGCGACGAGGGGTTCGTGCGGCGGATGCTGCCGGTTGCTGATGGGATCATCGAGCGCTACGAACGTCAGCGTGGACCGAGCGGCCTGCTCGAGGACTTCCCCGGCTGGGTGTTCCTCGATTGGGCGCAGGTGGACCGCGACATGATTACCGGTGCTCACGACGCTTTCTACGCTGCGGCGCTCG
>JAHWKO010000030.1 GCA_019347855.1 Actinomycetota bacterium
CGACCGGTTCGTCCGGCTCTCGTCGATCGTGGGCAGGGGCCCGTCGTCGCTCTGGGTCGGGCTCGGTGAGGGTGAGCCGGTCTCGGTCTCGCTGGGGGAGGGACTGTCGGTGTCGCTGGGTGAGGGCGAGGAGGTCGCCGTCGCGGTCGCCGTGGCGGTGGGCGAGCCGTCGGCGTCGGGCTCGTCGTCCTGCTCGTGGATCCGTTCGAGGGGTTCGAGCTCGGGTTCAGGGAACTCCTCGACGGGGACGCCCTTCAGCGCCTTGCCCATGTACTCGCCCCAGGTCTCGGCGGGGATCGACCCTCCCGTGACGTCATCCATGGGGGCGTTGTCCTCGCGCCCGATCCACACCGCCGTCGTGAGCTGCGGCACGTACCCGACGAACCACGCGTCGCGGAACTCCTGGGTGGTGCCGGTCTTACCGGCCGCGGGGCGGCCGATCTGTGCCGCGGTGCCGGTGCCCTCCTCGATGTTCTCCGCGAGGACGTCGGTCACGACCGCGGCGGTGTTCGACGAGACCCCGCGACGTACCGCGTCGGGGCCGGCGCGGGGCGTCGGTGTCTCGCTGCCACCTTCCGCGCCAGCTGGTCCGGTGCCGTTCGATATCAGCGTCTCTCCGGAGGTGCGAGCGGTGACGTGTTCGAGCACGTACGGGTCGCGGTAGGCGCCGTTCGCCGCCAGGGTCGAGTACGCCGAGGCCATCTCGTACGGCGTGACGCCCACGGTCCCCAGGGTCAGGCTCGGGACCTCGCGTAGCTTCTGGTCGATCCCCAGCCGGTGGGCGTACTCGATCACCTTGCCGGTCCCCACGTCCTGCTGCATCTGCACGTAGACCGTGTTGATCGAGTTGGTGGTCGCGGTGCGGACATCGACCCGCCCGTACCCGCTTTGGCTGAAGTTCGAGACCGTGTAGTCGGGGGCATCCTCGCGTTCGAGCGTGTACTCGGCGGGCGCGTCGTAGCGGCTCTGGGGCGACCAGCCCTCTCCGACGAACGCGGTGAGCGTCATGGGCTTGAACGCCGATCCCGGCTGCTGGGGCCCTTGGACCGCGACGTTGAACTGCTGCTTCCCGTAGTCGAGTCCACCGATGATCACCCGCACGCCGCCGGTCCGCGGATCCATCGAGACGATCGACCCGATGTACGGCAGCTCCTCGAGACGGGTCCGCAACGTGTCGAGTGCGAGCTTCTGCAGTCCCGGGTCCAGTGCGGTGTGGACCTCGAGCCCGAGGAACGGGTCCCGTCCGTCGGGCAGCTCTCGAGCGAGGTGGTCACGGACGACGTCGAGGTAGTACGCGTTCGGTCCGACGTCGATCGGTGATGCCTCGAAGACCTTCGGCAGCGACGAGCCGATGATCTCGTCCGCGCGGTCCTCTGACACCCACCCCTGTTCGAGCATCCCGCGGATCGTGTAGTCGCGACGTTGTTTCGTGAGATCGGGGTTCTCGCTCGGCGCGAACCGCGAAGGGGCCGCGATCATCCCGGCGAGCATCGCCGCCTGTTCGACGCTCAGCTCGGCGGCCGGCTCGTGGAAGTAGGTCCGCGCCGCCGCGCTGATCCCCTGGGTCCCGCGTCCGAAGTGGACGGTGTTCAGGTAGAACTCGAGGATCTGGTCCTTCGAGTACTCACGCTCGACCTTGTACGCGGTGACCACCTCGCGGAGCTTGCCGAGGTACGTGCGTGGAACCTCCCGGATCGCCAGCTCGACGTACTGCTGGCTGATGGTGGACCCGCCCTCGACGCGGTCGTCGGACAGGACGTTGTTCTTGAACGCCGCGGCGATCCGGGTGACCGAGAACCCCGGGTGGTCGTAGAACCCCCGATCCTCAGCCGCCAGCACCGCCTGCCATACGTGGTCGGGGAGATCACCGAGGTCGACGTTCTCGCGGACGGCGGCCGGGTCCAGCGTGGCGATCCGTTCGCCGTAAGCGTCGTACACGACGGTCGGCTCGGCGGCGCGCAGCTCGTCGGCCGGCGGGATGTCGGCCCCGCGGTAGTAGCCGTAGACGACCGTGGCCAGGACCGAAACCGCGAGCAGCCCAGCGATCACGAAGGCGAGGATCGGCCACCACCGGCGGTACCAGGACTCGTGACCCTCGGTGAAGGGCCACCAGCCCTGGTACCAAGCGTCGGCGGAGTGGGTAGGTGGCATCTCCTCCAGGTGTACGGCTGACCGAACGCGGCCGCACCAGAACGGTGGGGACGTACGGACGGCGCGCTGGCGCGAGGGTGTCCGAACGGCCCCGTAGGGTTCCCAGCGAGCCGACCAGGACAGGAACCGACGTGGCCGCTACCTCGACCATGCTCCCCTTGGGGACCCCTGCCCCCGACCTCGATCTGCCGGACCTCGACGGTCACACCATCGGCCGCGAGGACCTCGACGGCGACGCGCTGCTGGTGATGTTCCTCTGCAACCACTGCCCGTACGTCCGTCACATCGAGGGCGAGCTGGGGGAGCTGGTGGCGGACTACCAGGCGCGGGGGCTCGACGCCGTCGCGGTCTGCAGCAACGACCCCGAGCAGTACCCGGACGACGATCGCGACGGCCTCCGGGAGCAGGTTCGACGGGCCGGGTTCACCTTCCCGTACCTGATCGACGAGGAGCAGCAGGTCGGTCGCGCCTACCGGGCCGCGTGCACGCCGGACTTCTTCCTGTTCGACGGCGAGCATCGGTTGGTGTGGCGAGGGCGGATGGACGCGTCCACGCCGGGCAACGACGTCCCGGTCACCGGTGAGGAGCTGCGCGCGGCCCTGGACGCCGTGCTCGCAGGCGAGCCCGCGCCCGAGGAGCAGCATCCGTCGATGGGCTGTTCGATCAAGTGGAAGCCCGGCACCCAGCCGGCCGGCGATCTCCCGATCGCATGAACGACCTCTCGCCGCAGCAGCGGGAGCTCCAGGGGGAGGCGCGGCGGTTCGCGACCGAGCGGGTCCTACCGCTGGCGAACGAGCTCGACCGCAGGCAGGAAGAGATCCCCTGGGAGCTGCTCGACGAGATCGCGGATCGTGGCTGGTTCGGGATCACGATCCCCGAGGAGCACGGGGGGCTCGGGTTGGGGATGCTCGAGTACTGCCTCGTCGTCGAGGAGCTGGCCCGCGCCTGGATGAGCGTCGCGAGCGTCGTGGGACGGGGCAACGCCCACCTCGACGACGTCCTGCACTCCGACGCGGAACGCGCCGAGTACCTCCCGCGGATCGCCGCCGGGCGGTTCATCGGGGCGTTCGCCCTGTCCGAGGAGGAGGCCGGCTCGGACGTCTCGAACCTGCGCTGCGCCGCGACCGAGCTGCCGGACGGCGGATGGCGGATCGACGGCACCAAGAAGTGGTGCGGTCACGCGCGGCGAGCCGACTACATCCTGTTGTACGCCCGGACCGACGATCCCCCCGAGGACTCCCCCCATCTGGGCATCTCGGCGTTCCTGATCACGAAGGAACGCGATGCGTTCCCTGAGGGGCTGACGGGTGAGCCGGTCGACCGGATCGGGTACTACGGACTGACCACGTGGGCGCTCGAGTTCGACGGTCTGGAACTGCCGGGCGACGCGCTGATGGGGGAGCGGGGCGAGGCGTTCTACGGGATCATGCAGGGGCTCGACCGCAAGCGCGTCTACACGGCGGCGCGTGCGATCGGGCTGGCGCGGGGCGGCCTCGAGGACGCGGTCGCCTACGTCCAGGACCGGCGACAGTTCGACCAGCGGCTCGCCGACTTCCAGGCCCTGCGGTTCCGCCTCGCGGACATGTCCACCGAGATCGAGGCGGCTCGTTCGCTGACCCACCGGGTGGCGCGGGCTGTCGACCGAGGGGACGAGGGACCCGAGGTCAGCCAGGCGGCGTCGCAGGCCAAGCTGTTCGCCAGCGAGATGGCCGAGCGCGTCACCAGTGAGGCCCTGCAGATGCACGGCGGGAACGGCTACCTGTACGACTTCCCCGTCCAGCGCTACTGGCGGGACGCCCGGCTGACCCGGATCTTCGAGGGGACGTCCGAGATCCAGCGACGGATCATCTCCGACCGCCTGCTGGACGACTGACACATCGACTGCCGCGAGGGTCCGGATATCCGGACCGTGGCGGCAGTCGACGAGGGATCAGCGGTAGATCGCGGCGACGCCGATGCGTGCCCCCGGACCCTCGAAGTCCAGCTCGCGCTTCTTCAGCGGCGAGTTCGTGAGGGTGGACAGCGTCGTAGCGACCTCGGCGACGTCGCGCTCACGCAACGCTTCGCGGGCGCCGTACGACAGCTTCGTTGCGAGCAACCCGCCCCCGTCGATCCGTTCCTTGGCGTCGACGATCTCCTCGATGATGCCGAGGACGGAGACCGGTCCGCTGGGCAGGTTGCGATCCTCGAGCCACAGGCACTCGTGATCGAGGACCAGCAGGTAGCCGCGGTCGCCGCCCGTCGCCGGGCTCAGACGCAGCACGAGCGCCGGTTCGGAGATCCGGACGTTGCGGCTGCGCACGTCCGGCCCGTGCCCGTCGGCGGCGTGCACCAGCAGGGGCGCGGACAGCTCGATCAACTCCACCGCGTCCGACGCAGGGAGCCGCGACAACGTCCCCGTGACGGTGACCGCCCGCCCCTCGGTGAGGTCGGACCCGGGCTCGCGGTCGAGGTCGTGGACGAGGTCGCTGCGCTGACGCAGCCCGACGACCACCTTGTTCAGCTTGCGCACCTCGGTGGGGCGCCGGTCGGGATCGTCACCCTCGAGGGCTTCGGACAGCCCACCGCTGAAGTCGCGGGTCTCGACGTGCCCCAAGAGATCGTCGAGGAGCAGCGGGTCGATGTAGACGGGACGTCGGATCACGTCCGTGCTCGCCCCCGTCTCGATGGGTTGGGGCCGACGCCGGCGCCGTCGCACGACCAACGCGACCGCCAGCGCGATCAACGCGAGCAGCACCACCGCCGCGGCTGCGGCGACGGCGTACTGCGCCGTGTCGCTGAGGTTCGGAAGGATCTGGTCCAGGAACGCCTGCATGGGCTCCCCCTCGGAAGGACCTGTTGACCCTACGTAGCACCGCGGTCCCCACCCCCGGCCGAAGGAACAACCGACGCTCCGTGGCCCAGGTGTCACGCTGCGCTAGCCAGCCCTCCGTACCTCGACCTGGGGTCCAAGGCTCGGGAGGGTGCTCAGGCGTCGGAGGCCCAGTGGGGCGGGGGGACGTCCGGGTGGTGGATCGGCTCGCGGTCGACGTCGTAGTCGAACCGGTCGATCGCCTCCTGCACCGTCTCGCGCTTCACGTCGCCCTGCTGGGCGAGCATCGCGAGCGTGCAGATGATGACCGATTCGGCATCGACCCGGAAGTGTCGGCGCAGGGCGGGGCGCGTGTCGGACAGGCCGAACCCGTCGGTGCCGAGCACGCCGTACTCGCCGGGGATCCAGTCGGCCAGCTGCCCGGGCACCGCCTTCATCCAGTCCGACACCGCCACGTACGGGCCCTCGACGCCCTCGAGGACCTGGGACACCCAGGGGATGCGAGGGTCCTCGCTGGGGTGACGCCGGTTCCACGAGTCGCAGGCGATCCCATCGCGGGCGAGCTCGTTCCATCCGGGACACGACCACACGTCCGCCGCGACGTCCCACTCGGCAGCCAGACGCTCCTGGGCCTCCAGGGCCCAGTGGATCGCGGTGCCCGAGGTCAGTATCTGCGCCCGGTGGCTTCGGTCCGCGCCGCCCTCGACCTCGGAGGCCTCCCGGTACCGGTACATGCCGCGGATGATGTGTTCGTCCTGCACGTGGTCGGGCATGGCCGGCTGCACGACCGGCTCGTTGTAGACGGTGAGGTAGAACATCACGTCGTCACCAGACTCGCCCGACCCTCCGTCGCCGTACATCCGCTCCATCGCGTGTTCGGTCAGCACCGAGATCTCGAACGCGAACGCCGGGTCGTAGCTGACGACCGCCGGGTTGGTCGCGCTGTAGAGGTGGCTGTTGCCGTCCTGGTGCTGCAGCCCCTCCCCCGCGAGCGTCGTCCGCCCGGCGGTTCCCCCGAGGAGGAAGCCGCGCGCCCGTGAATCGCCGGCGGCCCAGATCAGGTCCCCGACCCGCTGGAAGCCGAACATCGAGTAGAAGATGAAGAAGGGCACCATCGGCTCCGAGTGGGTGGCGTAGGACGTCCCCGCCGCCGTGAACATCGCCATGCATCCCGCCTCGGTGATCCCCTCGTGGAGGATCTGGCCGTCGACCGCCTCCTTGTAGGTGAGCAGCATCTCGCGGTCGACAGGCTCGTAGGTCTGCCCGTGGGGCGAGTAGATCTTGCGCTTCGGGAACAGCGAGTCCATCCCGAACGTACGGGCCTCGTCCGGGATGATCGGGACGAACCGGTCGCCCCAGTACTCGTCGTCCATCAGGTCCTTGAGCAGCCGGACGAACGCCATCGTGGTGGCGACCTCCTGGTTGCCCGATCCCTGCTTCAGCTCCTCGTAGACGTCGTGGTCCGGCACGTCGCCGGACGAGTAGCTGACGATCCGTTTCGGGAGGAACCCGCCCAGGGCGCGGCGGCGCTCCATCATGTACTGGTGCTCGACGGAGTCCTCGCCCGGGTGGATGTAGGGCGGCAGGTCCTCCTCCAGCCGATCGTCGGGGATGTCCAGGTACAGCCGGTCGCGGAACGTCTTGAGCCCCTTGACCGACAGCTTCTTCATCTGGTGGGTCGCGTTGCGCGCCTCGAAGTCCGGCCCGAGCGTCCACCCCTTGATCGTCTGGGCGAGGATGACCGTGGGTTGGCCGGTGTGCTCGGTGGCTGCGTCGAACGCCGCGTAGACCTTGCGGTAGTCGTGACCGCCCCGGGAGAGGGTCTCGAGCTCCTCATCCGAGTGGTCCTCGACCATCTTGCGCAGGCGCGGATCGACCCCGAAGAAGTGCTCGCGGATGTAGGAGCCGTCCTCGACCGCGTAGGTCTGGAACTGCCCGTCGGGGGTCTCGTTCATGCGCTTGACCAGCACCCCGTCGGAGTCCTTCGCGAGCAGGGGGTCCCAGTCGCGTCCCCAGATCACCTTGATCACGTTCCAGCCGGCACCCTTGAACTCGGATTCGAGCTCCTGGATGATCTTGCCGTTCCCCCGGACCGGCCCGTCGAGCTGCTGCAGGTTGCAGTTGACGATGAAGATGAGGTTGTCCAGCTCCTCGCGGGCGGCGACGTGCAGCGCCCCGCGCGCCTCGGGCTCGCCGGTCTCCCCGTCCCCCACGAAGCACCAGACTCGGGAGTCCGAGGTGTCGCGCAGCCCTCGGTTCTGCAGGTAGCGGTTGAAGCGGGCCTGGTAGATCGCCTGGAGCGGGCCCAGCCCCATGGACACGGTCGGGAACTCCCAGAACTCGGGCATCAGCCGAGGATGCGGGTAACTGGACAGCCCGTTCGGGGTGGTCTCGCGGCGGAACCCGTCCAGCTGCTGCTCGGTCAGCCGTCCCTCGAGGTAGGCCCGGCCGTAGATGCCGGGCGAGGCGTGCCCCTGGATGTAGATCTGGTCCCCGGCCACGAACCCGGACCCGTCCTCGTCGCTGCGGAGGTCGCCCTTGCCACGGAAGAAGTGGTTGAAGCCGACCTCGAGCAGCGCTGCCGACGAGGCGTACGTAGCGATGTGCCCGCCGACGCCGTGCTTGAGGTTGGCCCGGTGGACCATGACCGCGGCGTTCCAGCGGATGTAGGCGCGGATGCGTCGCTCGAGGTGCTCATCACCGGGGAACCATGGTTCCCGTTCGGTGGGGATCGTGTTGACGTAGTCGGTCGAGATCAGCGAGGGGACGCCGACCTGCTCGTCGCGTGCCCGCTCGAGGAGCCGGAGGATCAGGTAGCGGGCGCGCGTGCGCCCCTTCTGGTCGATGACCGCGTCGAGCGACTGGAGCCACTCCTCGGTCTCCTGCGGGTCGACGTCCGGGATCTGGCTGGGCAGTCCGTCCGTGATCACCCGGCGGCGGTCGTTCGCCATCTCGAAGGCCTTCCGTCTCCCGGCCTCCACCCTACGACCGACCGGGCGGACCTGCCGCGGCGGCTGTCAGGCGCCGTCGCCGCTCTGACCGCCCTGCTCGTCGTCGTCCCAGTCGTCCTGCCAGGCCTCCTGCTCGTCCCAGTCGAACGGGCCCTCGGCGAGCCGTTGCGCGTGCGCCTCGGCCGCGGCTCGGGAGTCGAACCGGGCCACCGGCAGCTCGTCGTTGTCGGTGTCGACCACCGTGTAGCGCGGGTCGCCGGAGACCGGGTGCTCGCCCTCGCGGACCTGGAAACGTGCCATCGTGTCCTCCTCGTCACCTCGAGGATGCACCAGCCCGCTGCGGTCAGCGGGTGCCCGTCCGGACGCCCCGGACGGCGAGGTCCCGATCGCTCACAGGGTGAGGTCGAAGATGTCGACCAGGCCGACCACGATCAGGTAGATCCCCACCACGTAGTTGAGGATCTTCGGGAACAGCAGCACCACGATCCCGGCGACGAGCGCCAGGATCCCGGTCAGGGTCAGGTCGAACGTGGCGGTGCCCTCCTGGGCGAGTAGCAGCAGCAGGTCCATGGGCGGTCTCCGTTCGGCGTGGGTCCCGCTAGTTTCCGGCACCGGCGACCCGACAGGGAGCAGGTGACGCAGGACGAGCGGTGGATGGCCGTCGCCATCGAGGAAGCCGTCGCCGCTGCCGACCACGGCGACGTGCCGGTGGGAGCGGTCGTCGTGGACGACGACGGCGCCGAGCTGGCCCGTGCGCGCAACCGTCGAGAGGTGGACGGAGACCCGACCGCGCACGCGGAGATCCTGGCTCTGCGGGCCGCGGCACGGCAGGTCGGCGGTTGGCGCCTGGACGGCTGCACCCTCTACGTGACGCTCGAGCCCTGCGCGATGTGCGCGTACGCGGTCGTGCTCGCGCGGGTCGACCGGCTCGTGTTCGGCGCCGACGACCCGAAGGCGGGGGCGGTCGGGGCGCTGTGGGACATCCCACGCGACCCGCGGGTCAACCACCATCCCGAGGTCGTGCGCGGCGTCGAGGCGGACCGGTGCGGGCAGCTGTTGCAGGACTTCTTCGCCGGTCGACGTCATAGGTGAACCGGTACGCTCCCGGCGCTGGGCGGTTCCGCCTGGCACCCCGGAGGGATCGCATAGTCCGGCCGAGTGCGCCCGCCTCGAAAGCGGGTAGGCCCGCAAGGGTCTCGAGGGTTCGAATCCCTCTCCCTCCGCCACGCACCCGACCGTCCCTGATCCCCTCCTGCGATCGGGTCGGCCGTGGGGCCGGGCGGTAGCATGCCCGACCGGCCGCTCTCGCGGCCGAACTCGGAGGGTTCGCATAGTCCGGCCTAGTGCGCACGCTTGGAAAGCGTGTAGGGGTGCAAGCCCCTCGAGGGTTCGAATCCCTCACCCTCCGCCGATCTGGATCGATGGTCCTGACGTTCCCCCCCGGGATCGGGAGGTGGGTGGACGTAGGCGCAGGACTAGGGGGCGTACGCGTGGTCGATCACGTGTCCGTCGCCCGGCAACTCGAGCCGGGCTGCACGGCCGTCCTCGCCCGTGACCACCGTGAGGTCGGTGGACCGTTCCGACGCGGTGAGGAACGCCAGGCGCGACCCGTCTGGCGACCACCCCAGGCTGTGGGCGTGCCCGGCCGACCCCGCGACCTCCCGCTCCCGCGACGGGTCAGCCTGCGGCGCGGCCCAGATGGCGTACGTCGCCGCGTCTTCCGGATCGGTGGCTCTCACGTACGCCAACGCGCCGTCAGGTGCGAACGCGGGAGCCGAGCCGCCGGTGACGCGGCCGACCTGGCGACCCTCCGCGTCCACCACCTGGATACCCATGTCGTTCTGGAAGGCGATGAGCGACCGGTCGTCCGAGAGTGCTGGGGACGAGAGCGCAGTGACCTGGTCCGCGACGGTACGGCCCCCCTCGTCCTCCGGGGGAACGAAGGCCAACTCGGCGAACGCGACCTCGCCGCACGGAGCCCACAGCGACACGAGGATCTCCGCGCCGTCAGCCGACCATCCAGCCGGTACCACGTGGGTTCGTCCCAGGGGGGAGCAGCCGAAGTCGGGGGTGACCTGCAGGGCAGCGGGAGCAGTCACCTCGCGCTGGTGCCCGCCCTCGGCGGGCACCACCCACGTGCTCGCGCCCTCGCCGCGACCGAACACGACCGTTGCCCCGTCGGGGGAGACGTGAGGTGACCGCACGCTCCCGGCACCACCGGATAGCAGGACCGGAGCGGTCCCGTCCCTGTCTCCCCGGTACAGGCCGATGTCGCGCTCACCGAGGGCCGTGAAGACGAACCACGTTCCGTCCGGGGACCAGTCGACCTCGCGGTACCGGGAACCGCCGTCGCCGTACAGGCGGACAGGCTCCTCACCTTCCCGGACGAGGTAGAGGCCCCCGTAGCGGGTGTCGTCGTACGCGACGAGGAGGTCCTGCCCCACGGACGCTTCGGGGATCGATCCTCCGGTCTCGCCGCCCTCCGTGGGGCCGTGCGACGCGACGGTCGGCCCGTCGGTCACGGACACGGTCCCGCGATCCACACGCTCCGCTGCGAGCAGCCACGCGATACCCATCCCCACGACGGCCACCGCGACGACGACGAAGCTCCACCGACCCCCCTGGCCGCTGGGCCTGCGCATCCGGTTCACGCTCCTACTGGCTCGGTCCCGCGCTCTGGAACGGTCGCCGTAACCTCGCCCTCGAACACCGCAGTCACGTCCTCATACACGGGGAACGACGGCCTGCCAGAGTCTGACACACGTCCCGTGCGTTCGCTGCAACGAACGCGAGCAGCAGCGATCCCCAGCTGTTCCCTGGAACCGGGTGCGGACGTCGGGCGCTCGGTGGCGTACCGTGCCCGGCCGCTGGAGACCGGTCTACGTAACGGGGGTAGCACGCATGTCGTTCATGTCCGATCGGAACCGGGGCGTGCTCGCCCTGATGGTGCTGGCGCTCGTGGCCGGCGCCTGTAGCACCTCGGCCGGCGGCCCGAAGGTGGCGGAGCCCGCCGCTGCGACGGCGACCGCACGGGGCCCCGAGCCGGGACCGTCGGCTTCCCCCGTCGCTGGCCCGTCCGCCTCGGCCAGCCCCTCGGACGAGCCCTCGTCCGTCGACGAGGTCGCGATGCCGGACATCGTGCGCGGCGTCTACACGCACGCGTTCTCGTTCTGGGACGACCGCTGGCCTCACCTCGTCGACCTGGTGAGGACGACCGAGCTCAACGCGCTGGTGATCGACGTCAAGGACGAGTCGGGGACGCTCCTCTGGGACATCGACCACCCGCTGGCGCACGCGGGCGGAGGCGGTGCGTGGCGGGAGCACTTCGACGGCCTCGAGGAACGCCTCCAGATGCTGAAGGACGCCGGCGGCTGGGCGATAGCGAGGATCGCCTGTTTCAAGGACACCCGCGTCGCCGACGCGCGACCCGATCTCGCGGTGCAGAACGTGGGCGGCGGCACCTGGAAGGCTCGCAAGGACTTCTCGTGGTTGAACCCGTACCAGGACGAGGCCGGCCAGTGGTGCATCGACGTCGGCCTCGCGGCGTTGGAGGTCGGGTTCGACGAGATCCAGTACGACTACATCCGTTTCCCCAACGGCGGTGACGGTGACACCTCGGTGATCCAGCTCCCCGGGGTGCCGGCCGAGCGGCCCCGTGAGGAGTGGCGGCACAGCGACGAGATCGTGGACTTCCTCGCCCGAGCCTCGGAGGCGATCCACGACGCCGGGGGCGTGGTCTCGGCCGACCTGTTCGGGCTCGTCACGTACGACTGGCGGTGGGACGCGGGCGGGACCGGACAGGTGCTCGAGCGCATCGCCGAGCACGTCGACGTGATCTCGCTGATGGTCTACCCGTCGCACTACAACCCGGGGAACTACGGCCTGCTCCCGCATCCGGTCCGTTACCCGTACGAGACGGTGTGGAACGCGATGCAGGAGGCCCAGATGCGCGTGCAGGGCCTGCGTGCGACGTTGCGTCCGTGGCTCGAGGACTTCAACGCCCCGTGGACGGGCCACTCGGTCCACTCGCCGGAGCACGTTCGTCGGCAGATCCAGGCCGCGTACGACAACGGGATCGAGGGGTGGCTGCTGTGGAACGCGGGCAACCGCTACAGCGCGTCGATCCTCGAACCGGGCGAGGCCGTGAGCCACGCCGACCCCGACTTCCGGCCGCCCGCCCGGACGGCGAACCCCGATGCGGCGCCGGGCGCGCCGGACAAGCAGTGGCCGGGCCTGCCGCCATGTGATCCGTACCCGGGGAGGATGCTCGTGGGTGAGGGGAACCTCGTCGGCTCGCGACCCCCGGACCGGGCTCTACCCGCCGACGACCCGCGCCTGTGCGCTGGGGTTGCGGACGGCGAGGAAGCGACCACGACGTGGCAGGAGCGGGCGGCAGCCGAGGTCCCGGAGGATCCGCCTGCCGATCAGGACGGCTGAGACCTCACCCGCGGATCGCGGGCAGCAGTTCCCGTCCGGCCCAATCCAGGAACCCGTCCTGCTCCGGCCCGATGTTGTGGATCGTCAAGCGGTCCACACCGGCATCCCGGAACTGCTCGAGCGAGTCGAGGTAGGCGTCCAGGTCTGCACCCACGGGGGTCGATCCGACCGCGTCCTCCTCGCGGACGTGCTGGGCGGCGGTGTCGAACGCTGCCGGCGTGGGGAGCTCGGCGTTCGCGTCCCACCCGAGGGCGCCCTGGCGCCACCGTTCGTGCACGATCTTGCGAGCGTGGTCGGCGTCCTCGTGCCAGCACACGCTGGCCTGCGAGATCACCGGTCCCGATCCGCCCGCGTCGCGGTAGGTCTCGATCAGCTCGCTCTGGGGGCCGACGATGATGAGCGCCGCATCGAGCTCCGCCGCGAGCTCGGCCGCGTGGGTGCCGCCCGCCGCGATGCCGATCGTCGGCGGCTGATCCGGCAGCGTGTAGAGGCGCGCCCGGTCGACCGTGAACCACTGCCCGTAGTGGGTGAGCTCCTGCCCGTCGAGCAGGTCGGCGATGATGCCGGCGGCTTCGGCGAGAGCGTCCTGCCTCACCACGGGGTCCGGCCAGTCCCCACCGACGACGTGTTCGTTGAGGTTCTCCCCACTGCCCAGTCCCAGCGTGAAGCCCGGGGAGGACATCCGTGCGGTGGTCGCGGCCATCTGGGCGACGACCGCCGGGTGGTACCGCTTGATCGGGCAGGTCACGAGGGACACCAGCGGCAGCGATGTCCGTTCGGTGAGCGCGGCCAGCACCGACCAGGCGAAGGGTGACTCCCCCTGGGAGCCCAGCCACGGGTGGAAGTGGTCCGACACGGACAGCAGCTCGAACCCGGCCTGCTCGGCGCGCGCGGCGTTGTCGAGCAGCGCTTCCGGCGGGTGTTCCTCACAGATCAACGAGTACCCGAGTTCCAACGTCGTCCCCCTCGTGCGGTCAGTGACGCGAACGTAGGGATGTGCGCGCTCGCCCGACTGCCCGAAGGGGGGGGTGATCAGGGCTGGGGATGCGTGGATGCGACCACGTCCTGGTCGAGGGCTCGTCGCCACCGGCCCTGGTCGTACCAGCGGTACAGCAGCACGGTCCGCGACACGGGGTCGAGGATCACGCCGACGAACACTCCGGCGAGTCCGAGTCCGAGACCGACGCCCAGCACCCACGACAGGCCGAGCGCGAACACGAGGATCCCCACGGCCGTCGCGACGAGCGGGGCGCGCGTCTCGCCGGCCCCCTGCATCGCTCCACGCAGCACCCCGTAGACGGCCCGGGCGATGGTTGCGATCGCGTAGACGCGGATCCAGTCGCTGGTCACACCCAGCGCGTCGGGGTCGTTGAGGAAGATGCCGGCTACCGGGTCGGCGAACAGGAACGCGGGGACCGCGACGGCCGCGCTGATCAGGAGCGCCAGTCGGATGCCCGCGCGTCCGTACCGGTCACCCGCGTCTGGGTCCCCCTCGCCGACCCGCATCCCCATGTACGTGCTGGCAGCCGTCCCCACCCCACGACTGGGAAGCAGCGCGTAGAGCTGGACCCGGCGGCCGATCTGGAACCCGGCGTTCGCGGCGGTCCCGAAGACCAGCACGATCGCGTTCAACGGGATCGCGCCCACCGCGTACAGGTTGCGCTCGAGCACCTGCGGGGCGCCGATCGTCACGATCCGTCGCAGCGTGTCCGGAGCCCAGATCCCCTCGCGACGGAACCGGATCACGCCCGACCCGTGCTTCAGGTAGACGACGAGGATCGCGGCGGACAGGACGTTGCCGGTAGCCGTGCCGATCGCGGCGCCGGTCACCCCCAGCTGGGGGAGGCCGAGCAGCCCGGCGACCAGGAGGACCGTCACCGCGATGTTCGTCACCGTCCCGATCGTGCGGATCACCAGTGGTGTCCGCGTGTCGCCGGCGCCTTGAAGGGCGCGGGTCAACATGATGGCCAGCATGCGCGGTCCGGCCGTCGTGATCACGATCCGCAGGTAGCGCACCCCCAGGTCGACGACCTGTTCCTCCGCTCCGAGCACGCGGAAGAACGATGGAGCGGCGAACCAGCCCCGGCGGACGCGAGGATCCCCACCACGGTGGCCAGGAGCGCCGACTGGGTGACCGCGACGTCGGCGTCGACGTCGCGCCCCGCGCCGATCCGCTGCGAGACCGTCGCGATCGTGCCGGCACCGAAGCCCAACGCGGTCATCAGCACGATGCGTGCCGCCGCGTCTCCGATGCCGAGCGCCGCGACGCCGGGTGCCCCGACAACCAACCCGACCACGAGGATGTCGACCGTCCGCATCGTCACCCGGACGGTGAGGGTCGCCGACACCGGCCAGCCGAGCCGGATGAGGTCCGGCCACAACGAACGCAGGCGGCTCACGCCGAGGGGCTGGTGGGCATGGCGGTCACGCTACGGGCGGTCGGATGTCGACCGCCGGTCGGCCGTCGGGGACGCCCCCCGATGGCCCGCCGGGGGGTCGGACGACGGCCCCGCAGCCCGTGTCCGGTCTAGCTGGCCTCGAGCTCGATGGTCTCGGGATCGGCGGCGAGTCGCCGGAAGGCCGCCAAGGTGTCCTCGACCCCGGCCATGTAGGCCTGCGGGCGATCGAAGAGGCCGGCGTTGTGCTGGAGCTCGAGCCGGACCCGCATGATCTCACGTTCCCAGAGTTCGGTCTGGGCAAGGCGTGCGGACGATCCGCCCATAGGTCGTTCCCCCGTATCGGCGCTGTGACGCCACAAGGTAGTGGCCGTTCGCTCAACCGAACATGCCCGAACGGGCAGCGGGATCAGGTGATCCGCGCCACGAGCTCCGGGGCCGTGGCCTGCAGGTTCGCCAGGAGGGTGCGTTCCGCGAGGTCCACGAGCTCGTCGATCTCGACCTCCTCCTCGTCGTCGACCCGAGCGAGAGCGAGACCCTCGAGGTACCCGACCCAGGCGCGCAGCGCCGCACGGAGGGCGGCCGACGGCTCCTCGACACGCAGCCCGTCCAGCACGAGCTCGACCACCCGTCGGCGGAGCCGGTCGATGACCTCCTGGACCTGGGCGTCCCCGCTGATGCCTCCGTTGAGCACGGCGAGGTAGCCCTGGCGCCGCCGGGCGACGTGGTGGAGGTAGGCCCGCAGCGAACGCTCGAGCTGAGCGATCTCGGACGCCCCATCGTCCACGGGCTCGATCATCGTGAGCAGCTCGTTCACGGCGGTGCGCACCACGGCGACGTAGAAGTCCCGCTTGCTGGGGAAGTAGTGGTAGAGCAGGCCGCGGGAGATGCCTGCGGTCTCGGCGATCTCGTCGATCGAGATGTCCTCGAACGGACGCCGGCTGAACAGCTCCACCCCGAGCTGGATCAGCTGCTGGCGGCGTTCGTCGACGGATAGCCGGGCGCGTGCGGTCTCGGACATGTGGACAGGGTACCCGCCTGTTGAACGTGGTTCAGTACCTCGCTACGGTCCCTATCGAACCACGTTCAACGAGAGGCGGTCACGTGAGCCTGCTCGCTCCGTTCCTGGCGCACGGCGCCCCGGCTGGGGGCGCCCCACTCGAGGACCTCATCCCCGCCACCATCGTCGGCATGGCGGCCGTCGCGGGGATCGTGGCGGTCGGCTACGCCCACCGTCGTGGTCGCATCTCGTGGCTGGGGAGGATCGCGCAGGTCTCGGAGCGAGTCAGCGGGATCCCCGCCTGGGCCGCCCTGCCAGGCGTCATCACCGGGGTGTCCCTCATCGTCGCGGTGTTCGGCTTCTACTGGGACGTGTCCACGCACATCGACAACGGGCGGGACGTCGGTCCGTTCGCGAACCCCAGCCACTGGTTCATCCTCTTGGGGTTGGCCGGCATCGCACTCGCCGGCGCCGTGTCGGTGATCCTGGGGGTGGGGGAGGACGAGGTGGACTCGGCGGTCGACCTGCGCTCGGGATGGCGTGTGCCGGTGGGTGGGCTGCTCCTGCTGCTGTGCGGCGTGGTCGCGCTGGCCGGGTTCCCTCTGGATGACGTGTGGCACCGGCTGTTCGGTCAGGACGTCACCCTCTGGGGGCCCACCCACATCCAGATGGTGGGCGGTGCGTCGCTGGCGACGCTCGCCCAGTGGGCGCTTTTCGTCGAGGCCGGCCGGGCCCCTCGGCTCGGGCGAGGCAGCCGTTCGCAGGAGGTCCTCCGGCGGGTGCGTGACCTGTCGCTCGGCGGGGCGTTCCTGATCGGCCTCGCGACGCTCCAAGCCGAGTTCGACTACGGCGTGCCGCAGTTCCGCTTGCTCTACCAGCCGGTGATGGTGGCCGTGGCGGCGGGCGCCGGACTGGTCGCGGCACGGATCCGCGTCGGGCGGTGGGGAGCGCTGGCTGCAGCCGGGTTCTTCCTCGTGATCCGGGTGGGCCTGACCCTCATCATCGGGGTCGGCCTCGACCGGGTGCTGCTGTCCCTGCCGCTGTTCCTGCCCGAGGCGGTGTTGGTCGAGGCGATCGCGGTGCGTGTCGGTCGGGAGCGGCAGCTCACGCTCGGGGCGTGGGCCGGCCTCGCGATCGGCACGGTCGGTCTCGCGGCTGAGTGGCTGTGGACCCAGGTCGCGATGCCCCTGCCGTGGAACGCCGCCCTCTTCCCCGAGGTCGCCGTGTTGGGTCCGTTGGCGGGCATGGCGGGCGGGTTGATCGGGGCGTACGTGGGGCGGGCCCTCGCCCCACCATCGGTGGACCGCCAGACCGGGCCCCCCTGGGCTGCCGTCGCCACGGCCGTCGCGGCCGTCCTGGTGCTCGCCTGGCCGCTGCCGATGACCGCCCCGCAGGACATCCAAGCGACGTTCGAGCTGGACGAGGTCGCGAGCGGGGACGAGCGTGCCGCGCAGGTGACCGTCCACCTCGATCCCGCGGATGCGGCGGACGGCGCCGAGTGGCTGACGCTGACCGCCTGGCAGGGCGCGGAGTGGACGGACGAGCAGAGCGTGGTGGACCGGCTCCAAGAGGTCTCGCCAGGGGTGTTCCGGACGACCCAGCCGATCCCGATCCACGGCAACTGGAAGGCGATGGTGCGGCTGCACCGTGGGCGCCTCATGGCGGCGGCGCCGCTGTTCATGCCCGAGGACCAGGCGATCCCCGCCGAGGAGATCCCCGCGGTCGACGGGTCGACACGTTCGTTCGTGTACGGCAAGACGCTGCTTCAGCGCGAGGCCAAGGACGTTCCGCAGTGGTACTGGAACGTCGGGTACGGCGTCCTCGCGATCATCGTCGGCGGCTGGATCGCGGCCGTCGTCTGGGGGCTCCGGCGCCTGCGTCTCACCCGCCCTGACCCCCGCCCGCCCGGCCGGGTCTCCCCCGAGAGCCGGCCCCCCATCCGGGTATAGTTGCACCAGCAACGAAGCTCGGAGGTGCTCGTGCTCCAGATCCGACGCGACCGGGACATCCACGAGGAGGCCGGCGGCTGGTTCAACGCCCGCTGGCACTTCTCGTTCGATCGCTACCGCGATCCCGAGCAGATGGGGGTCGGGGCGCTGCGCGTGTTCAACGACGACCGTCTGGTGCCCGGCGCCGACTGGCCGATGCACCCCCACCGGGACATCGAGTCGCTGACGTACGTCGTGGAGGGGCACTTCGGTCACGACGATTCGCTGGGCAACGGCGGCACGCTCGAGCCCGGCGCCGCCCAGGTCATGCGGTTCTCGTCGCGCGGGGCGATGCACAGCGAGCGCAACGCGTCCGACGACGAGCCGATGCGGTTCATCCAGTTCTGGATCCTCCCGAGCGAGGAGGGGCTGGAGTCCTCCGTCCAGCAGCGCCAGTTCACGGAGGACGACCGCACCGACCGCTGGTTGCAGATCATGGGCCCCGAGGGCGAGGAGGGCCTCGACCTCGCCCAGGACGCCCGCGCGCTGGTGTCGCGTCTGACCGCCGGGAGCTCCCTCGTGCACCGGTTCGGCGATGACCGCGCCGGCTACGTGTACGTGATCGACGGCGCTGCCACCTTCAGCGGCACCGAGGTCGACACCGGCGACGCCGGCAAGATCCCGTCCGGGCCCGAGGACCTCGAGATCGAGGCGATCGAGGACACCGAGCTGATCCTGATCGACGTGCCGCTGGACTTCGAGCCGATCGGGGTCTGGAAGGAGCGCTGAGGGCGACGGATCCGCCCCGCACCTCCATCGCGTGAAGCCTCACGCCGGCATCGCGCAGTCAGCCTTCACACGATGGGGCGGAGCGGAGGGCGTCCGGTAGTCTCTCGCCGAACGCCCGCCGGAACCAGGTTCCCCGACGGTGCGTTCCGGCCGCCCCCCGGCGGCGTCCACCGGTGAACCGGGTCAGGGCCGGAAGGCAGCAGCCCTAAGCCGTTCTCGGACGGGTGCCGGAAGGGGCGGTCGGAACCCACCGCCGGACGCCGGCTCGGCGGGAGCGCGAAACTTCCCCGCCGCGTCACCGGACACACCGACCCACCGTCGTCGAGGGACCACGTGGCCTACGTGTCGCTGTACCGCAAGTACCGGCCGCAGTCCTTCGAGGAGGTCGTCGGTCAGCGCCACGTCACCCAGACGCTGGCCAACGCGATCGCCGAGGACCGCCTCCACCACGCCTACCTGTTCACGGGGCCGCGGGGTACCGGCAAGACCTCCACCGCCCGCATCCTCGCGAAGGCGGTCAACTGCGAGCAGGGTCCGACGGCGGAGCCGTGCCAGACGTGCGCCCAGTGCGTCGCGGTCACCCAGGGGTCCGCGGTCGACGTGATCGAGCTCGACATGGCCTCGCACGGTGGCGTCGACGACGCCCGCGAGCTGCGCGAACGTGCCCTGTTCGCCCCGGCCGGCGCCCGCCGCAAGGTCTACATCCTGGACGAGGTCCACATGGCCTCGAACGCGGCGTTCAACGCGCTGCTCAAGCTGATCGAGGAACCCCCCGGCCACGTCATGTTCGCGATGGCCACCACCGAGCCGAACAAGATCATCCCCACGATCATGTCCCGGGTCCAGCGGCTGGACCTGCGACGCGTCGGCGCCCAGGAGGTCGGCGAGCACGTCCGGCGCCTGGCCGAGCTCGAGGGCTTCGAAATCGCCGACGCCGCCGTCGAGGCGGTCGTGCGCGCCGGCGACGGCTCGGTCCGCGACACCCTGTCCGTGCTGGACCAGGTGCGTTCCTACGCCTCCGGACCGGTGACCGCAGAGCACGTCGCACAGCTGCTCGGGCACACACCCGCCGACCGGGTGTTCGACACGGTCGCCCTGATCGCCGCACAGGACCTCGCCGGTCTGATGGTGATGGTCCAGGACCTCCAGCGGGAGGGCCACGACCTGCGCCGGTTCGCGCTCGACCTCGTGGACCACCTGCGTGACCTGCTGGTGCTGCAGGTCGCCCCAGACCGTCCCGACCTCGTCGACGCCACCGACGAGCGCCGGACGCGGCTGGCCGGGCAGGCGTCGCTGCTTACGCAGGAGTCGCTGTCGCGGGCGATCGACCTGCTCGCCGACACGATCGCCGAGATGCGCCGCGGTCCCGCACGTCTCCCTGTCGAGCTCGCCCTGACGAAACTCGCGCGTCCGGCCGCGGCCGGCGACGTCGCCGCGCTGGCGGATCGGGTCGCGCGGCTGGAGGCCGGGGCGTCGGCGGGCGGGGCCGCTTCCGGCGCGCCGTCCTCGCGGACGGCCGCCCCGAAGCTGGCCACCGCACCCCCGGCGCCGGCGCAGGAGGATGCTCCCGCCGAGGACGCTCCCGCCGAGGCGACTCCCGTCGGGGAGGCGGAGCCGGCGGAGGGCCCGGCGGGGGACGAGCCCGCGCCGGTGGAGAGCCCGGCGGAGGACGAGCCCGCCCCCACGACCGAGCCCGCAGCCCGGGGATCCGCACCGTCGCCCGACGACGACACCGCCACCGACGCGACCCTCGAAGGTCTCCTGTCGCGCTGGGACCAGGTCCTGGACCGTCTCAAGCAGCGCAGCCGCAAGCTGCACGCGTTCTTCACCCCCGGCACGCCCGTCGGGCTGGAGCGGGGCGCGCTGCAGCTGCGCTTCCCCCAGGCGTTCCACGCCGAGCAGGCGTCGCAGGCCGACAACGCCGAGGTGTTCCGCTCCGTGGTCCGTGAGGTCACGGGCATCGAGATCGGCGCTCTCCGGGTCGAGGTCGTCGACCGCGAGGAGCAGCCGGACGAGGACGAGCCGGTCGCTCCGGTCGACGAGCAGGAGGCGGTCGCCGTCCGCGAGGCCGAGGTCGCGCCCGACGATGTCGACGAGGGCCAGGCCGCCGACCGCGCGGTCGCGTTGCTCCGCGACGAGCTGGGTGCCCAGCCCGTCGACGAGGACTGACGGTGTCCACCTACGAAGGCGCGCTTCAGGACCTGATCGACGAGCTCGGACGCCTGCCGGGCATCGGTCCGAAGAGCGCTCAACGCATCGCGTTCCACCTCCTCAACGCCGACGAGGCCGACGCCCGCCGGCTCGCCGACGCGATCGTGCAGGTCAAGGAGCGGATCCGGTTCTGCAACCGCTGCTGGAACGTCTCGGAGGACGAGGAGTGCCGGATCTGCCAGGACGCACGCAGGGACGGCTCCCTGCTGTGCGTGGTCGAGGAACCGCGGGACGTGCTGGCGATCGAGCGGACGCGTGAGTACCGCGGCCGCTACCACGTCCTCGGTGGTGCCATCTCGCCGATCGACGGTGTCGGCCCCGACGACCTGCACGTGAAGGAGCTGATCCAGCGCGTCGACGACGAGGGGGTCGGCGAGATCATCATCGCGACCAACCCGAACGTCGAGGGGGAGGCCACCGCCTCGTACCTCGCGCGGCTGCTGCAGCCGCTCGGGGTCCGGGTCACGCGGATCGCCTCGGGCCTCCCGGTCGGCGGCGACCTGGACTACGCCGACGAGGTGACCCTGGGGCGGGCGTTCTCTGGGAGGCGCGACGTCGACGGGTGAGGTCCTGGTCGGACGCCCGCGCCCGGTCGAGGGGCCCACGTAATCTGGGGCCGTGGGCAGGATCATCGAGACCGTCACCAGCGCGGTGCTCGGTCTGCACGGGTTCGCCGCCTACCTGATCATCGGGCTGCTGGCCTTCGGCGAGTCCGCGGCGTTCGTGGGCCTGATCACCCCTGGCGAGGTCGCGATGCTCCTCGGCGGGGTCCTCGCCAGCCAGGGACGCGTCGCGGTCACCGTGATGCTCGTCGTCGCGGCCGTGGCCGCGGTGGCTGGGGACTCCGCCGGGTTCTGGCTCGGCCGGCGCTGGGGACCGCAGGTCACGTCCTGGGGCCCGCTGGCGGGACGTTTCGGCGGCCAGATCGAACGTGCCGAGGACTACTTCCGCGAAGGGGGCGGCCGCGCGATCGTGCTCGGACGCTGGGCGTCGGTCCTCCGGACGTTCGTGCCCTTCGTCGCCGGCACCACCGGGATGCCCTACGGACGCTTCATCGTCTACAGCGTCCCCTCGGCCGCGGTCTGGGCCGTCTCCTTCGTCCTCGCCGGGTTCGTCGCGGGACGCTCCTGGCACCTCGTGGAGCGCTACGCGGGACGCGCATCGCTCCTCCTCCTGGTGCTGATCGCGATCGCGCTGCTCCTGCGGTGGGGGGCACGCGCGGTGGCGAAGCGCCAGGGCCGGATCGTCGAGGTCGGACGCCGGATGGCGGGCTGGCCGCCGGTGCGGTGGGTGCGCGAGCGCTACGGGGCGCAGCTGCGCTGGCTCGGTCACCGGTTCGACCCGAACGTCGCCCGCGGTCTCGGCCTGACCCTCGGGTTCGTGGTCCTGGCCTCCGGCGCGACCACGATCGGCGTGCTGCTGAACGATGTCACGACGTTCGAGGACATCGCGCGTCTGGACGTGCCGGTGCAGCTGTGGTTCGCGGACGTCCGGACGGAGCCTGCCGCCCGCGTCG
>JAHWKO010000031.1 GCA_019347855.1 Actinomycetota bacterium
AAGGCGCGACGGTCCTCGGGCTTGGCGTGGAGGATGTCGTCGAGCTGGCCCTGCCCGACGACCGTGTGCAGCTCACGCCCCAGCCCCGTGTCGGACAGCAGCTCCTGGATGTCCAGCAGCCGGCACTCCTGGCCGTTGATCGCGTAGATCGACTCGCCGGTCGTGAAGATCTCACGTGAGATCCGCACCTCGCTGAAGCCCTGCGCTGAGCCGCTGGTGCCGATCGCGTCGGCGCCGAGCTGCCCCCGGGAGTTGTCGATCGTGATCTCGACCTTGGCGCTCCCGAGAGCCGGCCGCGTGGGCGACCCGGCGAAGATGACGTCGGCGAGCTCACCGCCCCGCAGGAGCTTCGCGGATCGGGTGCCGAGCACCCACGCGAGGGCATCGACGACGTTGGACTTGCCGGAGCCGTTGGGACCGACGATGACGGTGACGCCGGGTTCGAACTCCAGCGTCGTCCGGTCCGCGAAGGACTTGAAGCCCCGGATGCTGAGCGACTTCAGGAACACCCCGTGGAACCCCTCAGATCGGTGGCTGCCGGTGGTCGGCGGGGGGAAGGACCGGCGCGGCCGGAGGCTACCGGAGGGGGTCGATCAGACCGTGGAGGTGATGTGGGTCAGGCGGGGACCGAACCGGAGCGTTCGAGGACCGCGATCTCGTCGTGGTCCAGGTCGACGACGCGCTCGCCGTCGTCCAGCGCACGTTCGGCCCGGTCGAGCGCGGACTCCAGCTCGGCGACCCGCTGCCGCAGCGACCGGACCTCCTCGAGGAGGGACAGCGTGCGAGGGTCGGCGGTCACGCCGAAGAGCGCCTTGGCCATGTCGTTGCCTCTCTGCACGCGACACCATCGTCGGTGCGTCGTCCCTGGGTGTGGCAGCACCCACCGGGAGTCCTAGAACTGACCGTTCACTACCGTTCGATGACCGTTCACTGCCCGTTCGATGCGGCGGGAGAGGTGATCGCCCCGCACCCTCCGAGGGTAGCGTCCGCGCACGCGCAGGTCTAGGCCAGCGGTCTCCCGTCGGGAGTGCCAGCGACCCTCCACGCGCCAGGTGCGCTAGGTGCGCGCCCACCGCACACAGCTGCTTGCGCAGCGTCAGTGGCGGACCTCGAAGCGATCGTGGCCCTCGGGGTCGGCGTCCTCGGCCTCCACCTGCTGGACGCGGGCGTTCCTGGGGCCTCCGTCGCGTATCCAGAACTCCACCCGTTCGACCGCGTCCTCGTCGCCCTCCACCCACGCCTCGACGGTGCCGTCGGGGTTGTTGCGGACCCAGCCGGTCGCGCCGGCGTCGCGGGCCCGGTCGCGGGTGCTGGCCCGGAAGAACACCCCTTGGACGTGCCCGTGGACGGTCAGGTGCCGTGCGGTCCCACCCATCGCGACTCCCTACATCTGACAGCGCTCGCACCGGTAGGTGTACACGTCGTCATCCATCTCCGTCCTGACGACCGTCCGACGGCACCGCAGGCACGGTTGCCCCTCGCGTCCGTAGACCTTGAGGTGCTCGACCGGCTCACCCTCATCGTCGAACAGCTCGATCCCCTCGGACTCGTGCAGGGTCGTATCGCGCTGCTTGACCGCGGCCTGGATCACCTCGTGGATCGCCCGGTAGAGGCGTCGGATCTCCTGGGTCGACAGGGTCTCGGACCCGCGGTCGTGGGCGAGGCCAGCGGTCCACAGCGCCTCATCGCTGTAGACCGTGCCGAACCCGAGCACGTGCTGGTTGTCCATCAGCAGCGGCTTCAGTGGCTTGCGGGCGGAGCGCAGGACCTCCCCGAACTCGATCCAAGTGGGGCTGTCCTCGAGCATGTCGAGGGCCGACTCGGGGACGCCAGCGGCCTCGAGCGACTCGTCGGTGGGGACCACGCCCATGTGGCAGCTCTCGGACCGGCTGGGGTCGGTGACGTGGATCGCCCCACCGATCGTGAACGTCACGCGGACGTCGGTGTCGGGACCGGCCTCCTCGTTCATCGTCTCGCGGTGCACGTTCGCGTTGGGTCCGGGATCCAGGACCCACGTGACGTCCTCGTCGAGGTCGAGCAGCAGCACCGTGCCGCGCCGCCGGATGCCCTCGATCTTGCGGCCCTCCAGGGCCTTCTGGAAGTCGGGACGCGTCCGGTGGTAGGGGCGCACGATGGAAGCGACGTGTATCTCGGCCTCCTTCACGCGCTTGCCCACCACCTCCTTCTCGAGGTCCTTGCGCAGCACCTCGACCTCGGGCAGCTCCAGCACAGTCGTTGCCTTCCTCGTCGTCAGCCGGCGGTCAGCCGGCGGTAGGCCTCGCGGGCAGCAGCCTGTTCGGCCTTCTTCTTGCTCGCTCCCTCGCCCCGTCCCTGGATCTCGCCCCTCACCGTCACCTTCGCGGTGAAGGTCTTCTCGTGGTCCGGGCCGTCCTCCTCGACCTCGTACACGGGGAGTTCCTCGAACTCCGCCGCGGTCAGCTCCTGCAAGCTCGTCTTGTAGTCGAGGGCGGCGCCCCGGCTGGCCAGGTCGTCCAGACGGTCCCGGAACAGCCCGTCCACCAGGTCGAACGCCGACGGGAACCCCTGGTCGAGGTAGTACGCCCCGAGCACGGCCTCGAAGGTGTCAGCCAGGATCGACTCCTTGTCGGCGCCACCCGAGGCGGTCTCGCCCTTCCCCAGGCGGACGTGCACCCCCAGCCCGATCTCACGGGCGACGGCGGCCAGGGCGGCCTCCTTGACCGCAGCGGCACGCAGCTTGGCGAGCTGACCCTCCTCGTCCTCGGGCATCTCCCGGTAGATCAGGTCGGTGACCACCAGGCCGAGCACCGCATCGCCCAGGAACTCGAGCCGTTCGTTCGTGTCGAGTCCGCCCTCCTCGAACGCGAAGGACCGGTGGGTCAACGCGAGCTCGAGGAGTCCGGGGTCGTCGAAGCGCACCCCGAGACGCTCCTGCAGCTCCTCGAGGTCGTCGGCGGTCCGGTCGCCGCCCAGCGTCCTACTCCTCGACCTCGATCACCTGGCGGCCGGCGTAGTGGCCGCACACGCCGCACACGGTGTGCGGACGGATGGGGCTCTTGCACCGCTTGCAGGTCGCGTAGGTCGGCTTCTCGGTCCGCAGCCAGTTCGAGCGGCGGTGCCGGGTGCGTGACCGGCTCTTCTTCCTCTTCGGGACGGCCATCGTCGGCCTCCTTCGCTTGGGTCGTGTTCGTCTGGCTCGCGCTGGTTGTCGTGGTGCCCGGTCAGCCGGGCGGCAGGTCGAGGTCGGCGAGCTTGGCCCACCGGGGGTCGGTGGTCGGCTCCTCGTGGTGGCCGCAGTGCTCGACGTTCAGGTCGGCCCCGCACCGCGCGCACAGGCCCGCGCAGTCCTCCTTGCACAGACGCCGCAGCGGCACGGCGGCCAGCACCGCGTCGCGGATCAGCGGCTCGAGGTCGATCTGGCCCTCGGGGTGCAGCTCGTAGCCGGGTTCCAGGTCGTCCTGCTCATCATCCTCGAGCGTACGGCGGTCCTGGAAGAGCTCCGAGACGTCCGACTCCTCGGCGCGGCGCACGTCCACGAGACAGCGCGCACAGGGCATGACCGTCGGGAACGCGACCGTGCCCGTGACGAGCAGCCCGTCCACCAGCATCTCGAGCTGGAGGTCGAGGTCGATCGGACCGACCAGGGCCTCGTCCCCGGGACCCCAGGCGCCCGGTTCGGACGTCAGATCGGCACGGTCGACCGTCCGGGCGACCTTCTCGGTCGCGCCCGGCCGGTCGAGCAGTCGGGTGATGTCGATGCGCACCGGTGCCTCTAGTGCCGACGACGGCCGTGGGTGGAGGGACCCACGAGCAGGAACACCGACGAGAACGTCGGGACCGGCCAGGCTACCAGATAGCTCCATCGCGGTGCGCAGAGCGCACACCGTATGCCGTTAGACGCGCTTCCTCGGGTCCCACGTGACCCCCGATCAGGCCTCGCCGGGCTCGTCGTAGCCCTCGAGGGCCGTGTCGTCGAGCGGGTCGATCTCGGCGAGCTCGTCGACGTCCAGGCGGCCGCGGAGCTTGTCCCGTCCTCGTTCCACCGCGGTCAGGGTCTTCTGGAGCACCACCTCGAAGTTCGCGAGCTTGGCGTCGACGTAGTCCTCCGCCTCGAGCCGGAGCTGGCGGGCCTGTTCCTCGGCCTCCTGGATGATCCGGTCGGCCTCCCGGTTGGCGGCCTGGACGACCTCGGTGCGGGCGATCAGGCGCTGCCGCTCGGACTCGGCATCGGTCAGCATCTCGTCGGCCTGGCGACGCGCCTTGTCCAGGACCTCGTCGCGCTCCTTCAGGATCCACCGAGCCTGACGGAGCTCGTCCGGGAGGCTGTCACGCAGGTCGGTGACCAGCCCGTCGACCTCCCCACGGTTCAGCATGATCGAGGCCGACAGGGGGACCTGCTTCGCCTCGGCGACCATCAGCTCGAGCTGGTGGAGCTTCGCCTCGACGTCCATCGGGATGGCCGCACCCGGCGGTCGTTGGGCTCCATCGTCGGACACAGGAGGACCTTCTCTCGCACGTTCTCGCACGCTGGGGGAGCTGTGGGACGGCCGCGTCAGCGTACCGCCGGCGCGGGTCAGGAGAACCGCGCCTGCAACGCCTCGGCCACCACGTCCGGGACCACCCCTTCCACGGAACCGCCGAACCGGGCGAACTCCTTGACCAGCGAGGAGGACAGGTAGGACCACTCGGGGCTCGCCGGCATGAAGAGCGTCTCGACGTCGCCGAGCCGTTGGTTCATCTGCGCCATCTGCAACTCGTACTCGAAATCGCTGACGGCCCGCAGCCCCTTCACGATCACCCGGATGTCCCGGTCCCGGCAGAAGTGCACGAGCAACCCCTCGAACGTGTCGACCTCGACGTTGTCGAGGTGCCCGACCGACTCGCGGATCAACTGCACCCGCTGCTCGGGTTCGAAGGTCGCCTGCTTCGAGGGGTTCAGCAGGACCGCCACGGTGATCCGGTCGAAACGGTTCGCCGCGCGCTCGATCACGTCCACGTGCCCGTTCGTGATCGGATCGAAGCTGCCGGGGCAGACGGCGGCGACGGTCACAGCTCGTTCCGTTCGACGGGGGGTGTGGCCCGGATGGCCTCGTGCAGGGAGGTATCACCGTAGCGACGGACCCGCCCGGGGTTCAGCCCGGCGGGCCACGTCGGGGCGGACGAGCGGGTGGGGCGCTCGAGCACCACGATCGCGTCGGGGGCGAGGAGGGGAACGAGGAGCTCGAGGACCTCCTCGAGCTCGTGCCGGTCGGTCGCGTAGGGCGGATCCAGCAGCGCGATGTCGAACGGGGCGCCCGGGGGCCCATCGCGAAGTGCCTGACGCACGTCCCGCACCAGCACGTCGGCGCGGTCGGCGAACCCGGTGTGGTCGAGGTTCTGGCGGATCACGCGCTGGACCGGCTTCGACCGCTCGACGAAGGTGACCACGTCGGCGCCTCGGGACAGCGCCTCGATCCCGAGCGCCCCGGACCCCGCGTACAGGTCGATCACGTGCGCCCCCTGCAGGCGCGGTTGCAGCGAGGAGAACAGCGCCTCGCGGACCCGGTCGCTGGTCGGTCGGGTCCCCTTGCCGGGCGGTGCCTCGAGGTGGTGGCCCTTGGCCGTCCCTGCGATGACCCGCACGCCACCTCCCTCCCGCCCCGTGCCGCGTCACCATTGACCCTACGCCCGATCCGGGTGCATCGACGAGCACAGGGCGCCGTACCCGGACCCGCAAGGACATGTCAGCCGGTCGCGAGCGCCTCGAGCTCTTCGAGCCCGCCCCGGTACCGGCGACGGACCTCCTCGCGCAGCGGTCCCAGCTCCGGGGCGGCCAGCTCCGGGTCCCCGGCCACCAGGTCGCGGGCGGCGTCACGCGTGAGCTCGACCAGTTGCTTGTCCCGGGCGAGCCGTGCGAGCTTCAGGTCCGGCATGCCGGACTGGCGGACCCCGAACAGCTGCCCCTCCCCCCGCAGCTCCAGGTCGGTCTCGGCCAGTACGAACCCGTCGGTCGTGCCGGCGACCGCACGCAGCCGGGTGATCGCATCCTCGGTGAGCTCCTGCCCGGACCACCCGGCGAACAGGACGCAGTAGCTGCGGTCGGCGCCGCGCCCCACCCGCCCACGGAGCTGGTGCAGCTGGCTGATCCCGAACCGGTCGGCGTCCTCGATCACCATGACGGTCGCGTTCGGCACGTCGACGCCGACCTCGATCACCGTGGTCGCGACGAGCACGTCGGTCTCGCCCCGCCGGAAGGCGGACATCGCCGCCTCCTTCTCGTCCCCCTTCATCCGTCCGTGCACCAGGCCGACCGTCAGGTCGGGGAACACCTCGCCGCGCAGCCGCGCGGCCTCGGCCTCTGCGGCACGGGCGGCGACCTCCTCGGACTCCTCTACCAGAGGGCACACCACGTAGGTCTGGTGGCCAGCCTGTGCCTGCTCGCGGATGAACGCGTAGAGGTTGTCGCGGCGCTCGGCCTCCCGGGGCGTGATCAGTTGGGTCACGATCTCCTGGCGTCCCGGCGGCATCTCGTCCAGCACGGTGACGTCGAGGTCACCGAACAGCGTCAGCGCGAGGGACCGCGGGATCGGCGTGGCGGTCATCACCAGCACGTCGGGGGCGCTCGCGTCACCGCTGCCGCCCTTCTCCATCAGCGTGACCCGCTGGTGGACGCCGAAGCGGTGCTGCTCGTCGATCACCACGACGCCGAGGTCGTCGAACCGGACGCCCTCCTCGAGGAGGGCGTGGGTCCCGACGACGATGTCGACACGGCCCGACAGCAGCTCACCGAGCACCCGACGCCTCGTCGAGGTGGTGGTGCCCGACGTCAGCAGCTCCACGCGGACGCCGTCCAGCACGTTCACCCCGAGCGGGGCGAGCTGCTCGGTCAGCGTGCGGAAGTGCTGCTCGGCCAGGACCTCGGTGGGCGCCATCAGCACCGCCTGCCGTCCGTGGTCGACGGCGCACAGCATCGTCCAGGTCGCGACCAACGTCTTGCCCGAGCCGACGTCCCCCTGCAGGAGCCGGTGCATCGGGCGGTCGGCCCCCAGGTCGACCGCGAGCTCCTCGAACGCCCTCCCCTGCGCCCCGGTCGGCTCGAACGGCAGCTCGTCGAGGAACCGCTGCGCCAGTCCCCCGTCGACCGGGGCGTTGTCACTGCCAACCACGTCGGCCTCGAGCTTCACCCGACGCCACTGCAACCCCACCTGCAGCGTGAACAGCTCGTCGAAGGTGAGCCGCGTCCGGGCCGCGTCGGCGTGCCGGCGGTCCTCCGGGGCGTGGATCCCCCGGACCGCGGCGTCGCGGTCGATCAGGTCGTAGCGGTCGCGGATGTCCTCTGGCAGGAACTCGTGGAACGGGGGCAGCTCGTCGAGCGCGGCCTCGATCAGCTCGCCGAGCTTCCAGGTCGGCAGGGACTCGGATGCGGGGTAGATGGGGATCAGCTGCTGGTACTCCAGCGAGTCAGCGTGCCGGTCGGGGTCGCCACGACCCAGCGGCTGCACCGAGGGCATGGCGATCTGCAACTTCCCGTACCGGTGCTCCAAGGTGCCGCTGAAGGCCGCGACCGCGCCGGTCGGCAAGCTGCGCGGTCGCCACCGCTGGTTGAAGAACGTCGCCGTGAACGTGGACCCGTTGCGGTCCCGGACGGTGGCCGAGGTGATGACGAGCGGGCGCCCGCCGCGCTTCGTGTTGGTGCGCCGGTGGTCCCACTCGACGACGGTGCCGACGATCGTGACCGGTTCCCCCGGGCGGGCGAGGTCGACCGGCTGAAGGTCCCCGAGGTCCTCGTACCGCCGGGGGTAGTGCTCGGTGAGGTCGCGGACCGTCTCGATCCCCAGCGCCACGAGCTGCTTCGCCGTCTTGGGGCCGACGCCCGTCACGGCCGTCACCGGAACGTCGAGCGCCACCACGGTCACTCGAGCCCGAGCACGTAGCGGGACGACCGCTGCCCCCCGTCGACGACCTCGACCTCGATGCCGGGGATGAGCTCCAGGAGGACGTCGCGTGCACGGTCGCGTTCGTCGGCGTCCACGTCGGCGCCGGCGATCAGGGTCGCGAGCTCGGCGTCGTCCACGGCGCAGGCCTCCGCAGCGGAGCGCAACGCTTCCAGCGGGTCGTCGCTGGCGACGAGGACCTCGCCCTCACAGATCCCGAGGTGCTGGCCCCGACGGACGGGACCGATCGGCGTGTCCGCGTTGCGGATCGCGGGGACGACCTCCGCGTAGCTGCAGGCGCCCGCGGCCACGGTCATCTCGTCCAGGACGCGGTCGGGATCGCCGGATGGCGCGAACACCGCCAACGCCGACAGGATCGCCGGGACCGAGCTCACGGCGTCGAGGACGTCGAGCGGGCGCCCGCCCTCGGCGACCGCGACCTCGACCGCCTGCCGTGCGGCCGGCACGACGTTCGGGTGACCCGGCAGGATCGCGACCCGGCGGGCCTTGACACCGCCGACGGCGTTCAGGATCTCGGCGACCGAGGGCAGCTCCCCCGGTCCCCCGCGCACCGGGACGGCGCCCAGTTCCTCCACCAGTTGGGCCAGGCCCGGCCCCGGCACCACCGCCACCGCGCCGATCTCGGAGATCACCCCGTCCGACACAGGCGTCCGCCGCTGCTCGGCGATCTGGTCGGCGAACCGCACCACCTCGATGCGAGACGGCCGTCCGTGCTCGAGCCCCGCCTCGATGGCGGCGCCGATCTCGTTCGTGTGGACGTGGACGTTCATGAGCTCACCGGCGGCCACGACCACGACCGAGTCCCCGAGTTCGCTCAGGGCCTCACGGAGGGCCGAGGCGGCAGCCTCCCTGGCATCGAGCAGGTACTGGACCTCGTACCGGTAGGCGGCGGAGCCGGCCTCGCGCTCGTGGGCGGTCGATCCGTGCCGACGGACGACCGGGGCGGGCACGTGGTGGGGCGCGATCCCGGCGGCGAGCCCGTAGAGCTCGATGCAGAAGACCTCCATCCCGCGCGCGCCAGCGTCGACCACGCCCGCGTCCTCGAGGACCTGGAGCTGGCCGGTGGACTCGCGCACGGCCGAGCCCACGGCGGCCTCGACCTCCCGTGCGACGTCCGCGAGGCCGTTGCCCCGGGTCCGGTGGGCGGCCACCGCCGCCGAGGTGACCGCCGTGAGCATGGTCCCCTCGACCGGGTCCGCGACGGCGTCGTAGACGTAGGTCCGTGCCCGCCCGAGCGCCGCGGCCAGACCGGTCGCATCCAGCCCTCCCTGCTCCGAGACCCCCTCGGCGAGGGCGCGCAGGACCTGGCTGAAGATCACCCCCGAGTTGCCGCGCGCCGACCGCATCGCCCCGCGCGTGACCGCCACCGGCACGTCCTCGGGTTCGGATCCGAGCTGCTGGAGGACACCGTCGACGGTCATCAGCAGGTTCGTACCCGTATCGCCGTCGGGGACCGGGAACACGTTGAGCGCGTCGATCTCCGCCCGGTGCGCCGCGAACGCGTCGCGCGTCCGACGCAGGAGCGCGACGAGGGCATCGGCGTCGAGCGCATCGACCGGACCGGCCGTCGGCCCGAGCCCCTCCACGTCGGTCACGTCCCCTCCTCCGACACGCGTCCGGCGACCCAACCCTACTTCTCGGATCCCGGTCCTAGGCTGAGCCGCCTCGACCTAGCGATGGACGACGATGCTCACGATCCGCTGGATGCGCGACGGTCGCGCCAGGACGATCCCGCTGTCAGCCTTGGCGGACGCCCTGGCCGGGGACGGCTACGTCTGGATCGACCTGTCGGCGCCCACGCCGGAGGAACGGGCGGTCCTGGACCACCCCGCGCTCTCGCTGGACCCCTTCGCCCGGGAGGACATCCTCGAGGACACCCACCTGCCGAAGCTCGACGTGCACGACGACCACCTGCTGCTCGTCGTACACGCGGTCGAGGTCGAACGGTCCGCGGTCGAGCTCGCCACCGGGGAGCTCGACATCGCCGTCGGCGACGACTGGATGCTCACGCACCACGCCCGGGCGCTGCACCCGGTCGCCGCCGTGGGCGAAATGGTCGACCGCGGCCTCCCGGGCCTGGACCGCCCGGCGCTGGTCGTCCACCGCATCCTCGACGTCATGGACGACGTGTTCGTGCCGTTCCTCGACCTGATGGGCCAGCGCCTCGACCTCGTCGAGGAGGACGTCCTCGAGACCCCGACCGCGGCGACGAGGTCCGAGATCTTCGCGCTGCGACGAGACCTCATCACCCTGCGTCGCATCTCGGTCCCCCAGGCCGAGGTGATCCGCCAGCTCAGCCGCGAGCAGGTCCCTATGTTCACCGCGGGTGACCGCGCGCTGTTCCGCGACGTCTACGACCACATCCACCGCCTCGCGGAGGTCTCGGAGGCATACCGGCAGCTCGTCGAGAGCGCCTACGACATGTACCGCTCCGTCCGCGACGACGAGACGAACCGCCGGCTCACCGTACTCACCATGGTGTCCACGGTCCTCCTGCCGATCACGGTGCTCGCCGGCATCTACGGGATGAACTTCGAGCACATGCCCGAGCTCGACGAGCGTTGGGCCTACCCTGCCCTCTGGGGGGTCTTCGGGGCGATCATCACCGGCGGTCTCCTGCTCTTCCGGCGCTGGGGGTGGCTCGGCGGCGGCGCCGAGGACGAGCAGATGGCCAAGCGCCGGTCGCTCGTCGAACGGATCGAGGTGCCGGTGCTGGGTCAGGTGCTGAAGGTGCCGGCCTACGGGACGAGGTTCGCGGTCCGCAGCGGCCGCCTCGCCGTTCGCGGGGGCGGACGCCTGGTGAGCAGATTGCTCGGCCGTCGTCGCCGACCTCCTCCTCCACCCAGCTGACCAGCTCGTGAGCCGGGAGCGCCACACGTGGCCCGTTCACAGGTGGGGGGTGAGCGGACTGCGCCCGTCGGGCGTCCGCGGTACGCTCGGAGGCACATCGGGCCGCCCGTGGGGCGGCTCTCGTCACGACCACCATCGCCCTCGGTTCGGATCATGCGCCCGTCAACGGGGGGTCCGTCCCGAGCGACCGTCACGACCGAAGGTTCGATCATGGCCTCCACCTGCGAGATCTGTGGGAAGAGCCCCTGGTTCGGCAAGCAGGTGAGCCACTCCCACCGTCGTTCGTCGAAGCGTTGGGACCCGAACATCCAGCGCATCAAGATCTGGGAGGACGGGAAGGCGCGCCGCGCGGACGTCTGCACGTCCTGCATCAAGGCCAACAAGGTGCAGCGGCCGCCGGTCAAGCGGACCTCCTGACCACCGAGCCCCCGGGTCAGTACTGGGGCGGTGGGGTCCGGTCGATCCACCAGTCGTGAGCCACGGGGCCGATCCCCTCGCCCACGCGCACCCCGTGCGCGATCGCTCCCGTCACCAGCCGCTTGGCGGTCCGCACGGCCTCGGGGACCGGGTCACCCTTCGCGAGCTGGGCGGCGATCGCTGACGCCAGGGTGCACCCCGTTCCGTGGGTGTCCTGCGTGTCGATCCGGCGTGAGCGGATCTCGTGGTGCGCGTCACCGTCGGTGAGCAGGTCGACCGCGTCCTCGTTTTCCGGGAGGTGCCCGCCCTTCACGAGGACCCACGCGGGGCCCAGGGTCAGCAGCGCGTCGGCTGCCTGCTGCAGATCGCCGACGCTCGTCACCGCCACGCCGGTGAGCAGCTCGACCTCCCCCACGTTGGGGGTGACCACGGTCGCCAAGGGCAGGAGCTCGCTGCGCAGGGCCTCGAGCGCGTCCGGTTCGAGCAGCGGGTCCCCGTGCTTCGAGGCGCTCACCGGGTCGACGACCAGCGTCTCCACGTCGTGGTCGCGGAAGCCACGGACGACCGCGGTGATGATGTCCGCGTTCGCGAGCATCCCGGTCTTGACCGCGTCCGCCCCGATGTCATCGAGGACGCTGTCGAGCTGCCGCCGGACGAAGTCCGCGGGGACGGCGTGGATCGCCTGCACCCCCAGCGTGTTCTGGGCGGTGAGCGCGGTGATGACGCTCATCCCGTAGACGCCGAGCGCCTGGAAGGTCTTGAGGTCGGCCTGGATCCCCGCGCCCCCGCCGGAGTCGGAACCCGCGACGGTTAGCGCCACTGGCGGTCGGTCGTTCACGGTGCCTCCTCGTCGCCGGTGCTGCCTCCGTGCTCCCAGCCGAGCGAGGAGATGTCGCGGCGGGCGCCGTCCGGCCCGATCAGCCGGACACCCGAACCCTCGACGACCCGCCCCACAACGGTGGCGTCGACCACCTTCGCGGTGAACGCCTCCGCGGCGTCCACGGGCAGGGTCGCCGCGAGGGCCAGATCCTCGCCCCCGCCGCACACCAGATCCATCGGGTCCACCCCCAACGCCTCCGCGGCGGCACGCACCCCGACCGGCACCGCGAGCAGGTCCGCCTGCACCTCGATCGCGACCCCCGACCGCTCCGCGATGTGGCCGAGGTCGCGCCCCAGGCCATCGCTCACATCGATCGCGGCCGTGGCCCCCACGCTGAGCAGCTCGCCCGCGGCCTCGACGTAGGCGGGAGGACGTCGGTGTGCCGCAAGCAGCTCGGGGTGCGCCTGGAGCAGATCCTGGTGGCTGGCTCGGTGGCACGCGAACCCGGCTGCCGACAGCCCCAGGGACCCGATGACGACGACCGCCTGACCGACCTCGGCGGCGTCCCGGCGCAGGGGGCCGCCGGGCCTCACCCGCCCCAGGACCGTGACCGCGACGGTCAGCGCCGGCGCCGCGACCACGTCCCCGCCCACGACGGCGACCTCCCACCGGTCCGCAGCCGCGAGCAGCCCGTCGTAGAGGTCGTCGACCGCCGCGGCATCGACCTCCGGGGGACGCCCCAGCGCGACCACGGCAGCGGTGGGCACCGCCCCGATCGCGGCCACGTCGCTGACGTTGACGGCCATCGACTTCCAACCGATGTCGGCGAACGACGAGATCGAACGGTCGACGTGGACGCCGTCGACCACGGCGTCCACGGCGACGGCCACGGGCGTCCCACCGATCTCGACGACGGCGGCATCGTCGCCGACCCCGAGCGGTACCCCTGGCCCGTCGCCAGCCAGGCGCGGGTACAACCGCTCCAGCAGTTCGAACTCGGACGTCACCGGTGCCCTCCTCAGACCCGAGTGAACCACGCCGCCAGGGGGTCCCACGGCCCCCGTTCACCCACTAGGGTCGCGGACCCACTCCCGACGAGCCCGCGGTCCGAACCGGGCGGGAGCGGCGGCGGGAAGGAGCGCGCATGGCAGTCCAGGCTTACATCCTGATCCAGTGCGAGGTCGGCAAGGCGGCCGAGGTGGCCGAGAAGGTCGGCGGTATCAAGGGGGTCGCCGAGTCCTCGGACGTCACCGGCCCCTACGACGTGATCGTGCGGGCCGAGGCGAAGAACGTCGACGACCTCGGCAAGATGGTCGTCTCGAAGATCCAGGCGATCCCGGGCATCACACGGACGCTGACCTGCCCCGTCGTCCACCTCTAGCCGGGGTCAGGGCGCGTAGAGCGAGCCGGTCCGAGCCGCGTCCAACGCGAGCTCGAGCAGACGGTCGACGAGCTCGGGGTAGCTCAGCCCCTCGTGCTCCCACAGCCGCGGGAACATCGAGCTCGGCGTGAAACCCGGGATCGTGTTGATCTCGTTCAGGTAGACGCTCCCGTCTCGGGTGGCGAAGAAGTCGATCCTGGCCATCCCCCGGCACCCGATCGCCAGGTAGGCCTGCTCCGCGATGTCGACCACCTCGGATTCGACGTCGGGCGGCAGGTCGGCCGGGAGGATCAGCTCGGACGCATCGAGGTACTTCGCCTCGAAGTCGTAGAACTCGTGGCTCGGGATGATCTCACCGGGGCGCGTGATCTCGACCTCGGCGTTGCCCAGCGCCGCTACCTCGACCTCCCGCACGTCCTCGATCGCCTCTTCGACGATCGCGACGCGGTCGTAGTCGAACGCCTCCTGCAGTCCCTCCTCGAGGTCGGCGCGTCCGCGGATCTTGCGCACGCCGATCGACGAGCCCTGGCGGGCGGGCTTGCTGAACATCGGGTAGCCGATCGCCCCTTCGATCTCGTCCAGGAGGGAGCCGCGCTCGGCCTCCCAGCGCTCCCGGCGGACCGGCAGGTACGGGACCTGCGGGAGACCGCGTGCCTTGAACACGTTCTTCATCGCACGCTTGTCGATCCCGACCGACGACGCGGTCACGTCCGCACCCACGTACGGCACCCCGACGCTGGCCAGGAGCCCCTGGATCGTCCCGTCCTCGCCGTAGGGGCCGTGCAGCACGGGGAAGGCCACATCGATCTCCGACACCAGCTCGTAGCAGGGGTCGTCGCCCTCGGGCGCATCCACGAAGCTGACGAGCACCGGACCCTTGCGGCTGTTGACCAGCGCGACGGTGGACCCGTCCGCGTCCACCTCGGGCAACGCGCGACCGGGGCGCGGCTCGATCTCTCCGTCTGTCAGGATCCAACGCCCCTCCCGCGTGATCCCGACCGGCACGACGTCGTACCGGTCGCGGTCGATCGCGTCGAGGACGGACCGAGCGGACAGGCACGACACCTCGTGCTCGCTCGAACGGCCCCCGTACAGGATCAGCACACGTCGCTTCACGGTCGCTCCTCGGTGATCTTCCCCAACGCATCGTCGAGGTCAGCCAACAGGTCGTCCACGTCCTCGATACCGACGGACAGCCGTACCAGTCCGGGGCCGATCCCCGCGGCCCGTAGGGCGGCGTCGTCGAGCTGGCGGTGGGTGGTGGAGGCCGAGTGGATCACGAGCGAGCGGGTCCCGCCCAACGACGCCGCGCGGGCGAACACCGAGCAGGCGTCGGCGAACGCCCTGGCCCGATCGCGGTCCTCCAGGTCGAACGCGACGATCGCCCCGGCACCCCGCCCACCGAACTGCTCGACCGCCAGCTCGTGATCCGGGTGGGACGGCAAGCTGGGGTGGTGGACGGTCCCGACGCGTCCGTCGGCGTCCAACGCCCGCGCGATGGTCCGCGCGTTGCTGCAGGACCGCTCCATGCGCAGCGACAGCGTCTGGACCCCGCGTGACACGATCCACGCCTCGAACGGCCCGAGGCTCGCCCCGGTCTCGTAGCTCTGGCTGCGGACCTCGCGGACGAGATCCAGGGACCCGGCGAGTACCCCGGCCACGACGTCGTTGTGACCGCCCAGGTGCTTCGTAGCCGACTCGACCACCGCGGTCGCCCCGAGCTCGATGGGACGGCACAGCCACGGGGACGCGAAGGTGTTGTCGACCACCAGCGCGAGCCCCCGGTCCGCGCACCGTCTCGCCAGTCCCTCCAGATCCGCGATACGGGTCGTCGGGTTCGCGATCGTCTCGACGTACACGAGCGTGTGCTCGTCGGTCGCGTGCCGGTCGATCGACGCAGGGTCGGACAGATCGACGGTGTCGACCTCCCACCCGCTGCGCTCGACGTTGCGGCGGAAGAGCGCGTAGGTGCCGCCGTACAGACGGTCGGTCGCCAGGATCCGCCCGGAGCGTCGGAGCACCTCGACGGTCGCGAGGATCGCCGCCATGCCCGACGCGAAGGACCACGCGGCCTCGGCACCGTGCAGGGACGCGACCTGCCCGTGCAAGGCGGAGTTCGTCGGGTTGTCGTAGCGGCCGTAGACGTAGCCCTCGATGTCGTCCTCGAGCAGGCCGGCCAGATCCTCGGAGCGGTCGACCTGCCACGTGGTCGAGGGGTGGATCGGCGGCGACGCCGGTCGCTGCGCCACCTGCGGTGTCGCCGCCGCGTGGACCGCACGGGTCGCGAAACCGCCGGCGGGCGGTTCGATCCGTGGTTCCACAGCGCCTCCTCGCGGTCCGGGTCAGCCTAGAGCCTGTCCTGACGACGACCCGGACCGGTTACGGGGGTCTCGGGCCGCCTCGCTAGTGTCACCGCGACCCCGCCGTCTCCGTGTTGGAGGAACCCCGTGGCAGAGATCGACTTCGACGGACGTGTGGCCGTGGTGACCGGAGCGGGAGGTGGTCTGGGACGCTCACACGCACTGCTGCTCGCCAGCCGCGGGGCCAAGGTCGTAGTGAACGACCTCGGGGTGAACCGCCACGGCGAGAACGCCGGCCAGCCGCTGGCCGAGCAGGTCGTCCAGGAGATCAGCGACGCCGGCGGGGAGGCCGTCGCGAACCAGGACTCGGTCGACACCTGGGAGGGCGGTCAGGCCATCGTCCAGACCGCGCTGGACGCGTTCGGCGGGATCGACATCGTCATCAACAACGCCGGGATCCTGCGGGACGTGTCGTTCAAGAACCTCGAGCACGAGCAGCTCGACGCGGTGCTCAAGGTGCACCTGTACGGGGCGTTCCACGTCACCCACGCGGCGTGGCCGCACCTGCGTGACAACGGCTACGGCCGGGTCGTGAACACGACCTCCGGGTCCGGGCTGTACGGCAACTTCGGACAGTCGAACTACTCGGCCGCGAAGATGGGACTCGTCGGCTTCACCCGCACCCTCGCGCAGGAGGGGCAGAAGTACGGCATCACCGCCAACGCGGTGGCGCCGATCGCCGCCTCTCGCATGACCGAGGACATCTTCCCGGAGCAGCTGTTCGAACAGCTCGAGCCCGACTGGGTCTCACCGCTGGTCGCGTACCTCACCTCGGAGTCGTGCGACGACACCGGACGGATCTTCTACGCGGGGGGCGGCTACTACGCCCGGGTCGCGATCGTGGAGGCGCCCGGCAGCACGTTCGAGGAGGTCCCGAGCCCGGAGGATCTCGCCGACCGGTGGTCCGAGATCACCTCGACCGAGGGTGCCCGGGAGTTCAACAACCTCGGCGAATCCACGTACGCCGTCGTGCAGTCGCTCGGCATCGACACGGGCGGCGGCTGACCGGACGGACGGAGCGCCGCGACACCCCCTCGGCGTAGGCTCCCGGGGACCGGTCACGGCGGCCCTCAGGGGCCGCCGCGGTACGGGGGGAGGCTCCGCTGCGTGCGGAGCCTCCCGACGTCCGGGTCAGAACTCGGCCTCGTGGGGCAGCCCGTGCATCTCGGATTTCGGGTCGCGGCTCATCAGCGCCCGCAGGGCCTCCTGCGGGTGCGCGCCCTCGTGGAGGATCGCGGCGACCGCATCGGTGATCGGCATGTCGACGCCGTTCTCCTGGCCGAGGTCCTGGATCGCCTTCGACGACTTGACGCCCTCGGCGATCATGTTCATCGAGTCGATGATGTCGTCCAGGGACTCGCCGCTCCCGATGCGCTCGCCGACCGTGCGGTTGCGCGAGTCGGGTGACGAGCAGGTCACGACCAGGTCACCGACGCCGGCCAGACCGAGGAACGTCAGCGGCTTGCCCCCCAACGCGACACCCAGCCGGGTCATCTCGGCCAGCCCGCGAGTGACGAGCGTGGCCTTCGTGTTCTGGCCGAAGCCCATCCCGTCCGCGATGCCGGCAGCCAGGGCGATCACGTTCTTCACGGCTCCGCCCGTCTCGCAGCCCACCCGGTCGGGGTTCGTGTAGACGCGGAAGTAGGGCGTCATCGACGCCTCGAGCACCAGGCCGGCCTTCGCCTCGTCCGGGCAGGCCGCCACCGTCGCGGCCGGGAGGCGTCGCGCGCACTCCTTGGCGATGTTGGGTCCGCTCACGACGACGACCCGTCCCGGATCGCACTCCAGCCCGTCCACGATCATCTGGCTGCCGGTCCGGCGCGACTCGACGTCGACGCCCTTGATCAGACTGGCCAACGGGACACCATCGGGGATGAGGTCTCCCCACTCCTGCAGCTGCTCGACGATGCCGACCGACGGGATCGCGAGCACCACGACCGCGGCGCCCGTCAGCACCTCCTCGGGGTCCGAGCTCGCGCGGAGCGGGCCAGGGAGGTCGACCCCCGGGAGGTAGTCCTCGTTGCGCCGGGTCTCGTTGATCTCCTCGGCGACCTCGTCGCGCCGTGCCCAAAGGAGGGTCTGGGTCCCCGCGTCGCAGCACATCAGCGCGAACGTGGTCCCCCACGACCCCGCGCCCATCACGGCGACCCGTTCGACCACGGCTGTCCTCCTCCGGCGTCGGGGCGACGATAGCCGCGGCCCGCCTACCCTGGTGCGCGATGCTCGGGCCCACCCTCGCGATCGTCCCGCTCCGCGGGACCGGCAAGACACGCCTGGCGTCCACGGCCGGCGGCGCTGGACTCGACCCCCGGGAACGCGCGATCCTCGCCTCGGCGATGCTCTCCGACGTGGTCTCTGCGCTCCGGGGTGCCCCCCTGGACAACATCGTGGTCGCCGCCTCCGACGCGCCCGCCGCGGCCGTCGCCGGGGCGATCGGGGTAGACGTCGTGCGCGACCCGCCCGGCAGCGACCTCAACGACGCGGTGAGGGCCGCCGTCGCCGCGATCCCGTGTGAGGCGTTGCTCGTCGTGACCGCCGACCTGCCCTGCGTGACCTCGGACGACCTCACCGAGGTCCTCGATCGCGACGCCCAGGTCGTGGTCGGGCCCACCGGCGACGGCGGCACCTCGGCGCTGCTACGTCGGCCGCCGACGGTGATACCGACCGCCTACGGGCGGGGGTCGGCGGCCCGACACCTCGACCTCGCCCGGGACGCGGGGGTCCCGTCGGCGGTGGTGGACCGCCCCGGGTTCCGCGCGGACGTGGACACCTGGGAGGACCTGCAGGCGCTCGTCGATGCACCCGTCGGCCCCGCCACGGCGGTGTTCCTCGAACAGCTCGCGCCCCGGCTGGAGCACACCAGCTGACCTTCAGCGCCGCTCGGCGCGGGGCACGGATTCCTCGGAGGCGAAACGGATGTGCTCCCAGGTCCGCAGCTGGTCGATGAGGGAACGCAGCTGCGGACGCGTGCCGTGGATCACGAGGTCCATCGCGACCAGCTCGCCGAACGGGCGCAGCTTGAGGTCCACCAGGCGCAACCCGTGCTCACGGATCAACGCGCGGACGTCCCCCGCGTCCCCAAGGTCGTCGACGATGACGTGGAGGGCCGTGTCGCTTCGGGCCCGTCCCAGCAGCACCCGTTCCGAGAGGAGGTTCAGCGGCCACAGCGCGATCAGCGTCACGCCGACCAGCGCCAGTCCGATGTGGTACTCCCCCAGACCGGCCGAGAGCCCGGCCGCGGCCGATCCCCACAGGGCTGCGGCCGTCGTGAGCCCGTGCGGCTTGCCTCCCGCCGCGAAGATCGCGCCACCTCCGAGGAACCCGATACCCGAGACGATCTGCGATGCCACGCGGCTCGGGTCGTACGAGGTGCCCTCGGCCACGAACGCCTCGGTCGAGATCCAGCCGAAGCCAGCCGCCGCGACACCGACCACGATGTTCGTGCGCAGGCCGGCGGGCTTGGCCCGCAGCTCACGGTCGAACCCGATCGCCCCGGCGTACGCGGCAGCCGCGAGGAACCGGAGGACCGGGTCCCACCACGCCGCGTCCATCGTCCTCCGTCCTAGCGGTCGTGACCGGCCTGGCGACGCTCCCAGCGCGCCTTGCGCTTGCGCTCGCGGCGCCAGAACGCGCCCGCCCCTACGAGGCCGCCCAGCACGAACGATCCGATCAGCAGCACGATCAGCGGCACGCCGCCGCGGACCCGTTCACCGCCTTGGGTCACGACCTCGGTCTCGCCGAAGATCCAGTTGAAATCGACGGGTTGCAGGTTGAAGAAGGCGAAGATCAGGAACAGCAGGGCGATGATCCCCAGTGCGACGCGCCCCACCACCTGGGAGAACGGCAACGGCTCGTCCGGCACCGGGTGGTCGGTCCGCGTGCCCTCCTCGCGAGTCGTCCGGTCGCGGTCCCGCTCGTCGCTCGGGTCCGCGCGATCGGCGTCCGCGTCGCGGCCGTTCGCCATCGTGCCTCCTCGTCCAGCTCGACCTCAGCGTAGGTCCCACCATCTGCGGACGGGCGTTCGAACGGGCAGCGCGAGGTAGCCTCGCCTCCTCCGTCCGCAGGAGTCGTGAGATGCCTCAGGGCACCGTCAAGAGCTTCGACCCGACCAGCCGCAACGCCGTGATCCTCGACGACCAGCTGAACGAGCTGCACGTCGATCGCGAGGCGTTCGCCGCGTCGGGCCTACGGGAGCTGCGGCTCGGCCAGCGGGTCCGGTTCGAGGTCGAGCACGAGGGCGACGACGAAGCCCGTGTCACCAACCTGAACATCGTCAGCCTGTGATCTGGGTCGCTACCGCCCTCCGGGCTACTTGAGCGACAGATCAACGATCAGGGTCGCTACCGCCCTCCGGGCTACTTGAGCGACAGATCAACGATCAGGGTCGCTACCCCTCACCCGGAGAGGTCCGCTCAGGCCGTCTCGTCCGAGGCCCCGACTTCGGTCCGGGTGCCCTGGTCGGCGACCGCGTCAGGCAGGTCGTCCAGGACCGATCCGCTCCGGACGAACAGACCCTGGTCGTGCGGCAGCCCCTGCTCGTCGGCCCAGACCCGGGTGTCATCGAGCACGTCGCGGAGGTGCCGCGCCGCATCCGTGGCGTGCTCCCCGAACTCCGCGAGGGCCGCGGAGGCCACCTTGTCGGCCCCGATCTGGGTGAGCTCCCGCAGGAGGCGGTCCCCGTCCGGCTCGTCGCGGTACGCCAGCGCCACGGCGGCTCGGAACGCGTCGGACCGGAAGTCACCGGACGACGCGATGATCGCCAGGTGCATGAGCGCCTTCGCGGACAGACGGTCCTCGTCGGCGACGGCCTCGACGAGGGGGGCGTACATGCCCAGGTCGTCGGCGACGAACAGCGGGGCGCGGATCTGCAGGTGCTTCGCGCGGACGGGCACGTTCTGGTGGACCTCGAGGTCGTCCGGGGCGTCGCCCTCGGCCAGCCACTCGGTCAGCGGGCGCGCCTGCTGCCAGTACGTCTCGGGGTCGGCGTCCCGCGCCGAGCTCGGAGCCGCGACAGCCTTGCCGGGGTCCACCGTGAACTCGACCACCCCACCACCGTGCTCGCCGGCGTGGTCGCGGGCGTGCTGGCCGTCGAGGTACGCGGAGACCCGCCGGCCGTGGGCGTACGTGCCCGGCGCAGCGTCGTCGAAGGGTCCCGGTGGCCCGTAGAGATCGCTGACGTCGGCCCGGGTGCGCAGCCCGTCCTGCTCGATCAGGGGGAGGCGTTCCGGTCGGGTGAGGTGGTGGACGGTGACCCGGCTCACGTTCGGCCCTCGTTCATCGGCGCAGGTGACGGTCGAGCTCGGCGGAGAACCGCACGAGCTGACCCTCCGCGCGATCGAGGTCGTCCTTCGCGGCGTCGGTGATGGCGATCAGCCGACGCTGCCAGCGCCCCTTCTGCTCCGTGGAGACCCGGGCGCCGTCGACACGCGAGTAGAGGTCGCGGAGCTGCGCGGTGACCTCGAGGAAGCGCCTGGCGTCCACGAGGCTCGTCTCGACGGACCGCTCGCGGGGCTCGAACACGTTCCCGTCGTCCGGCACGTCGCTTCCGATGTCCGCTTCCGAGGTGGACGGTCCGCCAGCGGGCACCCATGGTAACCGCCCGTCCACTCAGAGTGGAGGCGTCCCGGGGACCGGGACGGGCTCGGTGGCTCTCGGGTCCACGGCGTCCGCCTCCTCGACCTCGTCCCGTCGGATCCCGAGCACGAACAGCACGGCATCGAGGTAGGGCACCGACAGCGTCGTGTCGGCGGCCTGTTCCACGGCTGGCTTGGCGTTGAACGCGATGCCGAGCCCGGCCCGGGCGAGCATGTCGAGATCGTTGGCACCGTCGCCGATCGCCACGGTCTGCTCGAGCGCGACGCCCTCGGCCGCGGCGACCTCCTCGAGGATCTCGGCCTTGCGTCGACGATCGAGGATCGGTCCGACGAGCCTGCCCGTGAGGCGCCCGTCGGCCACCTCGAGCTCGTTCGCGTACGCGTGGTCGATCGCGAGCTCCTCCCGGAGGTGGTCGGTGAAGAACGTGAAGCCGCCCGACACGATCGCGATGCGGAAGCCAAGTCGCTTCAGGGTCCTCACGAACGTCCGGGC
>JAHWKO010000032.1 GCA_019347855.1 Actinomycetota bacterium
GAACGAGCGGGCGATCGCGTCGTACCGGAAGGTCGGCTTCGTCGAGGAGGGGCGCTGGCGCGAGGACGTCTGGCGGGACGGCCGGTACGTCGACCACGTGGTCATGGCGGTGCTGCGCGACGAGTGGTCCCCATCCGTGCGGCAGTAGGCTCGCGGCGACCGCGACCCGAGGAGCACGGTCACCATGGACCGCGTGATCCGTATCGGCCTCCTGGGATGCGGGGTCGTCGGAAGCGGTGTCGTCCGGATCCTCCACGACCAGGCAGACGACATCGCCGCCCGTTCCGGTGCGAAGCTGGAGGTGATCCGCGTCGCGGTCCGCGACCTCGGACGGGACCGCGACCTCCCTCTCGGCGCCGACGCGTTCACCAGCGACACGTCCGCGGTGGTCGAGGCCGACGACATCGACGTGGTCGTCGAGGTGATGGGGGGTCGCGACCCGGCGGGGGATCTGGTCCGCCGGGCGCTGCGGGCCGGCAAGCCGGTCGTGACCGCCAACAAGGAGCTGGTCGCGCACGAGGGCCCGGAGCTGTTCGACATCGCCGAGCAGGCTGGGGTGGACCTCCAGTACGAGGCTGCCGTCGCCGGGGCGATCCCGATCATCAAGCCGCTGAAGGAGTCCCTGGCCGGCGACCGCATCCGCCGGGTCATCGGCATCCTCAACGGCACGACCAACTACATCCTGACGCGCATGACCGAGGAGGGCGCCTCGTACGAGGACGCCCTGGCCGAGGCGCAACGGCTCGGCTTCGCCGAGGCCGACCCGACCGCGGACGTGGGCGGGCACGACGCGGCCGCGAAGTGCGCGATCCTCGCGTCGCTGGCGTTCGACACCCGCGTGGTCGACGAGGACGTGTTCCGCGAGGGCATCGGCGCCATCACGGCGCAGGACATCACGATCGCCGACCGCCTCGGGTACGTGATCAAGCTGCTCGCGATCGCCAGCGAGACCGATGAGGGAGACGACGGGGCCGTCGCCGTCCGTGTGCACCCCGCGTTCGTCCCGAAGAGCCACCCACTGGCCGCGGTCCGCGAGAGCTTCAACGCGATCTTCGTCCAGGCCGAGGCTGCCGGCCAGCTCATGTTCTACGGTCGGGGCGCCGGGTCCGCCCCGACCGGGTCCGCCGTGGTCGGCGACATCGTGCACGTCGCCCGCCACCTCCTGCAGGAGTCGCGCGGCCCCCGCGAATCCACCCACCGACCGAAGCGCATCCGGTCGATCGAGGACCTGGCCACCCAGTACTACCTGCTGCTGGACGTCGAGGACCGGACCGGGGTGCTGGCCGCGGTCGCCACCGTGTTCGGGCAGCACGACGTCTCGATCGGGCAGGTCTGGCAGGAAGGCCACGGGGACACGGCGCAGCTGGTGCTCGTGACCCACCGGGCTCGCGAACAGAACCTCCGGGACACCGTCACGTCGCTCGCGCACGTCGACGGGGTCCGTAGCGTCGCCAGCGTCCTGCGCGTCGAGTCCGAGGCGTTGGGCTGATGGCGCACCTGTGGCGCGGCGTGCTCGAGGAGTACCGCGATCGCATGCCGATCGGCGGGGACAGTCCGGTCATCACGCTCCGCGAGGGCGGCACACCCCTGATCCACTCCGAGGTCCTGTCCGACCGGACCGGCTGCGAGGTGCACCTGAAGTTCGACGGTGCCAACCCGACCGGGTCCTTCAAGGACCGCGGCATGACCCTCGCGATCACCAAGGCGATCGAGGCCGGGGCGCAGGCGGTGATCTGCGCCTCGACCGGCAACACCTCGGCGTCGGCCGCCGCGTACGCGGGGAAGGCGGGGATCGTGTGCGGGGTGCTGGTGCCCGAGGGGAAGATCGCCCTCGGCAAGCTCGCCCAGGCCCTGGTGCACGGGGCGCGGGTGATCCAGATCGACGGCAACTTCGACCAGGCCCTGTCGATCTGCCGGACGCTCGACGAGAAGTACCCGGTGCAGCTGGTGAACAGCGTGAACCCCTACCGGATCGACGGGCAACGGTCCGGGGCGTGGGAGATCTGCGACCAGCTGGGACGGGCTCCGGACGTCCACGTCATGCCGGTCGGCAACGCCGGCAACATCACCGCCTACTGGCGTGGCTACCGCGAGTACCGGGAGGACGAGGTGATCGGCAGCCTGCCGGTCATGCGCGGGTACCAGGCCGCCGGTGCCGCTCCGATCGTGGAGGGCCACGTCGTCGAGGACCCGCAGACGATCGCGACCGCGATCCGGATCGGCAACCCCGCGTCCTGGGAGCAGGCCGAGGCAGCGGCCCGCGAGTCCGGGGGCTCGATCCGGGCCGCGACGGACCGCGAGATCCTGGCGGCCTACCGGATGCTGGCCCGTGAGGGAGTGTTCGTGGAGATGGCCTCGGCGGCGTCCGTGGCCGGCCTCCTCCAGCTCCACGGGGCTGGCGAGCTGGAGCCGGGCCAAGTCGTCACCTGCGTCCTCACCGGGCACGGGCTGAAGGACCCGGACTGGGCGATCTCTGGGGCCGCGGAGCCTCCGGTGATACCGGCTGATGTCGACCGCGCGGCCGAACTGCTGGATCTCGCGTGAGCGGGACCCCCGGCCGGGGGCTGCAGCTCGCCGAGCTCGCCGACCTGCTGCGCCGCAACGCCGAGTTCCGGCGGCTGTTCGGCGCGACCGTGGTCTCGTTCCTGGGGGACTGGTTCTCGTTCGTGGCGGTCAGCGGCTTCGTGAAGGAGGCGACCGGCAGCGACGGCGCTCCAGCGCTGGTCTTCGCAGCGGAGGTCCTGCCGGTGTTCGCGTTCGCGCCCCTGGCTGGGGTGCTCGCCGACCGACTGGACCGCCGGAGGATCATGGTCGGTTCGGACCTGCTCCGCATCGTCCCCGCTCTCGTGCTGATCCCCGCCGTCACCACCGGGGAGGTGTGGCTGGCGTACGTGGCGGTGGCGTCGATGTCGGCGCTGGCCGCCTTCTTCCAGCCGGTCACGGCTGCCGTCCTCCCGAACCTCGTGGACGAGGAGGACCTGTCGCTCGCACAGGCCGCGCTGGGCAGCGTGTGGGGGACGATGCTCTTCGTGGGTGCGGCCGTCGGCGGACTGGTCGCCGGCCTCCTCGGCCGACAGACGAGCTTCGCGATCAACGCGGCGACCTTCGCCCTGTCGGCGCTGCTCGTGCTGCGCATCCGGCGGCCGTTCCGTACAGGGCCGGTGCCGGCGCGGGCGTCGGTGCTCGTGCACCTGGGTGAGGTGCGGTCGTTGGCTCGTGACCGCAAGGTCGTGCGGGCCCTGATGACCACCAAGGCGGGGGTCGGGATCGGCAACGGGATCGTCGGGCTGCTGCCCGTGTACGCCCTGGACCGGTTCGGGGCGGGCGACACCGGGATCGGGCTGCTGCTGGCGGCGCGCGGGCTCGGGGCGTTCATCGGCCCCTACCTCGGGCGAGGGTTGGCGCGTGATGAGGGGCGCCGGCAGCTCCTGGTGATCGGCGGCTCGATCGTGGCCTACGCCGCCGCGTACGCGCTGCTGCCGGTGACCGGGACCCTGGTGGTCGCGTTCCTGTGCGTGATGGTGGCGCACCTCGGCGGCGGGGCGCAGTGGGTCCTGTCGACGCACGGCCTGCAGGTGACGACGCCCGACCACATCCGGGGCCGGGTCATGAGCCTCGACTTCGGGCTCGCGACCCTCGCGATCGGGGTGTCGTCGCTGCTGGCCGGCGGGGTGGCGGAGCTCTTCGGGCTCACCGTCGCGTCGCTCCTGATGGCCGGCCTGGCGCTGATCTACGGCGTGACCTGGTTGGCTTGGACCCGGGACCTCTGGACCGGAGGGGACCCGTTCGCCGTCGGAGAGAGCGAGGTGATCCGCCCGTGACATCGTCCGACCCCGTCGACGTGAGCGTCCGCGTGCCGGCGACCACGGCGAACATCGGTCCGGGGTACGACGCGTTCGGGGCGGCCCTCGGGATCCACCTCGAGGCATCCGTGAGCGCCCGGCAGGACGGTGATCCGCGCGTGGTCTGCGAGGGGGAAGGCGCCGGCGAGCTCCCCGACGACGACGGCAACCTGCTGTGGCGGTCGTTCCTGGCGCTGTGCGCGCACGCGGGCGTCGAGTCTGCGGACGTGTGCGTCCGGACGGTGAACGCGATCCCCCTCGAGCGGGGGCTCGGGTCCTCGTCCGCGGCGATCATCGCTGGTCTCGGCTTGGCCAGGGCCGCGTTCGACCTGCGTGTCAGCGACGTCGAGCTCGTCCGGATCGCGACGGGGATCGAGGGGCACCCCGACAACGTCGCCCCGGCCGTGCTCGGCGGCGTCGTCGCGGTGACGCGGGACGACGACGGGCAACCGGTGATCCGCCGGGCGCAACCGCACCCACGCCTGGCGCCGGTCGTGCTGGTTCCGCACGACCGTCAGGCGACCACGGCTGCTCGGGGCGTCGTGCCGCAGGAGCTGGACCGCGAGGACGTCGTCGATCAGGCCTCGCGGGCGGGACACGTCCTCGCGGCACTGCTCGGCGCGTGGCCGGCCGACCCGCGCCTGTCTGGCGACCGGCTGCACGAGCCGCCCCGGCTGGACGTCATGGGCCCGACAGGTGACGTCGTCCGTGCGTTGCGCGGCGCGGGCGTCCACGCGTGGCTGTCCGGGGCGGGACCGTCGGTGTGCGCCGCGGTGGCCGCGCGGGACAGCGGGGCGCTGGGCACGATCCGTGAGCACGCCGCGCTCCACGGTTTCGCCGTGCACACGCCCGGGTGGGACCTCGCCGGCCTCACCCCTCTCGTGTGAACTCCCCGCGACGCGGATCTGGGCGCAACAAGTACAGCATCTAGTCCAGATCCCGCCCAGATCCGGTTCATCCACAGGTCCGAGACCGCTATCCAGGCGTGCGTCGGGATCGTCTGAGAATCTGCGGGCATGGGATCCTGGATGCAGGTGGTCGAGGTTGCGACGCCACAACTGGGGTTGGTCGCTGCTCGCCAGGCTCGCGCCTGCGGAGTGAGCGCTTCGCTGCTAGCGCACTGGACGAGGACCGGGCGGCTCGAGCGGTGGTGGAGGGGTGTCTACGCCATCGCCGGCGTCACCAGGACGTGGGAGCGGCTCGCGCTGGCTGCCTGCCTCGCAGCGGGGCCCGGATCAGTGGTCTCGCACGGGACCGCCGCGTTCCTCCATGGGATGTACGACATCCGTCGTCCGGACCGTTTCGAGCTGAGCGTCCCCCGACCCCGCCGACCGAAAGTTCCAGGGGTGATCGTCCACCGGGTCACACGGCTGCCAGACGAGCACCGGATCCTCATCGGTGCGATCCCTGCGACGTCGTTCGACAGGACCATCTGCGACCTCGCCGGCACGAGCTTGCACGAACGCACGATCGAGCGGATCTTCCACGACGGGTGTCGCCGTGACCTCACCGGACACGAGCAGCTGTTGCGGTGCCTCGACGAGGTCGGTCCCGTCGCTGGAGCGGCCGCACTCCGGGAGATCCTCGGTCGTTACCACCAAGACCTGGAACGTGCGCGCTCCGGTCACGAGGCCGAGGCCTTCGCAGCGCTCATCGAGGACCGTGTCAATCCGCTGCCGGACGTGAACCTCATCGTGTCCGGGGATGGCGAGGAACCCGACTACGAGATCGATCTTGGTTGGAAGCCGATCCGGTTCGGCTACGAACTCGACAGCCGCATGTTCCACACGATCTCACCGGATGTCACGCGCGATCGGATCAAGGACCGATCGTTGGAAGCACGTGGATGGGAGGTCCTGCGGATCCCGAGCGATCTCGCTCGCCGGGATCGTGCCGGTTTCGTCGCGATGGTCAGGGCCGACCTGCGCGCGCGAGGTCTCTGACACATCGGGATCTGGGTGGAACTTCTGCAAGGTGCTGTACTTATCCCGCCCAGATCCGCAAGTGGGGCGGGGTGCTTGCTGGGGGTGTAGGGCGCTGCGTACGCTCGGCCCGATCCCTCCGGGGCGCGTTCCATACCGGTCCGGGATCCTCCGCGGCATCTTCCCCCTACCACCACCCGCCCGCCACGAGCCGGGGCACCGTCCTGCCACCGCACACCGACCGTGACGTACCGCTGATCATCCTGATCGGCGGTGCCACCGGGGTCGGCAAGTCCACCGTGGCGGACGGTCTCGCGCGCAAGCTGGGCACCCCCCGCGTCGTGACCACCGACGCCGTCCGGGAGGTGCTGCGCGGCGTGGTGTCCCGCGACGCCCATCCGGAGTTGCACTGCTCAACCTTCGAGGCCGGCGACCTGCCTGCGTTCGGGGGCGCAGCGGACCCGGTCATCGCCGGGTTGCTGGCCCAGGTCCGTCTCGTCGCGGCCGGGATGGCGTCGCTCGTGAGCCGTGCGTTGGTGGAGGCGGTCGATATCATCGTCGAAGGCGTCCACGTCGTCCCGGGGGCACACCACCTCCCGGACGACATCGAGGCGACCGTCGTCCCCCTGATCATCACCGTCGATGACGCGGAGACGCACCGCTCCTTCCTGGAGGCGCGGGCCACCTCGGACCGGCCGCCTGACCGGTATCTGCGGAACCTCGACCGGATCCGACGTATCCAGGACGAGATCATCCAGCGGGCCCACGAGCACGGAGTCCCCCAGGTGTCCTCTCGGACACCCGAACAGGCGGTAGCTGACGCGCTGTCCGTCGTCGAGAGCCACGACCCCATGAGGAGCTGACATGGACCTGTTCCTGGACACCGCCAACATCGAACAGATCGCCGAGATCAACCGGTGGGGCGTCCTGGCGGGCGTCACGACGAACCCGAGTCTCGCGGGCAAGGAGGGCAAGGGCTTCGTCGGGATGATCAAGGAGATCTGCGCCGAGGTCGCCGGCCCGGTGTCCGCCGAGGTCGTCGCGACCGACACCGAGGGGATGCTCACCGAGGGGCGCGAGCTCGCCGACATCGCGGACAACGTGGTGGTGAAGGTGCCGCTCACCCCGGACGGGCTGGCGGCGACCCGACGGTTCACCGCGGACGGGATCGCCACCAACGTGACGTTATGCTTCTCGCCGACGCAGGCGATCCTCGCGGCACAGGCCGGGGCGACCTACGTCTCCCCGTTCCTCGGTCGGCTCGACGACATCGCCAACGATGGGATCGCGCTCCTGACCGAGATCTGCGAGATCTTCCGCGTCCAGCAGTACGACACCATGGTCCTGGCGGCGTCCCTACGACACCCGCAGCACATCGTGCAGGCCGCCCTGGCGGGCGCGGACGTGGCGACCCTCCCGTACGGGACCTTCCTGAAGATGGTGAAGCATCCGCTCACCGACGCCGGTCTCGAGCGCTTCCTGTCCGACTGGGACGCCTACCAGGAAGCACTCCGAGAAGGCACCACCACCCCCTCCGACTGACCCGACTGTCGCACCGAGCGACGAGGAAGAGCCGATGGACCGCAACGTCCTCGAGAAGAAGCAGCTCGACGAGCTCCGTGAGATCGCATCCACGATGGAGCTCGAGGGCTATCAGAAGATGAAGAAGGCCGACCTCATCGACCTCATCGTCGGCGAGGCGCCGTCGGGCAACGACAACGGCAAGGCCTCGGGTGATGATGAGGACGGTCCCGAGCGCGTCCGCACGCGGACGCGTGAGGTGTCGGGCGAGGACGGCGACAGCGACGAGGACGACGCGGACGACGACGAGAGCGACAACAACGACGGGGACAACCGCAACCGCAAGCGCCGCAACCGTCGCAAGGGCGGCGGCGGAGGCGGAGGTGGCGGCGACCAGGACGACGACCTCGAGGTCCGCGAGGGCGTGCTGGACCTGCTGCCCGAGGGGTACGGGTTCCTGCGCACCACCGGGTACCTGGCCGGAGACCTCGACGTGTACGTCAGCCAGTCCATGGTGCGGCGCCACAACCTGCGCCGGGGCGACCTGGTCCGGGGGCCGATCCGTCACAACAAGGGCAACGACAAGTTCCCCGCCCTGGTCCGCGTCGACGCCGTCGAGGACGAGGAGCCGATCGAGGGCAAGCGGGCGAACTTCAAGGACCTGACGCCCTACTTCCCGCGCTCGCGGTTCCACCTCGAGAAGAGCGACGGTTCCCCGATCGCGATGCGCATCGTCGACATGATCGCTCCGATCGGCAAGGGCCAGCGTGGCCTGATCGTGTCCCCGCCCAAGGCGGGTAAGACCACGATCCTGAAGCAGCTCGCCCAGGCGATCGAGGCCAACAGCCCGGACACCCACCTGATGGTCCTGCTGGTCGACGAACGCCCCGAGGAGGTCACCGACTTCGAGCGTTCGACGGGCGGGGAGGTCATCTCGTCGACGTTCGACCGCCCCGCCGACGACCACACCCAGGTCGCCGAGCTCACGATCGAACGGGCCAAGCGTCTGGTCGAGGGCGGTCGCGACGTGGTGATCCTGCTGGACTCGATCACCCGGCTGGCGCGCGCGTACAACCTGGCTGCCCCGGCCTCGGGACGGATCCTGTCGGGCGGCGTGGATTCCGCCGCGCTCTACCCGCCCAAGCGCTTCTTCGGCGCCGCCCGCAACATCGAGGAGGGCGGCTCGCTCACGATCATCGCGACCGCCCTGATCGAGACGGGCTCCAAGATGGACGAGGTGATCTTCGAGGAGTTCAAGGGCACGGGGAACATGGAGCTGCGCCTGTCCCGCCAACTGGAGCAGAAGCGCATCTTCCCGGCCGTCGACATCGAGGCCTCGGGGACCCGCAAGGAGGAGCTCCTGCTGACCGAGGAGGAGCTCAACGCCGTGTGGAAGCTGCGCCGGGTCCTGCACTCGATGGACGGGGGCGCGTCGCTGGAGCTGCTGATCGACAAGCTGAAGGCGACGAAGTCCAACGAGCAGTTCCTCCAGCTGATCCAGAAGTCGAACCTCGGCTAGCCCGACGTCAGCGGCCGACGGCGGCTGTTGACGACCCCCGTACCCTCCACACGGAGGAGGAGCAGACATGAAGCAGGACATCCACCCCGAGTACGTCACGGCGACCGTGCGGTGCTCGTGCGGCAACGAGTTCACGACCCGGGCGACGCAGTCCGACATCCACGTCGAGCTGTGCGCCGAGTGCCACCCGTTCTACACCGGCAAGCAGAAGCTGGTGGACAGCGGTGGCCGTGTGGACCGGTTCCAGCGCCGCCTCCAGAAGACCGAGGAGAAGAAGACCTCGGACAAGCCGAAGAAGAGGTAGCTGCCTCGGGGGGCGCGGCCCTCGCCGCCGGTCGGCCACGTCGCGTCTCGGACTACCGGTCCACGGCCTCTCGCCACGGCCAGGTCGAGCCCGTGGTGAAGCCGTACAGCGCTCGTCGTCGCTCGTCGTAGCGGGACAGGAGCTGGCGGAACCGTTCGTCGTCGACGACCGGCAGGCCGGCGTCGCGTAGGGGCTGGAGATCCGGTGGGGGTGGCGGTCGGTCGGCTACTTCGCTGAAGCTCGCCTGGATGATGCCCAGCAGCCTGCCGATCGCCCGACGTGCCGCACGGACGGCGGCCGGATGGGGTCGGACCGCATCGTCGACGGCGACCGTGATGATCGTCAGCGCCTCGTCGAGTGTGGCGATCGACACCGCGAACTCGTCGGACCGGTGGCGGCTGTGGAAGAAGTGCAGGATCGGGTAGGTCAGGTGCCGTTGCGCGGTCCGGTTGATCTCCTCCGCGAAGCGCAGGAGCGGCTGGTCGAGGAAGCGCAGATCGTCGCCGTTCCACGCGTGCACGAGCAGGTCCTGCGCGGACGTGCCGATGCCGCTGATGGTCGCCCCCTGCTGGCGCCGTTCGGTCACCGCGGTCATGACCGGGATCATGTAGGTGATCGCCAGGGTGGCGAGCCCCAGGCCGTTGGCGACGGCCAGTCCCGTCGCGATCTGCCATCCCGCCCCGCTCGGCTTGAACTCACCGTTGCCGAGGGTGAACAAGGTGTAGGCGGTGTAGTAGACGCGGTCCCAGTTGCCCGCCGGACGTTCGGTGGACGTCGTCACCACCGACGAAGCGTCGGCGCCGAACACCAGCGACCAGCCCACCCACAGCAGCCCCATCCACAGGACGACGGTCACCACGAGGACGATCGGCCCCGCCAAGGTCATGACGGGCGACCGGGGGCCGGACGCGATCCTGCGTGCGACCCGCCACAGGCCCCTCCCGATCCGAGCGGTAACCCGCGCCGGCAGCCGTGCTGGCGGCCAGGGTGGTGGTGATCGCGTCGGACACGGCCAGCAGGATCACGGATGCGCCAACCAGTAGCACCCAGCCGTTCACGTCACCGATCACGCGTCATCCGGATCTCCGTCGGGGGCGCGCGACGGTAGCCGCGCTGCACGGCGGTCCGGCCCGCGGACCGCGCTGACCGTATCCTGCGGCTGCGCCGCGCCAGCGAGCGGGGCGAGCACGAGCCATCCGGCACTGTCCGAACGACGCCCGGCTGGATGACGACCGACAGATCCGCATCCCACAGCAGGCCGACGGGTCCCGACCCACCGACGTCTGCGACATCGACAAGGGTTCCTGATGGCAGCGCACGACGGGGAACAGCAGCGCCCCACCGACCCTGCCGCCTCGCACTACTACGGCGGCCAGGCGGTGATCGAGGGCGTCATGATGCGGGGCGCCGACACCTGGGCGGTGGCGGTGCGTCGGCCGGCCGGTGACATCTACATCGAGCGCCGGGCGGTCTCGACGGCCCCGACCCGCTACCCGATCCTGAAACGCCCGATGTTCCGCGGGGTGTTCGCGCTGTTCGACGCGATGGCGATCGGGGTCAAGGCGCTCGGGATCTCGGCGACCCAGGCCCTACCCGAGGAAGAGGAACCGCTCGACGGCAAGGCCTTGGGCGGCACGATGGTCGTCGCGCTGCTGTTCTTCATCGGCGTGTTCATCGTCCTGCCGAACGTCTTCCTGGCCTCACTGCGCGGGTGGCTCGGGGACGGGCTGCTCTACCACACGGTCGAAGGCCTCCTGCGCATCGCGATCTTCCTGGCCTACCTGTCTGCGATCTCGCTGATGGCCGACATCCGGCGGGTGTTCCAGTACCACGGGGCAGAGCACAAGACGATCGCGGCGTGGGAGCACGGCGAGCGGCTCGAACCTGAGACCGTCGACCGCTACTCGACCCTGCACGTGCGGTGCGGCACGAACTTCCTCATCATCGTCATGCTCCTGGCGCTGCTCGTGTACTCCGTGGCCGGCGTGCTCGTCCCGCCGCCCGAGGGCATCGGTTGGGTCGGAGCGGTCGTCTACCACGTGACCCTGCGTATCGTCCTGCTGCCCGTCGTGGCCGGTCTGGCCTACGAAGGGATCCGGCTCGGCGCCGCGCACGGGGACGCCTGGTGGGTGAACGCGCTCATGCAGCCCGGCCTGTGGCTGCAGAAGATCACCACCCGTCCGCCCACCGAGGACATGATCGAGGTCGCGATCCGCGCCTTCGAGTCGGTCGTCCCGGCGGCCGACCTCGATGGACGCACCACCGACCTGCCCAGCGGGGTCCTGATGGGCGAGGACGAGGGCGCGCCCCGCGCGAGCCTCATCACCCGGACCGAGGGGGCGTAGCGGGGGAGCACCCACCCACCCGCTGACCGCCACCCACCGGAGAACCAGATGTTCGAACGACTCGATGAGCTCGAGGAGACCTACCTCGAGCTCGAACGCCAGATGGCCGACCCCGAGGTGCTGTCCGACGGCCAGCGCTACACCGAGATCGCCATGCAGCACGCGGAGCTCGCCGACGTCGTCGCGGCCTACCGCGCCTACCGCGAGGTCGAGGGCGACCTCGACGCCGCTCGCGAGATGGCCGAGGCGTCCTCCGGCGAGGACCGGGAGCTGATGCAGGTCGAGGCCGAGCAGCTCGGACGCCGGCTCGAGGCCCTCGAGCGCCGGCTGAAGGAGTTGCTGCTCCCCAAGGACCCCAACGACGAGAAGGACGTGATCGTGGAGATCCGTGCCGGGACGGGCGGCGACGAGGCCGCGCTGTTCGCCGGGGAGCTCATGGACATGTACCGGCGCTACGCCGAGCGGCACGGATGGGGGACCGAGCTCATGTCGGTGTCCTCCGGCGACGTCGGGGGCGTCAAGGAGGCGATCTTCGAGGTGCGAGGTGGCGGGGCGTACTCACGCCTCAAGCACGAATCCGGGGTGCACCGCGTCCAGCGCGTCCCACAGACCGAATCGTCGGGACGGATCCACACCTCCACCGCCACCGTCGCGGTGCTGCCCGCCGCCGAGGAGGTCGATGTCGATATCGACCCCAACGACCTGCGGGTCGACGTCTACCGCTCGTCGGGTCCCGGGGGCCAGAGCGTCAACACCACCGACTCGGCCGTGCGCATCACCCACGAACCGACCGGGCTCGTGGTGTCCTGCCAGGACGAGAAGTCCCAGCACCAGAACCGCGACAAGGCCATGCGGATCCTGCGGTCCCGGCTACTGCGGGCGGAGCAGGAGCGCGCCGCGCGCGAGCGGGCGGACCGGCGGAAGGGCCAGATCGGCACCGGGGACCGCAGCGAGAAGATCCGCACCTACAACTTCCCGCAGACCCGCGTGACCGACCACCGCATCAACTTCACCACGCACGACCTCGACGGTGTGCTGTCCGGCGACATCGAGGAACTGATCGAGGCCCTGACGCAGGCTGAACGGTCCGCCAAGCTTGAGGCCGTGACCGACACCGAGGAGGACGCGTGACGGCGCCGGCGCGCGACCGCACCCAGCCGGTCATGGACCTCGTGCGCCAGCACGCCGCCCGGCTGACCCGAGCGGGTGTGCCGAGTCCCGACCACGACGCGAGGGCGCTGGCTGCCCACGTGTTCGAACTCGCGCCGTCGGACCTGCGGATCACGACGATGACGGACGTGACGCAGACCCACCTGGACCGGCTGGCGGCGCTCGTCGAGCGCCGCGCCGAGCGCGTTCCCCTCCAGCACCTGACCGGCGAGGCCGGTTTCCGCACGATCACGCTGGCGTGCCGCCCGGGGGTGTTCGTGCCGCGACCCGAGACCGAGGTGCTCGCCGGGCTCGCGATCGATGCCGCCGGACCGTCGCCGCTGGTCGTGGAGCCCTGCACGGGGACGGGGGCGGTGGCGCTGTCGATCGCCATGGAGGTCCCCGACGCCACCGTGATCGCCACCGACCGCACCCCAGACGCCGTGGAGCTCGCCCGGTGCAACGCCGAGCGGCTCGGCCTCGACGTCGAGGTGCTCCAAGGCGATCTCCTCGAACCGGTGGATCCCGCGCTGCGCCGTCGGGTCGACGTGCTCGTCGCCAACCCGCCCTACCTCACCCCGTCCGAGCTGGACGCTTGCGATCCTGAGGTCCGGCAGCACGACCCCGAGGGCGCCCTGGTGGCTGGTCCCACCGGGCACGAGATCACCGACCGCCTGATCGCCGCCGCGCCCGCCTGGCTGCGTCCCGGTGGGACGGTCCTGCTCGAGGTCGCCGAGGTCCGGGCTGCGCAGGTCGCCGACCGCATGCGCACCGCCGGACTGGTCGACGTGGCGGTCGTCGACGACCTCACGGGTCGCGAACGGATCGTGCGAGCCACCACCCCCGATACGAGCCCCGAGGTGCGAGCGTGACGATCGTCGTGGACGGGACCGGCGACAACCGCCCCAAGGCGGTCGCCCAGACGGCCGAGACGCTCCGGCAGGGTGAGCTCGCCGTCGTGCCCACCGACACGGTCTACGGGGTCGCCGCCGACGCCTTCAACCCCGACGCCACCGCGAAGGTGTTCGCGGCCAAGCAGCGGTCTCGGACCCACCCGCTGCCGATCCTGGTGCACTCGCCGAAGCAGCTCCCCGGGATCGTGGGGGACGTGCCTCCCGCTGCCGAGCGACTGATGGCGGCGTACTGGCCGGGCGCCCTCACGATCGTCCTGCACGCCTCACCTGACCTGGTGTGGGACATCGGCGACAACGAGGGAACGGTCGCGGTCCGGATGCCGCTGGACGACGTCACCCTCGACGTGATCCGGCAGGTCGGCCCGGTCGCCGTGACGAGCGCGAACCGCTCCGGCGAGCCGCCCGCGACCGGCGTGCAGGAGGCCCGCATGGCGCTCGGTGACGCGGTGGCCGTCTACCTCGACGACGGACCGCGCACCGACAGCCGCCCGAGCACGATCGTGGACCTCACCCGGGACGAGCCGTTCCTGATCCGCGACGGGGACCTCCCGCCCGACGAGGTCATGGCGACCGCACGCGGCGACGAGGTCCACCAGTGAGCGGCGCGACGGAGGAGCGGCGCGAGAGTCGCTGTCTTAGGTCACCTAAGACAGCGGCGGAGGAGAACCAAGGATGAGCGACGACCGCATCGTCGACATCCTCGTCGTCTGCACCGGCAACATCGCGCGGAGCCCGCTCGCCGAGGCCCTCCTGCAGGAGGAGGCGCGACGTCGGGCTGGTCCGGACGCCCCGGTCTGGGTACACAGCGCCGGCGTGCACGGGCTCGACGGGCGCGGGGCGGTCACCGAGATGCAGCACGAGGCCTCGTCCCGCGGGGTCGACCTCAGCCGGCACCGGGGCGACGTCGCACGCGAGGACGCCGTCCGTGTCGCCGACCTCGTCGTGGCGATGACCGAGTCGCACCGCCGCCGTCTCCTGCAGATGGTCCCTGCCGCGAAGGAACGGATCTTCACCCTCAAGGAGCTCGTGCGGCTCCTCGACGTGGTCGAGGAGCCCGACGACGACCTACCCGTCGCCCAGCGCGTGCGGACCGTCGTTCGTCGCGCGCACCGGGCGCGTCCACGTGCTCGGGCCGCTGAGGGGCCGGAGGACGTCCGCGACCCGTACGGGGGGTCACGCGCCGGGTACCGGGAGGTCGCCACCGAGATCGACGATCTGGTCCGGCGGGCCGCGGACCTCCTGTTCGGCGCGGACGGCGCCCCCGAGGTCAGGGGGGAGGGGGGCGACCGGGGCTAACCTGGCCGGCGACCCGACCGCGGAGCTCCCATGACCACGTCCCCGGGCCCCTCGCTGCGTGAGGCTGACGCCCAGATCGCCGACCTGATCGCCGCCGAGGAGCGCCGCGAGGCCGCGAAGATCCGGTTGATCCCGTCGGAGAACTACGTCTCGCGTGCGGTGCTCGAGGCCACCGGCTCGGTCCTGACGAACAAGTACTCGGAGGGCTACCCCGGCAAGCGGTACTACGAGGGCCAGGAGGTGATCGACCAGGTCGAGACCCTCGCGGTCGACCGGGCGAAGGAGCTGTTCGGCGTCGACCACGCCAACGTTCAGCCCTACTCCGGATCCCCCGCGAACCTCGCGATCTACCTCGCGTTCCTCGAGCCGGGTGACACGGTCATGGGGATGTCCCTGCCGCACGGCGGCCACCTCACCCATGGGTGGAACGTGTCGATCACCGGCAGGTGGTTCAACAGCGTCTCGTACGGGGTGTCGAGGGAGACCGGGCGGATCGATCTCGACGAGGTCCGCGAGGTGGCCAAGCGCGAGCAGCCGAAGATGATCTTCTGCGGAGGGACCGCGATCCCGCGCGAGATCCCGTTCGACGCGTTCGCCGAGATCGCCGAGGAGGTCGGGGCGCTGCTGGTCGCCGACATCGCGCACATCGCCGGCCTCGTGGCGGGCGGCGCGCACGCCACACCGGTCGGGCACGCGCCGGTGATCTCCACCACCACCCACAAGACCCTGCGCGGACCGCGCGGGGCGATGCTGCTGTCCACCGAGGAGCACGCCAGAGCCCTCGACCGGGCCGTGTTCCCCGGCCTCCAGGGGGGCCCCCACAACCACACCACCGCGGCGATCGCCGTGGCGCTGCGCGAGGCCGCGCAGGACACCTTCCGCGACTACGCCCACGCGATCGTCGCGAACGCCAAGGCGCTGGCCGAGGCGCTGCTGGAGCGCGACTACGACCTCGTGTCCGGAGGCACCGACAACCACCTCATCCTGATCGACCTCACGAGCAAGGACATCCCCGGCAAGCCCGCCGCGCAAGCGTTGGATCGCGCCGGGATCGTCACCAACTACAACACGGTGCCGTTCGATCCGCGCAAGCCGTTCGATCCGTCCGGGATCCGGTTGGGTACCCCCGCGGTGACCAGCCGGGGGATGGGGGAGGACGAGATGCGACAGGTCGCCGACTGGATCGACCGCGCGGTCCACGCCGCGAAGGAGGACGACGAGGCTGCCCTCGACACGATCGCCGGAGAGGTCCGGGAGCTCGCGGCGGAGCATCCCGCTCCCGGCATCTCGGCCGACCTCGCCGCTGAGGTGCTGACCGGGTGATCCCCTACCTCGCCGTGTTCGCGATCGCGGCGATCGTCACCGTCGGTGTGACGCCACTCGTCGCGCGGCTCGCCCGCCGGGTCGGAGCGGTCGACGAGCCCGGCGACGAGCGCAAGATCCACGAGCGACCGACCCCCACGCTCGGTGGACTCGCGATGCTCCTCGGGTTCCTCGGTGCCGTCGGGTTGGCGTGGGCCTTCGCCGCGTTCGGGTTGGACGCCTCAGGACCCGAGGGCGAGTCGACGTTCGCCCCGATCTTCTCGCAGACGTCCGAGCCCCTGGGACTGCTCGGGGGGATCGTGCTGATCGTCGCGCTCGGGCTGTACGACGACCTGCGGGGCCTGCCCGCCCCGCTGAAGCTCGCCGGGCAGCTGGTCGCGGCACTGCCCCCGGTACTGCTCGGGATCCAGCTGGTGTACGCGTGGATCCCCGGTCTCGGCGTCCTGGTGCTGTCCCCGGACCTCGGCATCCCCCTGACCGTCCTCGTGATCGTGGCCATGATCAACGCCGTCAACCTGATCGACGGGCTGGACGGGCTGGCCGCCGGCGTCGTCGCCATCGCGGCGACCGCGTTCTTCGCGTTCGCCTACGGCTCGGACGCCCGAGGGATCGCCGAGGCCGCTCCCACCTCCGCGCTGCTCGTGGCGGCTGCGCTCGCCGGGGTCACCCTGGGCTTCCTCGTCCACAACTTCCACCCGGCGGACATCTTCATGGGGGACACCGGCTCGATGCTGCTGGGGCTGCTGCTCGCGTCCAGCGGCGTCGCGTTCGTCGGCCGGACCACCGACCCGGGCTACACCGACTTCGCGGGGGTGTTCCCCCTGGCGATCCCCGCGCTGGTGCTGGGTCTGGCGTTCCTGGACACCGGGTTCGCGGTCGTGCGTCGCCTCTACCACAAGCGGCCGCTCGCCTCACCGGACCGCGAGCACATCCACCACCGTCTCCTGCACGTCGGCGTCGGGCAGAAGCGGGTCGTGCTGACCATGTACTACTGGTCGGCGGTCGTGGCGTTCGGTGCCGTGGGCGTGACCTACCTGACCCCGCTCGTCATGCTGGTCGTGGTCGCCGGTCTGATCGTGCTCGGGGTGGTGCTGACGAGCGTCACGTTCCGGGGCGCCCGCAACGGCGACGACCCGGAGACGGCCGAGGTCGCTGGTCGACGGAGCGGGTGATGCCGCCGGAGCCGGACATCGTCGACCTGCTCGAGGCGCTCAGCTACGGACGCCCCGGTCCCGAGGTGGTCCTCGAGGACCTCGTCGAGCGCCTGGCTGCGATGGACGAGGTCGACGGTTCCGCCGTGCACGTCCGTCGGCACGGCAGCGTGATCGCGGTCGCGCAGGCCGGCGACGCCACATCCGGCGCCGCCGCGGAAGGCGCGATCCGACAGCGGGAGACCGTGCAGGGCGAGGGCGTCGTGGCCGTGCCGCTCGAAGGACGGGACGGGGTGGTGGGGGCGCTGACCGTGGCCGGGACGGTCGACGTGGGCGGGCTCCGGACCGTGGTCGCTGTCGCCGCTCTGGCGTTGAGCGGGATCGGCGCGCAGGAACGGCGCCGGACGGACCGACGGACGCTGGCGGCCTCGTTCCGCAAGATCACCCGGGTGATCGCGGGCACGGACGTCAGACCCGCGCTGCAGAGCCTCGTCGAGGACGCCGCCGCGCTGATCGGCTGCTCGCAACTGGTCGTGCTCGAACGCACGGCCGAGGGCGTCACGCCGGCGGCCGGGACGGGCGTTGCGCTGGACGTGCTCCAGGCCGGGACCCTGCCCGAGGCGGCCGTCGGCCGACCGCTGCACGGCGGGGTGGTCGAACCGCTCGTGCTCCTGGACGATGCCGACCTCCCGCCCGTCGCGGACCTCGTAGGCGGACCCACCGCGGTGATCGCCGTGTGTGCGGTCCCGTCGGGGGCGACCGGGGCGCTCGTGGCGGGATGGCCCAGGGGGCACGAGCCCGACGCCGGGACGGTGCTGCTCGCCAACGCCCTAGCCGACCTGATCGGGTTGGGGCTGCGGACCGCACACGGCCAGTCCCAGATCGATGAGGTCGATCTCGAGCAGACGCGTGAGGACTTCCTCGCGACCCTCTCCCACGAGCTGCGCACGCCCCTTGCGGTGATCAAGGGAGCCGTCGAGACGATCCAGTCGCACGGGGCGGGGCTCTCGGAGGACCTGCGTGATCAGTTGATCGGGCGGATCCGTCAGCGGGTCGATCAGGAGGTCGAGCTCGTCGAGACCCTGCTGAGCCTTTCCCGTCTCGACCGCGGGCAGATACAGCTCCAACGCGAGCCGTTCGACCTCGCAGAGGTGATCACCGAGGTCGCCACCCAGCACATGGAGGTCGCAGGACGCCCCGTCGAGCTCGACGTCCCCGACGAGGTCCCGGTCGTCGCCGACCGGGTCGCGCTGCGTCAGGTCGTGTCCCACCTGATCGGCAACGCCCTGAAGTTCGGACGCGAGCGGGCCCACGTGACGGTCACGCGCGAGCCGTACGGGTGGCGCGTCGCGGTCGACGACGACGGCGAGGGCATCCCGCCCGCGATCCGGGACCGCATCTTCGAGCGTTTCGTGCAGGCCGCCCCGATGTCCCACCGCGCCGGCGGCGTCGGGGTCGGGCTCGCGGTCGTGCGTGGGTTCGTCGAGCTGCACGGTGGTCAGGTCGGGGTGTCGGGGTCGCCGCTGGGTGGGGCACGGTTCTGGTTCGAGATCCCCGACGCCTGACCCGCTCGTGCACCGGCAGCGCCGGTACGTGTCGCGCGGTCACCGCGCGCAGCTCGTGAAAAGTTTCACGAGCTTTGACGGTCCTTCCGGGCCGCTGCTAGCCTCCGCCTCGCATGGGCCGGAACGAACCCGAAGACCCCGATAGCCGGGGACGCTCCGATATCTGGCGCGATGCGGATTCCGCCTGGCTCCTGTCGGCCGAACTGCTCACCGCGACCTTCGTGTGGGGCGGGATCGGCTGGGTGGTGGACACCTACGTCCTCCACACGTCGCCGTGGGCCATGGTCGGGGGGTTCCTGATCGGGTTCGCGCTCGGCATGTACCTCCTGTACCTCCGGATGCAGGCCGACGGGCGACGCGAAGACGAGTTGCGGTCCCGCTACCGGGATCGCTGACCCACCACCTCCGCATCACCCTCCGCTCTACCGACCGACCCCGACACCCCGGAGTGCCCACGTGCCCCACGCACCCGACGCCCCGGAGCCCGTGATGGCACGGGCCGCGGTGCGGTTCGGAGCTGTCGGCGTGCTCCCGGCCGTCGCGCTCGCGCTGTGGTTGCGGGGGCCGGCCGGTGCCGTCACCGCCCTCGGCGGGGTGGCGCTCGTCGTCGGGTGGTTCGTGTTCAGCGGGGCGTCGTTGGCCTGGGCGGCACGGCGCAGCCTGCTCCTGCTGCAGGTCGTCGCGATCGGCGGGTTCGCCTTCCGGCTGGTCCTGCTCGGGCTGCTCATGGTCGCTCTGGAACCGGTCACGGCGCTCGACGCCCCGGTTCTGGCGGTGACCGTCGCGGTGGGTATGGTCGCCCTGCTCGTGTACGAGGTCCGCTTCGTCCTGGGGCGCGCCGAGCTCTGGTGGCTGCGTCCCGCTCAGGGGCATCAAGGGAAGGAACGCGCGTGAACGCCGTCGTGCTGGCCGCCGAGGGTGGCGGCTTCCACGTCCCGACGCTCGAGGAGCTCTTCGAGTTCCCGGCGCTCTTCTTCGAGGACGTCGAGGTGCTCGGCATCCCGCTGGCCTTCAACCGGTTCGCGCTGCTCGTCTTCATCTCGGTCGCGATCCTGTCGGCCCTCATGTACTTCGCGTTCCGCGACCCCCACCTCATCCCTGGCAAGTTCCAGGCGACGATGGAGGCGCTCGTCAGCTTCGTCCGCGACTACATCGCGGTCGAGGTGATCGGCCCGGCCGGTCTGCGCTTCGTGCCGTTCCTCACGACGCTGTTCATGTTCATCTTCATCAGCAACTTCTTCGAGATCACCCCGCTGGTGCAGTTCCCGACGACCTCGCGGATGGCGCTGCCCGCCTTCCTCGCGATCGTCGTGTGGACCGTCTTCGTGATCGTGGGGATGAAGGAGCAGGGGCCGCTCAAGTACATCAAGAACGTGGCGCTGCCGCCGGGCGTGCCGGCCTTCGTGCTGCCGCTGGTGATCCCGATCGAGGTGGTGTCCACCTTCGTGGTGCGGCCCCTCACGCTGGCCATCCGTCTGTTCGCCAACATGCTCGCCGGGCACATCATGCTCGCGATCATCTTCATCGGCGCGAACGCGTTCCTGTTCGACGTCCACGACATGTCGTTCAACCTGAAGGGGTCCCCCCTGGGGATCATCCTGGCCTTCGCGGCGGGACCGGCGATGGTCGGCTTCGAGTTCATGGTCGGTGCGCTGCAGGCGTACATCTTCACGATCCTGGCGGCCGTGTACATCAGCAGCTCGCTCCACCCGGAGCACTAGACCACAAGACCCGAAAGAGACGTCCCGAGGGGCGTGACCGAAGAAGGAGACGTAGGTATGGAGACGTTGCTCATCCTCGCCCAGCAAGCGGGCGGCGGTGTCAGCGCGATCGGCAAGGGGCTCGTTTACGGGCTCGGCGCGATCGGCCCTGGCATCGGCATCGGCTTCCTGGTCGGCAAGGCGATCGAGTCGATGGCCCGTCAACCGGAGGCCGCGGGCATGGTCCGTACGACCATGTTCCTCGGCATCGCGTTCGTCGAGGCGCTGGCCCTGTTCGGGTTCGTGCTGTTCTTCCTGATCTGACGACCGCCCGACACACCGAACAGGAGCGACGATGAACGTCCTCGCGACGATCACCCTGCTCGCCGCCCAGGGCGGCGGAGGCGGTGGTGGGATCCAGACGGTCCTGCCCGCCGCTGCCGAGCTCTTCTGGGGCGCGGTCGCCTTCGCGATCTTCTACCTCGTGATGTCCAGGTTCGCGTTCCCGCGGATCAACGAGATGCTCGAGGATCGGTCGCAGGCGATCCGCGGCAAGCTCGAGGAGTCGGAGGAGCGTCTCCAGGAGGCCGAGCGCATCAAGCGCGACTACCAGGAGCAGCTCTCCGACGCCAAGGGCGAGGCCAACCGGATCATCGAGGAGGCCAAGCAGACGGCCGAGTCGCTGCGTCGCGACATCGTGGCGAAGGCGGAGTCCGAGGCCGAGACGATCGTCCAGCGTGCGCAGAGCGAGGTCCAGGCCGAGCGTGAGCGCGCCGTGCAGCAGCTGCGCGCCGAGGTCGGTCGCCTGTCCGTCGAGCTCGCCGGCAAGATCGTCGAGAAGGAGCTGGACCAGCAGGCGCACCAGTCGCTGGTCGACCGCTACATCTCGAACCTCTCAAGCGGCAACGGCCAGACCACCCAGGCCGAGCAGACCCCGAGCTCCGGGCCCGGTGATGCGACCCCCTCATCCGGGGGCGTCGCGACCGCGGAGCGCACCGACACCGGGACCGGTGGCGGCTCCGACCAGGGAGGCGGCTCGGACCAGGGAGGCGGCTCGGACCAGGGAGGCGGCTCGGACCAGGGAGGCGGCTCGGACCAGGGAGGCGGCTCGGACCAGGGAGGCGGCTCGGACCAGGGAGGCGGCTCGG
>JAHWKO010000033.1 GCA_019347855.1 Actinomycetota bacterium
CTGGTCCTGCACCCAACCCGTGAACAGGTACAGCGCCCGCAGCCCCTCGGCGTGGACCTTCTGGTCCATCAGCATCCGACGGACGTCGGGGTGGTTGATGATCTCGATCTTCGGGGCGGACTTGTCGAGCATCTGGGTCATGTCCGCGCCCTGCTGGCGGACCTTCGCGTAGTCGACCGCGTTGAGGTAGCCGCTCGACAGGGTCGCGGCGGCCTTGGTCCCGACGAGCATCCGGGCGTACTCGATCACGCGGAACATCTGCTTGATCCCTCGGTGGACGCCACCGACCAGGTAGCCGACGGCGGGCTGGTCCGCGCCGAACGTGAGCTCGCACGTGGTCGAGCCCTTGATGCCCATCTTCTTCTCGATGTTGGTGCAGACGACGCCGTTGCGTTCACCGAGCGAGCCGTCCTCGTTCACCAGGTACTTGGGCACGATGAACATCGACAAGCCCCTCGTGCCTGGCTCGCCGCCCTCGCGGCGGGCCAGGACGAGGTGGACGATGTTCTCGTAGTAGTCGGCCTCACCCGAGGTGATGAAGCGCTTCACGCCCTCGAGGTGGTAGGTGTCGCCGTCGACCTGGGTGGCCTTCGTGACGCCCGCGCCCACGTCCGACCCGGCATCGGGCTCGGTGAGCACCATCGTCCCGCCCCACCGTCGCTCGATCATCGGCCCGACGAAGCGCTCCTTCTGCTCCTCGGTGGCGACCTGGTCCAGCACGAACGCCATCAGCGTGCCGGCGGAGTAGAAGAACGCCGTCGGGTTCGCGCCCAGCAGCAGCTCGCTGGCAGCCCAGCGCAGGCTCGGCGGGGCGCCGTAGCCGCCGAGGTGTGGCGGGAGCGGCAGCCGGTCCCAACCGCCGTCGTAGAACGCGTCGAGGCTCGTCTTGAGCTCCGCAGGCAGCTCCACCTCGCCGTCGACCAGTTCGAGCGGGGTTCGGTCCGCAGCCTGGAAGCTGTCGGCCCAGTCGTTCTTGGCGAGCCGGTCGACCTCGAGCAGGATGGCCTCGGCGGTGTCGGGGTCCATCTGTTCGAACGGGCCCGTCCCGTAGTGGTCCTGCGTGTCGTACGCCTCGAACAGGTTGAACGCGATGTCCCGGACGTTGCTGCGGTAGTGGGTCACGGTGGTCATCCTTCGCGAGGGGATCGGCCGGACGAGGGTCCGGAACCGGGGCTCCGGAGGTGGTGCTGCCGCACTTTGAACGTTCGCTACATCTTGTATCGTTCACTACAACTTCGCAAACCGACGAGCGAGGTCGCTGGTTGTCGCGCGCGTGGCGGCACGCCAACGTGGGCGAGCGTCGGCGGTGAGAACAGGGAGGTGACCGTGGCCAGGTACCGGGCGGGGCTCGAGACGCAGGAGAGGATCCTCGACGCCACGCGTCAGCTGTTGGGCGAGGTCGGGCTCGAGGGCGCGACGCTGAAGGCGATCTGCGAGCGCGCCCAGGTCGGGGCGGGCAGCTTCTACAACCTCTTCGACTCGAAGGAGGAGGCCGTGCTGTCGGTCGTTCGCGAGTCGATCGCGGCGGTCGACCCCACCTCGATGGGACGGGGGCCCGGGGACGAACGCGTCGGCGATCTCGTTGACGCCTACCTGAAGTTCCTCACCGGCGAGCCGGGGCTCGCGCGGATCTACCTGCAGGCCGCCGTGGCGTGGGGGTTGCAGGACCCAGCGTTGGCGTCGCGGTTCCGGCGTCACCAGGACCACCGGCGCGACCGGCTACGGGCGGCACTGACCCGGGAGGTGCCCGAGCTGGCAGCGCCGGCAGCGCGACGGCGGGCCGAGCTGCTGCTCGCCGCTCTGAACGGGCTGAGCGTGAACTGGCTGCTGGATCCCGAGGTGGAGCTGCAGGGTCACCGCGATCGGCTGGTCGCGCTCGCCGTCCGACCTGCCGACCGGGACGAACGTCCCGCGTGACGCCAGATACCGCGTTCCGGCGGGGCGTGTCCGTACCATCCTGGAACGTCGATCGTTGGGATAGGTGATGACGGCCAGGACGTTCGTGGTGCTCGCGCTCGTCGCCCTGCTCGGGGCGGCATGCGCGTCGGGCTCCTCCGACCCGGAGGTGCTCGGCGTCCTCGTGGAACGCAGCCCCTCGCCCTCCGCGACGGACGAGGTCTCGTCCACCCCCGCCGAGGCACGCGAGGCCGTCGCTGTCCGGACCCGCGGCGACGCCACGGCCGAGGACGACCCCGCGCCGGCACGCCAGAGCCCCGTGGCTCCGGCGAGCCCCGCCCCGCCCCCCCAGCCGGAGCCGCAGCCTGAGCCCAGCCCCACCCCCGCCCCAGCTCGTCTCGCCGAGGGCGATGGCAACACGTACACGTGGACCCCACGCGACGAACCTGACGAGGGCTACTGGTGGGTCGAGGCCTCGAGCCTGCCCCCCTCCTCGCCCGACGCGGACGAGTGGAACGGGCAACGCGTGACCGCCGTGGACGTTGCCCCGCCAGCGGATGGCAGCGACCCGGCGATGCAGCCGAGCCGTCGGGTTGCCTGCGATGCCTGGATCGCCGCGCCGGACGATCGCAGCGTCGTGGGTGACGGCAACGTGACGATCGAGCTGCTGGTGAACGGCGCCGTCGCAGCATCGACGGTCGTGCCGTTCGAGGGCGAGGTGGCGGCCGGGACGCGACGCACCTTCGACCGGCTCGGGGATGTCGCCGTGGATGCACGTGACGACGACGACGCCGCGTGCAAGGTGCGTTTCGACGCGTCCTGACCGGCCACGCGGCCGTCGGAGGGTCTCGCTAGCCTTCCTGGCGTGGACGACGACGAGCCCGGTTCGCACGGTCCGGTGACGGTCGCCTGTCGGCGGGTGCTGTCGGGATCATGAGCGCCTGGCTCGGTCTCGCGGCGGTCCTCCTCCTCGTCGCCACCAACGCCTTCTTCGTGGCTGCGGAGTTCGGCCTGGTCGCCGCTCGTCGGCCCGTCATCGAGGAGCAGGCGGAACAGGGCAGCCGTCGTGCAGCTGCGGCGCTGCGGGAGATGCGCAACGTCTCGTTCATGCTCTCGGGGGCACAGCTCGGGATCACGGCCTCGTCGCTGCTGCTCGGGTACGTGGCCGAACCGAGCTTCGCGGCGATGCTCGAACCCCTGTTGACGTCGTTCGACCTGCCGGGGCGCACGGCGCTGGGTGTGTCGCTGATCGTCGGCCTGGTCGTGTCGACGCTCTTCCAGATGGTCGTGGGCGAGCTGGCACCGAAGAACCTCGCGATCGCGAAGCCCGAAGCCACGTCCCTGGCGGTCGCCTTGCCGATGCGGGCGTACGCGGTCATCGCCGGGCCCCTGATCCGGATCTTCGACTCCGCCGCGAACGTGCTCACCCGCCTGTTCGGCTACGAGCCGCAGGAGGAGCTCCTGGCGGGCTACAGCCCCGACGAGCTCGCGTTGATCTTCGAGGCGTCCAGTGAGGAAGGTGCGCTGAGCGAGGAGCAGGCGGAGCTGCTGCTGCGGGCGGTCGAGCTCGGCGACCGTCGCGTCACCGAGATCATGGTCCCGCGCCCGGATGTCGTGTGGCTGCACATCGACGACCCGGTCGAGGCGCTGCGCCGGGCGTCGCGGGACACGGGGCACTCGCGGTTCCCCGTGCACGGGGGCGCTGAGGACGACGTCGAAGGCACCGTGCACATCAAGGACCTGCTGGACCTCGACCCCGACCGGCTGTCCGAGGCCACGCTGCGCGAGATCGTCTACGACGCGATCGTCGTCCCGGAGACCCACAACGTCCGTCGGCTGCTGTCCGACCTGCGCCGTCGCCACCGCACGTTCGCGGTCGTCGTCGACGAGTACGGAGGGGTCGCGGGCATCGTGACGCTCGAGGACGTGCTCGAGGAGCTCGTCGGCGAGATCGAGGACGAGTTCGACGTCGCCGCGGGTGGTGTCGCGCTGCGTCGCGTCGGGGTCGGGCGCTACGTGGTTCCGGGGAACATGCGGGTCGACCGGCTCGAGGAGCAACTCGACATCGAGATCGAGGAGGGCGACTTCGAGACGGCCGCCGGGTTCGTGATCGAGCGTCTCGGCGAGATCCCCGCCACGGGCGACCACGTCGAGATCGAGGGGTGGCGTTTCGTGGTCAGCGGGATCGACGGGATGCGGATCACGGAACTGTCCGTCGAGGCGCTGGACCGGCCGGGGCGCGCAACGTGATGTTCCTGCTGGCAGCGGAGAGCGAGGCCCTGGCGATCCACGTCAACCCGGTCGTCGGGATCGTCGTGGCCGTGGTGCTCCTGGCGGCCAACGCGTTCTTCGTCGCCGCCGAGATCGCCCTCCTGGCGGCACGCCGGGCGAGGATCGAGGAGCTCGCCGAGCAGGGCGATACCCGTGCCCAGATCGCGGCCGCGGCTCTCCGCGAGCTGTCGGTGACGTTCTCGGGCGCACAGCTCGGGATCACCATGGCGTCGTTGGGGTTGGGCGCGATCGCGGAGCCCGCGATCGCTGACCTCATCGAGCCCTGGTTCGGCGCCCTCCCCGTTTCCCCTGGCAGTCAGGCCGCGATCGCGTTCGCGGTGGCTCTGTTGATCGTGGTGTTCCTGCACATGGTCGTGGGGGAGATGCTGCCGAAGAACGTCGCGCTCGCCGACGCGGAGCGGATGTCCCTGCGCCTCGCACGTGCGTTCCGTGGGTACGTCATCGTGTTCCGGCCGGTGATCCTGGCGCTGAACGCGACCGCGAACGCCCTCGTCCGGCTGGTCGGCGTCGAGCCGCGGGACGAGATCGGATTGGTGCACACCGCCGGTGAGATCTCACTGCTGGTTCGGGAGTCGCGGCGGGAGGGGGCGCTGCCCCTGCAGGAGGCCCGGGTGCTGGGGGCCGCACTGCGGCTGTCCGAGATCGACGCGGAAGCGGCGATGACCCCCCGCGTGGACCTCGAGGCTCTGCCCGATGACGCGGACGCCGTCGACGTGCTGGCGCTCGCCCGCGGGTCGGGCTTCACGCGGTTCCCCGTCTACCACGGCGAGATCGACGAGATCGTCGGGGTGGTCCACGTGAAGGACGTCCTGATCAAGGACGCTGACGAGCTCCGGGAGCTCAAGGTCTCGGACGTGATCCGCGCGATCCCGGCGGTCCCGGAGACCCGTGATCTCGAGCGGCTCCTCCGGGACATGCGCCGTGACCGCTCACATGCCGTCCTCGTGGTGGACGAGTTCGGTGGGACCGCCGGCATCGTGACCCTGGAGGACGTCCTCGAGGAGCTGGTTGGCGAGATCGAGGACGAGTTCGATCCGCCGGTGCACGAGATCCGGCGCGTCAGTGAACGCCGCTGGCTCGTGCCGGGGACGCTCCGGCGGGACGAGCTCGAGCAGCACACCGGCCTGGAGCTCGAGGGCGGCGAGTCGGAGACCGTCTCGGGCTACCTCACCGAAGAGCTCGGACGGCTCGTCCGCGCCGGCGACCAGATCGACGTCGACGGGTGGAGCCTGCGGGTCCGCTCGCTCGAAGGTCGCCGGGCCGGGGACGTGGAGGTCCTGGCGCCGGCACCCACGCCGCCGACCGCTGACGACGCGACCGACCCCGGGCCCGGCGACCACTAAGGTCGCCGCGTGACCTCCGATGATCCACGCGCCAGTGCCGCCGCGGCCCTGCGCCGTCTCGGGCACAGTCTCATGGCCCACGAGGCCGACGCCGACCTGCTGGATCGCGTCGCCGATGCCGCCCACCGGGTCGCGGACGACCTCGACGACTCCCCACCCCGCGATCGCGACCTGCTCGAGCTGAAGCGTCGCATGTTCGACGTCGAGATCGCCGACGGCGAGACCGTGTCGCACTTCGACGAGTGCTTCATCTCGGGCTCGCAGAACCCGCTCGGTACCGACATCACCGTCCGTCGGGAGGGCCTCGAGGCGGTCGCGGCGGTCGAGCTCGGACCCGCATTCGAGGGTGCGCCAGCCCGCGCGCACGGAGGGATCGTCGCTGCCGTGTTCGATGATGTCCTCGGCTACCTGCTCACGCTGCGGCGCGAGCCGGGCTTCACCGGCGAGCTGACCGTCCGCTACGAGGCTCCGGCTCCGATCGGGCAGCCGTTGGAGTTCCGTGCCCGGGTCACGGGGCGCGACGGTCGCAAGCTGTACACCGAAGCGGAGGCCTACACGGATGGCGGGGTCGTGGCGCGCGCCTCAGCGACGTTCGTGCTGATCGATCTGTCCCGCATCAAAGGCTGAGGGCGGTTGTGGGGTTCACCCGCGAGCAGCTCGAGGCCCATCGGGGGGACACCGTCCCCGACCTGGTCGGGGACGACATCCGGCTGGTGTTCGTCGGCATCAACCCCGGCCTGTGGACCGCCGCCAGCGGGGCGCACTTCGCCCACCCGGGCAACCGGTTCTACAAGGCGCTGTTCGCCGCTGGTATCAGCGACGAGGTGCTGGACGTGACCGACGGCTTCGACGACCGCTCCCGCAGCGCGCTGACCGACCGCGGCATCGCCATCACGAACCTGGCCGACCGGGCGACCGCCAAGGCGTCCGAGCTGGACGATGACGAGCTGCGTGCGGGCGTCGGCGAGGTCCGCCGCAAGGTGGAGCGGTGGGACCCAGCGGTCGTGGCGTTCGTGGGGATCACCGCCTACCGGACGGCCTTCGGCGAGCGGGGCGCGGACGTGGGCCCACAGGACCGCACGGTCGGCGGCGCGACCGTGTGGGCACTGCCGAACCCCAGCGGCCTGAACGCCCACTACCAGGTCGTCGACCTCGCGCGGCTCTACCGCGCGGCCGCCGAGGATGCTGGCCTCGACCTGGGCCCGCTCCGGGTGGAGGAGCGCTAGGTGCGGCTGATCCTCTGGGACGTCGATGGGACCCTCGTGCGCACGCCCGGCACCAGGGAGGCGTTCACCGAGGTCCTCGCCGAGGTCACCGACGCCCGGATCGACGTGCACGGGCACCCGATGAGCGGGAAGACCGATCCACAGATCGCCCGGGAGCTGCTGTCCACCGTCCTGGATGTCGAGGCGGCGGACGCCCACCTCGATGGCCTGCTCGAGCGGTACGCGACCGAGCTCGCGAAGCTCGCGGAGCTGATCCGGCACGAGGGTCGGGTGCTGCCGGGCGTCCCGCAGGTCCTCGAACGGCTGTCGCGGGAAACGGACGTCCGTCAGACGGTGCTGACGGGCAACCTCGAGGCCACAACCCACATCAAGCTGTCCGCGCTGGGACTCGACGGCTACCTCGACCTCGACGTGGGGGCGTACGGCAGCGACCACCACGACCGTGATGAACTGGTCCCGATCGCGCTCGAGAAGGTGCGCGCGCAGCGCTCGTTGGTCGTGGATCCGCAGGACGTGTGGGTCATCGGTGACTCGCCCCTCGATCTGAGGTGTGCTCGAGCCGGTGGGGCGCGGTGCCTGTTGGTCGCGACGAACCAGCATCCCTACGAGGAGCTGGTGACCGTCGGGGCGGACATGGTCGTCGAGGACCTGTCCGACACCGACCTGATCGTCGATCTCCTGATCGCGTAGATCGATCCTCGTGGCACCCGTGACCTCGCGGGGTGTTCGTGCGCCTACAGATAGTGAGAGCACCTCCGGATCCGACCTAGGGACGCCATGCTGCTCACCGTCACCCTGGTCGCGGTCGTCTCCCTGGCCCTGGCCACCGCGCTGGTGGTCGTCGCCGGCCAACGCGTGGATCGGACCTCGAGGACCGCCAGCGTCGCGCTCGCCGTGACGCTCGCGGTCGTCGGGGGTGAGGTGGCGGCCGCGATCTGGGGCTTGCCGCTCGGACCGGTGCTCGTGGGTGAAGCATGGGTCGTCGCGGTCTCCCTCCCGGTCATCATGGGCATGAGGACGTGGAACCCGATCGGCCACGTGGCCTTGGCCACGTACGTGGCCGCTGCGGTCTCCTACCTCGCCTTCGTCGGCCAGATCACCTTCGTCGCTGGGCTCGGACCGATCGCGACCGGCGGCTCGGTCCTGCTCCTGCTCATGGAGATCGCGGCCCTGACCATCACCTGCCTGTTCGCCTTCGAGGCGTTCGATGTGTTGTGTCGGGTGTCGTGGAAGCGGTCGGAGCACCACAGCGATCCCGACCACCAGCCGTTCGTGTCGATCCACGTACCCGCCTACAACGAGCCCCCCGAGATGCTGATCGGGACGATCCGGTCTCTGGAGGCGCTCGACTACCCGCACTACGAGATCGTGGTCATCGACAACAACACCGAGGATCCGGAGGTGTGGCACCCCGTCCGCGACTACTGCGAGAGCAGGGAGCTCGTCACCTTCGTACACGTGGACCCGTGGCCGGGCTACAAGTCCGGGGCGCTGAACCTCGCCCTCGACAGCTACACCGATCCCCGAGCCGAGGTGGTCGGCATCGTGGACGCGGACTACCGGGTCGAGCCGGACTGGTTGACGGAGACCGTCGGGTACTTCGCCGACCCGGAACTCGCGTTCGTCCAGACCCCCCAGGACTACCACGACTGGGAGGACGACCCCTACCTGACCGCCTGCTACGACGCCTACGAGTACTCGTTCGCGGTCACGATGCGTTCACGCAACGAGCGCGACGGGAGCATCTTCGCCGGCACGATGGGGTTGATCCGACGCGATGCGCTCGAGCAGGCGGGCGGATGGGACGAGTGGTGCATCACCGAGGATGCAGAGGTCTCCCTGCGCCTGCTGAAGCAGGGGTACTCCGGGCACTACATCCACCAGACCTTCGGTCACGGGATCATGCCGCTCACCTTCTCGGCCTTGAAGCGCCAGCGGTTCCGTTGGGCGTTCGGCGGCGTCCAGATCCTGCGGATGCACTGGCGGGCGCTGCTGCTCGAGTGGAGATCGGAGGACAACCACCTCTCGCTCGGTCAGCGGTTCCACTACCTGGCTGGCGGGCTCGGATGGTTCATCGACGTGCTGGCCTTCGGGTTCACCGCGGTGCTCCTCACGATCGCGACGCTGCTCATCACGACGGGGTCGGTGCCACTCCGCCCGTTGGTCGGCGCCGTCGTGCTGCTACCGACGGTCCTGATCGCCTCGGGCCTGCTCCGGGGTCTCTGGGCGTTGCGCAAGGCCACCGGGATCTCCTGGAAGCGCGCCAGCCTCGCGTTCGCGAACTGGCTGTCGCTGTCGTGGACCGTCGCGCTGGCCTGCGTGCAGGGGTCGTTCCGAGCGGAAGGTGTGTTCCTACGCACCCCGAAGTGGAAGGGGGAGAGGGGGATCGTCCAGGCTCTCCGCGCGAGCCGCGCGGAGAGCGCGATGGCTCTCGGGCTCTACGCCGCAGGGGTGGCGACCGTCGTCGCGGTGTCGGGGTGGCACGAATGGTTCCTGGCTGGCCTCTTCGCGTGGCAGGGCAGTGTGTACGGGTCCGCGTCCCTGATGGCCTGGCTGAACCTCGAGAGCGAGCTCACGCCCGCGCTCGAGCTGCAGCGACGGTTCGGCGAACTCCGCCAGCAGATGCGGTCCCGCGCCCCAGCACTTGCCGGAAGCGGCTTGGCCCTGCTGGGCGCCGGTGTGCTGGCCGTGCTGTCGTTCGCCGGACCGCAGTCCAGCGAGCGGTCCCGGGAACTGTTCGAGGTTCCGCACGCCGAGGACCAGCAGGGGCCGCTGCTCGGCCTCGCGGATCGCATGATCCGGGGCCCTGAGCGAGCGGCCTCCCCGATCGTCGAGGTGCCCATCCCGTCGGAGACGACCGCCGACGAGCCGTCCTCGCCACCGCAGGAGTCGCCGACGGCGGTGTTCACGCGGCCCGTGGATCAGGGGACGACGGGACCGGAGAGCGGGACGACGTCGCCCGGGGAGCAGACGACCTCGCCGTCCGTGCAGGCCACGTCGCCCGCCGGGTCGACCACGTCCCCGAGCGACCAGCAGAGCTCTCCGGCACAGAGCTCCCCGGGACAGGGCCCTCCGCCGCAGAGCTCACCCTCGGAGACGGCGACGCCGCCATCGGATCAGGCGACGTCACCGTCCGATCGGGGGACCGAGCCGTCGCAGCAGCCGTCGGAGCGGCCGAGCGGGCAGCCCAGCGATACCCCCACCCGCCCCTGAGGTCGCCTCGCGCCCTACTCGCCGAAGCCGGGGATGCCAGGGACGTCGTCGGGTTCCTGCGGTCGACTGACCTCTTGCACGGCGTGCTGCAGCGGGTGGAGGAACGCCAGCGCCTCCTCGGCGAGCGGCTCCGCATCGCTGAACTCACCGAGCGTCCCGTCCTCGGCGATCGGGACCGCCGAGATAACCGCGTCGTGCCCGTGCGCTCCGTAGACGGTGATGACCACGTCCGTGCCGTCGTCGAGTTCGGCCTGCGAGACGAAGCCGTACGCCGGGGTGTCTGTCGCCAGGATCTCGTCCTGGGCGAACCGGTCAAGGAGCCGCAGGCGGTCGACGTCGTCGGGAGGGAACTCCGGCAGCTTCACGATGCGGGTCGCGGTGGGACCCGGGAGCACCACCGCTGGGGGAAGTGGCCGGGACTCGTTGGCCAGGAGGTCGCGGACGGCCTCCTGGCAGATGAAGCGCAGCTCCTCGATGTTCACGGACTAGACCGACGTCGTCGCGCCCTCGGAGGCGGATCGCACGGTCCGCGCGTACTTGGCGAGCACCCCGCGGGTGTACCGAGGCTCGAGCGGCTCCCAGTCGTCGCGTCGCCGTGCGAGCTCGTCGTCGTCGACCTGGAGGTCGAGACGGCGTTGGGGGACGTCGATCACGATCGTGTCCCCCTCACGCACGACCCCGATCGGTCCGCCGTCCGCAGCCTCGGGGGCGACGTGGCCGATCGAGAACCCGTGGGTCGCCCCGGAGAAACGGCCGTCGGTGATCAGCGCGACGGAGTCCCCGAGTCCGGCCCCCTTCACGGCGGCGGTCGTGGCGAGCATCTCGCGCATCCCCGGCCCGCCCTTCGGACCCTCCCAGCGGATCACGATGACGTCGCCGGCCTCGATCGCGCCGGTCAGCACAGCCTCGAGCGCGGCCTGCTCGCCGTCGAAGACGCGGGCACGCCCCTCGAAGTGCAGCTGGTCCGACGCGATGCCGGCTACCTTCACCACCGCGCCGTCCGGTGCCAGGGACCCACGGAGGATCGCGAGTCCGCCGGTCTCGTGGATCGGATCGGACACCGGGTGGACGACGGTCCCGTCGGGCGGGGGTGGGTCGAGGGCTGCGAGGTTCTCCCCGACCGTGCGCCCCGTGACCGTCATGCAGTCGCCGTGCAGTAGGCCCTCATCCAGCAGGGCCTTCATCACGACCGGGACGCCGCCGACACGGTCGAGGTCGTTCATGACGTACCGGCCGCCGGGGGTCATGTCCGCGATGTGCGGGACCTTCCGGCTCATGTCGTCGAAGTCATCGATCGTCAGCTGGATCTCGGCCTCCCGGGCGATCGCGAGCAGGTGCAGCACCGCGTTCGTGGAACCACCGACCGCCATGACCACCGCCATCGCGTTCTCGAGCGACCGTCGGGTGACGATGTCCCGGGCCGTGATCCCCTCGTGGAGCAACCGGACCACGGCCTCGCCGGATCGCCTCGCGAAGGCGTCGCGTTCGCGGTCGACCGCCGGGGGAGAGGCCGACCCGGGGAGCGCCATCCCGAGGGCCTCGATCGCCGACGCCATCGTGTTGGCCGTGAACATCCCGCCGCAGGCGCCCTCACCCGGGCAGGCGTTGCGTTCGACCTCGCGCAGCTCATCGTCGGTCATGGTGCCGCGCCCACGCGCCCCGACCGCTTCGAAGACGGTCTGGATCGTGATGTCCTCGCCACCCAGGCGCCCCGGCAGGATCGATCCGCCGTACAGGAAGACGCTGGGCACGTCGAGCCGGACCGCCGCCATGATCATCCCAGGGAGGGACTTGTCGCACCCCGCGAACGTGACCATCCCGTCGAGGCGCTCCGCGTGCATCATGGTCTCGACCGAGTCCGCGATCACCTCGCGGGACACCAGCGACGCGCGCATGCCCTCGTGGCCCATCGCGATGCCGTCCGACACCGCGATCGTCGTGAACTCGAGCGGGTAGCCGCCGGCCTGGAACACGCCCTCCTTGGCCTGCTTGGCCAGACGGTCCAGCGGGAGGTTGCACGGCGTGACCTCGTTCCAGGACGACGCGATGCCGACCTGGGGCTTGCGGAAGTCCTCATCGGTCATGCCGACGGCGCGCAGCATGGCGCGGGCGGGGGCGCGCTCGTACCCCTCGGTGACGTCGCGGCTGCGGTGTCTGGGGTCGGCCATCGCCGTTGCCTCCTCGTGATCGGGGGCCCCATGACACCACATGGGCCCGCCCACGACGAAGTCGGCGACGGCCGGGCACTAGGCTTGCGCTCGATGAGCATCCCGGACTCGATCGCCGACGACTTCGCCGACTACTACGAGCGGGAGCACTTCGACGCGCTCGTGGAGCTCCGGTACGACGAGATCACGTCCGACCGCGTGTCAGCCCACCTCGATGCCGAGGCGAAGCACCAGCAGCCTTTCGGCATCGTCCACGGTGGTGTGTACGCGGGGATCGTCGAGAGCCTGGCCAGCGTGGGGGGAGCCGTCTGGGCGAACGAGGAGCTCGGCCACACCCGCGTGGCCGGCGTGTCGAACTCGACGGACTTCTTCCGCGCTCACCGCGAGGGCCGGCTGGACGCGGTGGCCGAGCCGATCCACCGGGGCCGCAGCCAGCAGGTGTGGGTGGTCTCGATCACCCGCGCGTCCGACGGCAAGCTCGTGGCGCGCGGTCAGGTGCGGCTGCACAACCTCGGAGGCGACACGGAGCTGGCCCGCCCCGACCCCACCTGACCCTCCCTCGCGACCCGCGGCTTGTGAACCGGGAGCGCCACATGTGGCGCTGTGCGTTCACGAGGGGGCGGCTGGGGCGCGGACCCTCCGGCTTGTGAACCGGGAGCGCCACATGTGGCGCTGTGCGTTCACGAGGGTCACTGGTCGGCCATGTGGGGGTAGGTGTGGTCGGTGGGAGGGTGCAGGTTCTCCTTGATGGAACGGGGGCTGATCCACCGCAGGAGGTTGAGCCGCGACCCGGCCTTGTCGTTGGTCCCGGATGCTCTGGCGCCTCCGAACGGCTGCTGCCCGACGACCGCCCCGGTCGGCTTGTCGTTGATGTAGAAGTTGCCGGCCGCCTGCCGCAGCCGTTCGGCTGACTCGACGATCGCGCCCCGATCGGTGGCGAACACCGACCCGGTGAGCCCGTACGGGGAGGTCGAGTCGACCAGGTCGATGGCGCGCTCCCACTCGCTCTCGTCGTACACGAAGACGGTGAGGATCGGGCCGAACAGCTCCTCCTCCATCGTCCGGTAGTGCGGGTCGGTCGTGGTGAGGATCGTCGGTTCGATGAACCAGCCGTCTGAGTCGTCGGAGCCGCCCCCCGCGAGGATGCCCACGTCAGCGTGCTGGCGGGCCTCCTCGATCGCGCCCCGGTGCTTCTCGAACGCGTTGCGGTCGATCACCGCTCCCATGAAGTTGCGGAAGTCGTAGACGTCGCCCATCTGCAGGCTCCGCGTGACGTCCACGATCTCGTCGCGGACCTCGGCCCACAGGTTCGACGGCAGGTACGCCCGCGAGACCGCGGAGCACTTCTGCCCCTGGTACTCGAACGCCCCACGCGTGAGCGCCGTCACCAACGAGGCGGGATCGGCGGACGGGTGGGCGAGCACGAAGTTCTTGCCCCCGCTCTCGCCGACGATGCGGGGGAACGTCCGGTAGCGGCGCGTCCGTGACCCGATCAACTCGAACAGGTCCCGCAGCACGACGACCGAACCGGTGAAGTGCAGGCCCGCGAAGCCCGGGTGGTCCGTGCACACGTCCGCAGCCAGCTGACCGCTGCCCTGGACCAGGTTGATCACGCCGTCCGGCAGCCCGGCCTCCTGCAGGAGCCGCATCAGGAAGTGGGCGGAGTAGGCGGACTTCTCGGACGGCTTCCACAAGACGGTGTTGCCCATGAGCGCCGGCGCCGTGGGGAGGTTGCCGGTGATCGAGGTGAAGTTGAACGGGGTGATCGCGAGCACGAACCCCTCGAGCGGCCGGTAGTCCACCCGGTTCCACACGCCCAGGGCGTTGTCCGGCTGCTCGCTGTAGATCTGCGCTGCGAACCAGACGTTGAAGCGCAGGAAGTCGATCAGCTCGCAGGCGGCGTCGATCTCCGCCTGGTAGACGGTCTTCGACTGGCCGAGCATCGTCGACCCGTTGACGGTGTCCCGCCACGTCGTGGCCAGCAGTTCGGCGGCGCGGAGGAAGATCGCGGCGCGGTCCTCCCAGTCCATCGCGGTCCAGTCCGGCTTGGCGTACTGGGCCGCCTCGATCGCCTTGGTGAGCTCCCGTTCACCCACGGTGTGCACGTCGGCGAGGTGCAGCGAGCGGTCGTGCGGGGCGCGCAGCTCGACCGTGTTGCCCGTCTCGATGTCGCGGCCGGCGATCACGGCCGGGGCGTTGACCGTCTCCGTGCGGAGCTCGTCGAGCCTCGCCTTGAGACTCGACTTGTGCTCCGAGCCGGGCGGGTACGAGCGTGTGGGCTCGTTGGACGGTTCCGGTGGGATCGTGCGGGCGTCGGTCATCGGCTCCCCTCGGCGTCGTCGCGCCTCCAGCGTAGTGACGGGCCCTGCGTCCCGGGGCCCCGCTCGGCCCCCGCCGCGTTAGGCTCGGCGCCCCGAGCGGGAGGACCGGCTGTGGTGACCGTTGGCGTGGACATCGGCGGGACGAAGGTCCAGACGGTCGTGCTCGGTGACGACGACGAGGTCGTCGGTGCCGCCAGGATGAAGACCCCGAGCACGGGGGACCGGGGTGCGGCGATCGAGGTGCTCGTCGCGGGCGTCCAGGATGCCTGCGACCGGGCTGATGTCGCCGTCGACGACATCGCCGGGGTGGGTGTGGGCTCGCCCGGGGTGGTCGTGGACGGCACCGTCGGGCAGGCCGAGAACGTGCCGGGCTGGTCCGAGCGGTTCCGGCTCGCGGACCTCCTGGGCGCCGAGCTCGAACGTCCGATACGCGTGGTCAACGACGTCAGCGCTGCGGCGGTCGCCGAGCACCGACTGGGCGCGGGGCGCGGCTGCCAGAACCTGCTCGTCGTGTTCGTCGGCACCGGGGTCGGTGGCGGCCTGATCCTGGACGGTGAGATCTACGAGGGCGCGTTCGGCGCCGCGGGCGAGTTCGGCCACACGGTGGTCGAGCGGGGTGGTGCGGTGTGCCCCTGCGGGCGCCGTGGCTGCGTCGAGGCCTACGCCGGACGACGTGCGATGGAGCACGCCGCACGCCGCGCGCAGGACGAGGGCAAGCACACCTCGCTGTTCCGGATAGCCGAGGAGCTCGGCAAGGATCACCTCAGCTCGAAGGTGTTCAAGGCCGCCTACGAGCAGGGCGACCCCGTGGCCGCCGACCTGATCGACTTCGGGGCCGAGGCCCTCGGCAAGGGCATCGCCTCCGCGGTGAACCTCCTCGACGTCGAGAAGGTCGTCATCGGCGGCGGTCTCGCGGACCGGATGGGAGCGCAGTTCCTCACCCGGGTCGAGTCCGGCGCGCGCCCGGCCCTGTTCCTCCAACCACCCCGGGTCGAGATCGTGGCAGCCGAACTCGGCGAGCGGGGTGGCGCGATCGGTGCGGCCCTGGTCGCCCGGGACGCCACGCCCTGACGGGTTGATTGGACTGCCGGCGGCACCGTCGACCACACTTCGAACCACTCGCACCCGCCACCTGGAGTCCCTGTGAGCCACCTGGAGCAGGCACGCACGATCGTCGAGGCGCTGCGCGCGGCGATCGACGGCGCCGTCGCCCACCTCGCCCCGGAGGTCGAGGCCGAGGGCCGCGTCTCGACCGACCTGGTCGACGACCGGCAGACGGTGGTGTACGACCTGGCGTCGCTCGCGTCGTCGGTCGCCGCAGCCGAGGAGCTGCTCCCGTACGGGGAGGAAGGCGAGCTCGAGGCCAAGCTGGCCCACGCCTTCGCTGCCGACGTGTACGCCGACCTGCGAGGCCGCCTGGCCGGCCGGTGGACGCAGGCGGGGGTCGACCCCGAGGGGGAGCTGTCCGCCCCGGACGTCGGCGACGCGGTCCAGGCGGGCCGGGATCCCGCGTTCCTGTCCGAGATCGCCGACGCGATCCTGGACACCGGCGCCCCGCCCCGGCACCTCTCTGAGGAGTGGGAGATGGTGCGCGACACGTTCCGCCGGTTCGCCGACGACCAGGTCAAGCCCGTCGCCGAGGAGATCCACCGCGAGGACCGGGACATCCCCGACCGGATCATCCAGGGCCTCGCGGAGCTCGGGACCTTCGGGCTGTCGGTGCCGACCGAGTACGGGGGCATGGCTGAGGGCGGCGAGGACGAGCTGATCAACATGGTCCTGGTGACCGAGGAGCTCTCCCGCGGCTCCCTCGGCGTCGCCGGATCGCTGATCACCCGCCCGGAGATCATCACCGCCGCGATCCTGAACGGTGGGACCGAGGAGCAGAAGCAGCGATGGCTGCCCGAGATCGCGTCGGGCGAGAAGATGTGTGCGGTCGCCGTCACCGAGCCCGACTACGGCTCCGACGTCGCCATGCTCAAGACCACCGCCACCCGCGACGGTGACCAGTGGGTGATCAACGGGGTCAAGACCTGGTGCACGTTCGCGGGCAAGGCCGAGTACCTCCTGCTGCTGGCACGCACGGATCCCGACCGGTCGGAGGCCCACCGCGGCCTGTCGCTGTTCGTGGTCGACAAGCCCTCGCACGACGGCCACGCGTTCCGCGTCGAGCAGCAGGCGGACGGCGGGGAGGACGGCCGAGGAAGTGGCGGAGTGATGGACGCCCGCGCCATCTCGACGATCGGCTACCGCGGGATGCACAGCTTCGAGATCTCGTTCGACGGCTGGCGGGTCCCGCACGAGAACCTGATCGGCATGGAAGACGGTCTCGGGCAGGGCTTCTACTACCAGATGCAGGCCTTCGCCTCGGGTCGGCTCCAGACCGCCGCCCGGGCCAACGGGGTGATGCACGCGGCCTTGGAGGACGCCGTGGCCTACAGCCAGCAGCGCAAGGTGTTCGCCACGCCGCTGGCCGAGTACGAGCTGTCCCGGACCAAGATCGCGCGGATGGCGTTCCTGCTGGCGGCGTGCCGGCAGCTGACGCTGCGGTCCGCGCGACTGCTCGCGCAGGGTGAGGGCCAGCTGGAGGCGTCGATGGTGAAGCAGCTGGCCTGCCGGGTCGCCGAGTGGGTCACCCGCGAGGCGCAGCAGCTGCACGGCGGGTACGGCTACGCCGAGGAGTACGCGGTGTCCCGGTACTTCGTCGATGCGCGGGTGCTGTCGATCTTCGAGGGCGCCGACGAGGTCCTGGCGCTGCGGGTGATCGCCCGGACGCTGCTGGGTGAGGCGTTGGGGGACTGACCGACCCGGTCAGGGACCGCTTCGGTCGCGCATGCGCAACACCAGGGCGTACGCGCCGATCAGCAGCACGAACGTGGAGATCGCCGTGATCAGCTGGGCGAAGTCGCCTCCGGAGACCAGTAGGTAGAGGATCCACAGCAGGACCGCGAGGATCGCGAGGCCGAGCAGCCGGCCGAGCCACGTCGACCGCACCTTCAGCGACCCTGGAAGCGCGGCTGCCGGTGGTCCCGGACCGCCTGGATGCCCTCGACGACGTCGTCGGTCCCGTAGTTCTCGGCCTGGTTCGCGGCCTCGACGTCGAGCTGCTCCTCGAGGGACCGGTCGTGGACCGAGAGGAGGCTGCGTTTGAGCTGGCGGACGACCTGGGGGGCGGACCCGGCGATCTCGCGAGCGAGCTCGAGCGACCGGTCCAGGACCTCGTCGGCCGGGACGGCCTCCAGCGCGAGCCCCCACCCGGCTGCGTCGGCACCCGAGACCAGGCGGCCCGTGTAGAGCAGCTCGGCGGCGCGCTGCCGGTGGGTCATCCGCGGCAGGAACCAGGAGCCACCCATCCCCGGGTGGATGCCGATCCGCGAGAAGGTCATCCCGAGCTTCGCGTCCTCGGCGACGATGTCCAGGTCGCACGCGAGCGCCACGCACCACCCCGCCCCGATCGCGTGTCCGTTCACCGCGGCGATCGCCGGGACCGGGAGCTCGCGGATCGACAGGAACAGGCCGTAGAACTCGCGCATCGCGTCGGATGCGTCGTAGCCCTCCTCGCGGGTGCGGCGGGCGTGCTCCGCGAGCATGTCGAGGTCGCCTCCGGCCGAGAACGCCGATCCGGCTCCGGTCAGCACGGCGACGCGCAGGTCCGGGTCCTCTCCGAGGTCGGTGAACGCGTCGTGCAGAGCCCGGCCGGCCTCGTAGGTCATCGCGTTGCGCCGCTCGGGATCGTCCAGGGTGACGACCGCGATGCCGCCGTCGCGCCGTTCCACCTCGATCATCATTGCCCTCCTCGCGCGAGACCCTAGGTGATGGCACCTGCGGGCTCCGGTCGGCTACCCTCCCGGCCGAGCAACGGCGCTCCCACCTCCAGGGGGCGCCGTTCTTCCATCTCTGTCGTCAACGTCGACGGTCCTGTCGGGCAACGACGCCCCACCCCTCTGCATCCACACGCCCGAGGAGTCAGACGTGACCCTGTACGACCCCCGTTTCGAGCACGACGCCTGCGGCATCGGTTTCGTCGCCCACGTGGACGGCCGCCCACGCCGCGACATCGTCGAGAAGGGACTCGAGGGCCTCTGCGGTGTGGCCCACCGGGGCGCCGTCGCCGCCGACGCCAAGAGCGGAGACGGTGCCGGCCTGCTGACCCAGATCCCGCGCAGCTTCCTGGCGGACGAGGCGGATCGGATCGGCGTCCGCGACGTCGACCCCGACCGGTTGGGTGTGGCGTTCCTGTTCCTGGACAACTCCAGTGGCACCGCCGGTGACGAGGCGCGCGCGGCTGCTCGCCAGCACGTCGTCGAGGCGTGCCGCGCCGAGGGGCTGGAGTTCCTGGCATGGCGGCCCGTCCCCATCGACACGGACGCGATCGGGCAGATCGCGGTCCGGTCCATGCCGTTGTTGGTCCAGGCCCTGTTCCACCACCCGGCGGACTGGGACGACGAGCAGACTGATCGGGCGGCCTTCCGCGCCCGCCGACGCGCCCGCGTGGCCTGCGAACAGGCGGGCGTGCGCTACTACGCGGCGTCGTGGTCGTTCCGCGTCGTCACCTACAAGGCGCTGTCCGGTGGGCTGCAGCTCGGGGCGTTCTATCCGGACCTCGCGGACGAGCGGTTCTCGTCCGCGTTCGCGATCTTCCACTCGCGCTACTCGACCAACACCGCTCCGACCTGGGAGCGCGCCCAGCCCTTCCGCATGCTGTGCCACAACGGCGAGATCAACACGATCGAGGGCAACGTCAACCTGATGCGGGCCCGTGAGGGCAGCCTCGGGGCGGACTGGATCGAGTCCGACCTCCTGCGGCCGGTGATCGAGTCCGACCAGTCCGACTCCGCGAAGCTGGACAACGCGCTGGAGCTGCTGACACGGGGTGGCCGTGACGTCCGGCACAGCCTGTCGATGCTGGTCCCGGCGGTCTGGGAGGGGCACCGTTCCGTCGATCCCGCCGTGCGGGACTTCTACCGCTACCACTCGTGCATCGTCGAGCCGTGGGACGGCCCGGCCGGGCTGGTCTTCACCGATGGGCGGCGGGTCGGCGCCACGCTCGACCGCAACGGGCTACGCCCGCTGCGCTACCTCGTGTGCGACGACGGCTACGTGATCGCCTCGTCCGAGGTCGGGGCCGTCCGCACCGACGGGCACGGTCCCGTCCGCCGGGAGCGCCTCGGACCGGGCCAGATGGTCTGCGTGGATCCCGACGAGGGCGGCCTGCAGGAGGACACCGAGATCAAGGGCTGGCTCGCGGAGCTCGCCCCGTACGGGGAGTGGCTGCGGTCCGAGCTCATCCCGTCCTCGGCCGGGCAGCCCGTCGACGTGATCGGCGACGGCGTGGAGCTGCGCCAGCTCGCCTACGGCTTCACGAAGGAGGAGCTCACCTCGATCCTGCGTCCCATGGCGACCGAGTCGAAGGAACCGACCTCGTCGATGGGGGAGGACACGCCCATCCCACCCGCGGCCCACTGGCACCGGCCCGTCAGCCACTACCTGAAGCAACGCTTCGCCCAGGTGACCAACCCGCCGATCGACCACCTCCGCGAGCACGAGGTCATGAGCCTCCGCACCCTGCTCGGGCCCCGTGGCCCGATCCTCCACGAGGGGCCGGATGCCGCGCGGCTGCTGGAGCTCGAGACGTTCCTGCTGTACCCGAAGGGACTGCGGAAGCTCGTCCTCGATGCGGACATCCCGTTCGACGTCGCGGCTGTCGATGCGACCTTCCCCGTCGCCGCCGGCTCCGCCGGACTCGAAAGGGCGCTGGTCCGGCTCGGTGACGAGGCGGTCGATGCCGTCCGCGCCGGCGCCGGCATCGTCGTCGTTAGCGACGTGGGCAGCGACGAGGTCCGGTGTCGCATCCCGATCCTGCTGGCGGTCGGGGCGGTCCACCAGCGGCTGCTGCGCGAGGGCCTGCGGACCCACACGAGCCTCGTAGCCGAGACCGACGAGGCCCGCGAGACGCACGACATGGCCTGCCTTCTGGGCTACGGCGCGGACGCGATCGTCCCGCGCCTGGCCCTCGAGACCTTCGCGTACCTGGCCGACGCCGGCCTGCTGCGTGGCGACGACGTGTCCGGATCGGACGCCCAGGAGCGCTACCGGACGGCGCTCGAGGACGGCGTGATGAAGATCATGTCCAAGATGGGGATCTCGACGGTCGATTCCTACCGGTCCGCCCAGATCTTCGAGGCCGTGGGTCTGGCCCCCGAGGTCGTCGATCTGTGCCTCACCGGCACGGTCAGCCGACTCGGTGGCGTGACGTTCGAGGACCTCGCGAGCGACGTCCAGGACCAGCACCTCGCCGCCTACGGCCCACCCGAGGCCGAGGTGGAGGAGGGCGGCGCGGCGGTCGGTGAGGTCACCCTGCCGAGCCCCAGTGTCATCAAGTACTCGCCACGGGGATCGGAGTACCACGACATGAACCCCGACGTGGTCGGGGCGCTGCACGACGCGCTCGGGCTCGGTCGCAAGCCCGCGACCGACCCCTTCACGATGGAGGTCGACGATCTGGTCCACTCGCCGGACGAGACCTCGGCGCACGTGCTGGCGTTGGCCACCGACCAGGGGCGCTGGGACCTCTACGAGCGCTACGCCCAGCTGATCGAGGACCGGCCCGTCGTGGCGCTCGACGGCGAGGACGAGCTCGCCTCCCTCGCCGCGCGCATCGAGGACACGCTCACATCGCTCGAGCTGGCGCAGACGCGGCTGCGCGACACCAACGCCGAGCTCGCGGTCGCGAGCCGGATGAAGGACGACTTCGTCGCGATGGTGTCGCACGAGTTCCGCACGCCGCTCACCTCGATCCGCGGCTACGCCGAGACGATGGTGCGCCACGCCGACGCCCTGGA
>JAHWKO010000034.1 GCA_019347855.1 Actinomycetota bacterium
TACCCAGGAATACTACCGACGTGGCGACGGTGCGGCTGAGGCCGCGCGATTCGACCGCCCGGACGAGCGGGGCGAGCAGATAGGCCAGCAGCGCCGCGACGACGGCGAGCTGCACGACCCGTGGCTGCGGACACACGCGCGGGTCGGCGCGTCTGTCGTGAAGGTCTGCCCGACCTCGATGACCATCCCGGGGACCGTGGACGAGTGGCGCAGCTGGACCGGGTTGGCCTTCGACACGTCCGGACCGACCGAGGTGCCGGATGCGCTCGTGCCGGTCCACGTCGACGTCGACCAGGACCACGCGGTGTACGTCGAACCGAACGTGTGGATGCACCATCGGCTCGGGCCTGTGCGGTAGCCCCGACCGGGTTCGAACCGGCGTCACCGCCTTGAAAGGGCGGGATCCTAGACCGCTGGACGACGGGGCCGTGTGGTGAGCGGGTCACCGGCGGCAAGGCTAGCCGGTCACCCCTTCGGCGAGCACCGAGCGAGGGTGGGGCGACGGTGCTCGGCGGCGTCCTTGGAAGCCCCACCGCAGGACGCGCAAGAGGGCTTCGATCACGATCGCGCGGCTGATCTTGCTCGCTCCGTGCCGGCGTTCGACGAAGGTGATAGGCACCTCCTGGATCGCGAACCCCTCGCGCCAGGTCCGCAGCACCGTCTCGAGCTGGAACGAGTACCCGTCGGATCGAAGCGTCTCGATCCGCAGCTCCTCGAGGAGGTCGCGCCGGAAAGCGCGGTAGCCGCTGGTCGCGTCCCTGACGGGCACGCCCGTGACGAGCTGGACGTACATGTTGCCACCCTTCGACAGCGCGCGACGGTGCCACGGCCAGTTCTCGGTCCGCCCCCCGGGTACGTAGCGGCTGCCGATCGACAGGTCCGCGTGTTCGGTCGCGGCGACCAGGCGTGGGAGATCGGCGGGATCGTGAGACAGGTCGGCGTCCATCTCGACGAAGACGTCGTAGCCGCGCTGGAGCCCCCAGGCGAAGCCGGCACGGTAGGCGGGGCCGAGCCCTTCCTTGGCCTGCCGGTGGAGCACCTGGACGCTGTCGACCGTGGCGGCGATCTCGTCCGCGATCTCGCCGGTCCCGTCCGGTGACCCGTCGTCGACGATGAGGAGATCGGTCTCGAGGTCCGCCTCGAGCACTCCGCGCACGACCTCGCGGATCGTGTCGCGCTCGTTGTAGGTGGGTGTGATCACGAGCGTCCGGGCCCCACCGGGGGGAGTGGGCTGCGGCGTCATCCAACCTCCTCGTGCTCTGCGGTGTCCGTTCGGTCCCGCCGACGGAGCAGGCCGGCGGCGATGGTCCCCAGCGCGAGTGCGACGCCGGCCCATCGAGTGGCGGTACCGACGACGTCGCCCCACCGGAGGAAGGGCGTCGCCGCGGTCACCACCGGTACATCCTGGCGTATGGTGGCACGCTCGAACACGTCGGTTCGAGCGACGACCTGTCCGGACGGATCGATCAGCGCGGACCGGCCCGACAGCGCGGCGTGCAGGACCCAGCGGCCCGACTCGACCGCTCGGAGCTGGCTCTGGGTGATGTGCTGGTCGCTCTCGGCGCTGCGACCGAAGGACGCATCGTTGGTGACCGCCACGACCATCCCGGCCTCCCCAGCGAGGACGTTGGAGCGCACGATGTCGGGGAACAGCGTCTCGAAGCAGATGATCACCGCGAGGTCGACGGCATCCGCGTCGACGGTCTGAGGTCCGGGGCCAGGCACCCCGTCACGTGGGACCTGACGGAGGGCAGGCACCAAGCGTGCGAGCACCGAGCGCATCGGCACGTACTCGCCGAACGGGACGTACCTGCGCTTCGCGTAGTCGTCCAGCGGCTGTGCCTGCTCGTCGACCAGCACCGCGGAGTTGCGGAACGTCTCGCGAGGCTGGGGACCGTCGAGGTTCACCCCGACCAGCAGCTGCCCGCCGGTGATGGCAGCCGCCTCGTCGACGTAGGGCAGGAGGTCATCGCCGGTGGGGCGCCACGGATCGCGATCGATGCTGCTCTCGGGCCACACCGTGAGGTCCGGGCGGCCATGCTCCTCGACCGACCGTCGGGTCAGGGCGACCATGCGCTGCGCGATGAGACGGTCGAGCTCTGACCCGACCACGGGCGGGGTCGCGAGGTCGTTGCCCTGCACGGCGAGGACGTCGACCGTGCGCTCCTCGGGCTCTGGGGGAGGCGGCACGAGTCCGGCGACCCCGAACACGGCCACGATCGCGAGCAGAGCGACCCCCACGATCGCCACATCGTGGCGCCTGCGCGACAGGATGACCCGACGAGCCGCCACGTACGCGATCGTGCCGACGAGGACCGTCACGAACGTCACGCCGCGTGCACCGATCACACGGGCGAGCGGGAGCAGGGGCGATCCCGCCGCATGGGCGTACGCCAGCTCGCCCCAGGCGAACCCCGTCAGTGGGACCAGCCCCCGCCACGCCTCCATCGCGGTCCAGGCCAACGGCGCGACCACGACGACCCAGGCCGACCGTCGGAAGGGCGTGATGGCGGCGACCGCGACCGCGTACCAGGCGGCTTGAACGGCGGCGAGCAGCACCCACCCGAGGTACCCCGCCGGAGGGATGAGCCAGGTGAGGATGATCAGGAAGCCGACGAGGCCGGCGGTCGCACCTGCGTGCACTCCGGCCGCGGGTCCGCCGTCCACGAGATCGACCGATGCGAGCAGCAGGGGCACCACGAGGTAGGCCAGGAACCCGAGTCCCACCGGCGGGTGTGCGGCCCAGAGGGCGATGCCGGCTGCGACGGCGAGCAGGATGGCCGCCGCACGGCGAGCGGTCATCCGTCAGATGCAGTCGACGCAGATCAGACGCTTAGCATCCGCGAGCTGCGACGGACCCTTCGCGAGGTAACACGAGGAGCAGATGAACTCGCCTTCGCGGAGGCCATCGACCTCGTCCTCATCGTCGTCCTCGACGACGAGCACGTCGACCTCGATCTCGTCGTCGTCCTCATCGTCGAGCTCGACCTCGGCGATGTCGATCACGGTGTCCTCGGCCTCGTCCTCATCGACGGACAGCGACCGCTCGATCACCTCATCCTCGGCGTCGTCGATCGCCGGGTCGCCGACCAGCTCGTCGTCGAGTCCGGGTTCGAGCTCGTCATCGCTGATCTCGGGATCGAAGTCCTCGTCATCGAGCTCCTCGAGCTCGTCGTCGAACTCCTCGTCCTCGAGCTCGTCGAGGTCCTCGGCTACCTCGTCCTCGTCGCTCAACGGCTCGTGTCTCCTGGGCGCCGGGCGTGATGGGTCGCCGTTGTATCCCGTGCCGGTCACGGGCGCAACGGGACCGGGACGTCCGTGCGACGGGGTCGTTCGGCGTCGGGGTCCGACGGTCGGTCACCGTCGGACCCCGTGTGCAGGTGGCGCCCACGCCGTTGGGGCCACGCACGCCGATGCGGCGTCGCCGTGCGCGTTCTCTACTTGGCGTGGCGTTCCCCATCGCCGCGTCGACCGGGCATCCCCGTCGGGCCGTAGGCGCGTCGAGCGGACGACGCGGCCCCCACGTCCGCTCCCGGCGGGAGACGTCGGACGACCTCGGCAGGATGCGACGGCTGCGCGGGCGAGTCAAGCCCGACCGCGAGGAACCGGGGAGGTGCGCGCAGAGCGTCCTCGGTGGGTGCGGATGCCGCTCACCCCCTGGTGGGGGTGCGTTGTTCCTGCCAGTCCGGCAGCGGGGCGTCGCCGTGGGTCCGTCGGCCACGGACCACCGTGAGGACGCACCGGGTGCCGCGGGGATCGTCCGCACGGAACGGGTCCCCCTCCCAGGCGGCCAGATCCGCCCGCAAGCCTGCACGCACGACGCCGACGTACCGGTCCTGCCTGGCCGCGAACCGACCTCCGAGGCAGCTGGCGCTGACCGCTTCCAGCCTGGACAGGGCAGCGCTGGGGTCGCGGCGGTGCTGCGCCGCGTACACCCCGCCCCACGGATCCATCGGCGTGACGTTGGTGTCCGATCCGAAGGCCAAGGGGATCCCGAGGTCGGCGATCGAGCGGTACGGGTTCATCATGACGGCACGGTCCTCACCCAGTCGGGTCCGGTACATGCCGTCGGGACCGCCCCAGGTGGCCTCGAAGGCCGGCTGGACGCTGGCGACGAGCCCGAGGTCGGCCATCTCGGAGAGGATGCCGTCGGGGATGAGCTCGACGTGCTCGATCCGGTGCCGCAGACGTTCGAGCTCGCCGGACAGGTACTCGGGAAGCTCGGCGTGGACGGTCCGCCAGCACCGGACCGCCTGCCGAACCGCGGCGTCTCCGATGGCGTGGACAGCGACCTGCACGCCGGCGAGCGTGGCCTCCCGGAAGAACGCGATCAGCTCCGCGTCGTCGTGGTACAGGGCGCCGGACGAGGGATCGTCCGCGTACGGCTGGCCGAGCGCCGCCGTGTGCGAGCCGAGCGATCCATCGAGGAGCAGGTTCCCACCGACCTGCCGTAGGTCCCGTTCCGCGGCAACGGCGAGGTCCGTGGCGGCCCAGTAGCCGATGACCTCGATTGGCCAGTCCCCCTCGAGCCACCGGTCGAAGTCGCTCAGGCCCATCATGTCCGGGCCCCCCATCTCGTGGACGGACGCGATGCCGAGACGTGCGGCCTGGTCAGCGGCCGCATGCCGTGCAGCGTCGAGCTCGTCGGCGCTCATCGCCCCGAGCGCCCAGCGCCGGGCGATGTGGTTCGCCTCGCGGCGCAGCACGCCTGTGGGCTCGCCGCTGGCATCGCGGTCGACGCCCTCCGCTCGGCTGAGCGGGGCCGAACCGAGGGTGTGGCGGTCGACGAGGCACGAGTGTCCGTCGGTGCGCGACAGGTACACCGCACAGTGCGGGGTGACGGCTGCGAGCTCGTCGGGTCCGGGCAGCTCGTCGGGGAAGGCGTGGTCGTCGTAGCCGTGTCCCCACAGGACGCGGCCCGTGTGCTGTTCCGCCACGGTCCGTACCGCGTGCAGGATCTCGGCTCCGCTCGAGACGGACGAGAGGTCCAGGCCGCGGAGGGCGAGTCCGGTCGGGGTCAGATGGACGTGGGCGTCGACGAACGCGGGGCCCACCGTGCACCCGTCCAGGTCGATGCGGGCGTCGTGGTCGGGGGCGCCTGCGGGATCGTCTCCGACCCAGGTGATGCGACTCCCCCGGATCAGGACCGCTCGTGCTTGGACACGAGCGTGACCGAGGGTGACCACGCGGTCCGCCACGATCAAGGTCGCGGTCACCGGGGTGTGGGCCTCCTGGGGGGAGCCGTCGGTCCGAGGCTAGCAGCGGGGGTACTCAGCGCTCAGGAGGCGGTGAGCCCGACGGTCATGATCGGTAGCAGGATCGCGAGGAACCCGAGGACGGCCGCGGCGACGGCCCTGCCTCGCCCGACGTCGTCACCGCGGAAGGCGTCCCGGGCACCCGTGGTGACGGCGTACAGCGTCCCCAGCGTGCACGACAAGGTGGCGCCGAGGAGGAAGAACGCGAGGCCGACCCGACCGCCCCCGCCCGAGAGCGCGGCCACCACGGCGAAGCCGGTACCCACCACGAGCGTCCCGATGCCGGCGATCCGCCAGGCCCGCCGGGTGTGCGGGTCGGTGGGAGCCTCGTCGGTCACGTGCCAGCGAGCTTCCGGCCGATGACCATGCGCTGGATCTGGTTGGTGCCCTCGACGATCTGCAGGACCTTCGCCTCACGCATGAGCCGCTCGACGGGGTACTCGCGGGTGTACCCGTAGCCGCCGTGGACCTGGACGGCGTCCGTCGCCACACGCATCGCGACATCCGATGCGAACAGCTTGCTCATCGCCGCCTGCCGCGAGGTGTCCTCGCCGGCGTCCCGTCGAGCCGCGGTGTCGAGGTACAGGGCACGGGCGGCCTCGATCCCGGTCGCCATGTCTGCGAGGAGGAACGACACGCCCTGGAACCCGATCACGGGGCGCCCGAACTGCTCGCGCTGGGTGGCGTACGAGACCGCGTGCCCGAGGGCGGCCTGCGCGACCCCCACCGAGGCCGCGGCGATCCCGAGCCGGCCCCCGTCGAGCGACGCCATGGCGATCCGGAAGCCCGTGCCCTCCTCCTCGCCCACGAGCCGGTCGGCCGGCACGGGCGCATCCTCGAAGCGCAGCTGTCCGGTGGTGGACGCGCGCATGCCCATCTTGTCCTCGGGTGGGGGGAACGACAGCCCCTCCTGGTCGCGGTCGACCACGAACGCCGAGATCCCGCGTGCGCCATCGTCACCCGTGCGTGCCATGACGAGGTAGCGGTCGGCCTCCCCCGCGTGGGTCACCCACGCTTTGGTGCCGTCCAACCGGTAGACGTCGCCGTCACGCACCGCCCGGGTCGACAGCGACGCGGCATCGGACCCGCTGTCGGGCTCGGACAGCGAGTAGGCTCCCAGCCGGTCGCCTGCGGTCATCGGCGGGATGAACCGGGCGCGCTGGTCATCGGTGGCGTGGTGCTCGACACCCCAGGTCGACAGGGTGTGGACGGACAGCCCCAGGCCGACGGTGAGCCACGCGGTGGCGAGCTCCTCGACCACGAGCAGGTACGTGCGGTACGGCAGGGCGCCCCCGCCGACATCCTCGGGGAAGGGCAGACCCATGAGTCCCAGCTGGCCGAGCTCGTCGAACACGTCGCGAGGGAAGCGCTCGGCAGCCTCGCCGTCGGCCGCGCGTGGTGCGATCTCATCGTCAGCGAAGCGGCGGACGGTCAGGAGGAGCTCGCGTTCCTCCTCGCTGAGGTCAGGAGGCAGCTCGGCGTGACGCATCAGTCGTCCTCGTCGATCGTGGCGTCCCGGGCCATCCCCGGGCGGCGCCGTTCGGGGGTGAGGGAGAACAAGATGCGCCGAGGGACGTACCCGGACGACTCGAGGAACTCCCGTCCTGCCTCGTTGTCCGTCGCGACCGACACCTCGACCACGGGCACCCGGGTGTCCCCGGCCCAACGCTGGATCGCGCGGAGGAGCTCGAAGCCCACACCACCACGCCGGTGCTCCCTGCGGACGAAGACGGGACCGATCGTCAGGCCGTCAGGTCGCAGGGTGCCCGAGGCGTACCCCAGCGCTCGCTCGTCCGGGTCCTCGGCGACCCAGAAGATGCCCCCCTGTGGGATCGGCGGGTCCCAGGGGCGCCCGTCCCGGCTGTGCCGGGACGACTCGGCCCGGTACTCCTCTGCGAGCGGCCGGATCTCCTCGATCCGGGCGCGTCGGACCTGCACCTCCGAGGTCACAGGGGCACCTCCACCAGACCACGCTCCAGCAGGTTCAGACGTTCCACCCCGTCGTCGGTGACCGCCACGATGTCCTCGATCCGCGCCCCGTACCGGCCCGGCACGTAGATGCCCGGTTCGACGGAGAACGTCATCCCGGATCGCAACGGTTCGCCGTTGCCGCCCACGAGGTAGGGCTCCTCGTGCTCCTCGACCCCGATGCCGTGGCCCGTGCGGTGTACGAACCGGTCCCCGTAGCCGGCGTCCGCGATGAGCCGGCGGCAGGTGGCGTCGATCTCCTCGGCGGGGACACCTGGCGCGACCGCGTCGACCCCGGCGCGCTGTGCCTGCTCGAGCACCTCGTGCAGCTCCCGGTAGCCGTCGGGAGCGTCCCCGAGCACGTAGTTGCGGGTCATGTCCGAGCAGTAGCCCTCGCGGGTGCCCCCGATGTCGATCACCACGGCATCGCCGGCCTGGAGGGTCCGCGCGCCGGTCTCGTGGTGCGGACTGGCACCGTTCGGCCCCGACGCGACGATCACGAAGTTGACCTCGTCGTGGTCCTCGAGGATCAGCTCGGAGATGTCGCGACCGACCTCGGCCTCGGTCCGTCCGGGTCGCAGCAGCTCCGGGATCGCCCGATGGACCGCGTCGATCGCCCAGCCCGCCCCACGTAGCGCCTCGAGCTCCTCCTCGGACTTGGTGATGCGCAGTTCGCGGGCCACGAGCCCCCCCTGGTGCCAGGTCGCGTCCGGCAGGGCGTCCTGGAGTCGGAGGAGGAAGACGCTCCAGAGGCGGTCCTGGACGGCGAAGCGGCCGTCGAGCCGAGCATCGGATCCGCGCAGGGCCTCCAGCACGAGCCCCGTCGGGTCCTGCTCCTCCTTCCAGGCCACGAGCTCGACGATGTGGGTAGCCCCGCTGTCCTCGCAGCGCGGAGCCTCGAGCTCCGGCACGACGATCGTCGGCTCGCCGTGGGCGGGGACGATGAGCAGCGTGAGTCGCTCCAGCGGGAGCGCGCGGTAGCCGGTGAGCCAGAAGAGATCGGCCGACGGACCCACGAGCAGTGCGTCTAGGTCGCGTTCGGCGAGCACCGACCTGGCGCGTGCCAGGCGCTCCTCGTGATCGGTCACGTGACCGCCTCCTCGTCCGTCGGGGCGATACTAGGAGGCTGTACCCTCCGCGCTGGAGCCGGGGACCACCAGGAGATGCACACGACCCCACGCGCACCCGGACGCCGGGACGTCGAGGAGACCAGCTCCGTGTTCCCCACCGATCGCCCGCGCGAGGGACCACTCGCGGACGGCGGCGTCCCCGTCGCGGACGTCGTGGACCGCGAGGACGCCCTCGACCGACTGTCGGAACGGCAGCTGGACGTGCTCGTCGTCGGCGGGGGCATCACCGGTGTCGGCATCGCCTACGACGCTGCCACCCGTGGGATGACGGTCGGACTCGTGGAACGTGAGGACCTGGCCTCCGGCACCTCCTCGCGGTCCTCGAAACTGGTTCACGGCGGCCTGCGGTACCTCGAGCAACGCGAGTTCGGCCTGGTGTACGAGGCCGTGAGCGAACGCAACCTGCTGCGACGGATCGCACCCAACCTGGTGCGGCCGCTCGGGTTCGCGATCCCCACCGCGCACCGGGCGAAGCAGGTCGCGGTGAAGACGGGGCTGACGATCTACGACGGCATGGCCGCCGGACGGAACGTGCGGCGGCACCAGTACCTCGACACCACCGATCTGCTCGGGTCGGTCCCCGGTCTGGTCGACGGGATCGGACGGGGGGGCTACCGCTACTACGACTGTCAGACGGACGACGCCAGGCTCACCCAGCAGGTCGCGCAGGCCGCGCGTCGAGCGGGGGCGCTCGTCGTGAACCACGCCGAGGTGACCGGACTGCTGCGTTTCGGGGAGCGCGTGGTGGGCGCCCAGGTCCGTGACCGCATCGGTGGGCGCTCGCTCGACGTGCGGGCGCGCTGGGTCGTCTCGGCGACGGGCGTGTGGGCCGACGAGGTCCGAGGGCTCGGTGGCCAGCGTGCTGACCTCCTGCGTCCCTCGAAGGGCGTCCACCTGGCGTTCTCGGGTCGGGATGTCCGGGTCCGGGATGCCGCGCTGGTCCCGTCGGGTGCTCACGACGGCCGGTTGATCTTCGTGATCCCCTGGGGCAAGCAGGTCATCGTCGGGACCACGGACGACGCCTACGACGGGCCGCTCGACGAGCCGTCACTCACGGCGATGGACGCGGGCTACCTGCTGCACGCCGTGAACGCGTCCTTCGGCACCGCGTTGACCCTCGAGGGTGTGGTGGGCGCCTGGGCGGGGCTGCGCCCCCTGCTCCAGGGCTCCAACGAGACCACCTCGTCCCGCGACCTGTCCCGCCGGCACGCCGTCTTCGAGGAGCCCCCAGGGTTCGTGACGATCACAGGCGGCAAGCTGACCACGTTCCGTCGCATGGCCGAGGACGTCGTCGACCGGATCGTGGCGACCGAGGGCGCGGACCTCGACAGCGTCACCGCCGACCTGCCGATCGGGCCCCGAGGGTCGGTTGAGGACGCGCTGCGGCGGCTCGAGCAGGCCTGCGGCTACCTCGGCGTGGATCCCTCCCTCGCGGGGTCGCTCCTGCACCGGCACGGCCAGGAGGCTGCGCGGGTGGCCGCGTTCTGCGCCGAGCACGGCGAGGCGCAGCCGCTCGTCGCGGACCTGCCGTACCTCCGGGGTGAGGTGCGGTGGGCTGCGCGCCACGAGCTCGCCCGCACGGTGGATGACGTCCTGCAACGTCGGCTGCGGGTGTCGCTGCGCGACCGGGAGGCCGGCGGGGACGCGATCGGCTGGACCGCCAGGGTGCTGGCCGAGGAGCTCGGCTGGGATCAGGACGAGCGTGAGCGGCAGATCGATGCCTACCTGGCCGCGGTCGGCGTCGAGCGGGGCGTGGTGCCCCTGCACGCGGGATGGCGACGTACCGACGTGGCGGACGAGCGCCCCGCCTGAGCGTCGTCAGGCGCTGCGTCTGGCCTGGAGCCAACCGCGCCGGAGCTGCCGCCCGTTCCAACTGGTGACGGCGTGGAGCAACAGCACGGTCTCCATCCCGATCAGCCCCGCGATCCACTCGCGTGCGGCTGGTCCGCACGTCTCCGGTTGGACGGCGCACGGCACGCCGTCCCCTCCGAGCAGCAGGACCGACGCCACCGTCGCGAGCCCGGTGACAAGTCCGACCAGGAGGGTGGTGGCCCGGCTGGTCCGTCGCAGGCGGTGGCCGGTCAGTCCGACGAAGGTGCCGACGAGTGCCGCTGCGGAACCCGCCGCCATGACGAGGACGCCCCAGATCACCCCGACGTCCGCCCCGACCGGATCCACGGCGGGTTCCAGCAGCGTCCCCGCCAGGAACACCGCGAGGGCGATCACCTGCGCTGCTGCGTGCGCGCGCCCGTCCGGTGGCAGGAACCGGGCGCGGTCAGCGACGTCCACGTGTGCTCCGTCAGATCTTGAGATCCAGGGCTCTCGGCAGCAGATCGAACTCCACAGCGGTGGTGCCGAGGACCTCCCCGTCGGCCTCGACCAGCACGGGCACCTCGGTGTGCACCTCGACCCGGGTCGACTGGTACTCCTGCACGCCCGGGCCGGGGATGTGCTCACCCTTGCGGAGCTTCGGCGTCTTGAGGAACACATCCTTCGGGGTCCCAGCGAAGAGCTGCACGTTGAACCGCCCGTCGTCCGGCAGCGCGCGAGGCGCGACCTTCATGTTGCCACCGAAGAACTGCCCGTTGGCGACCACGACGTTGCTGTACTCGTCCTCGACCTCCGTGTGGTCGAGGACGACACGCATCACCCGGCGCTCGAAGCTCCGGATCGCGGCGAACACCCCCACCAGGTAGCGCGCGGGTCCGAGGAAGCGCGGCAGCCGGTTCGCGCGGTCCACGACCACCCCGCCGTAGCCGGCCTCGGCGATGTTGGCGAAACACACCGTGCGTGGGGACCCGTCGCGGCCCCGCAGCCGCGCGCGTCCGATGTCGATCGGGTAGAGGGTCTCGCCGTCGAGGTGGCGGGCGAGCCGCTCCGGCGAGCGGTCCAGCCCGAACGTCCGCGCGAAGTCGCAACCGGACCCGGCCGGGACGATGCCGAGCACCGCACCTCCGACACGCGCACCCGAGTCCGGGTCGACCAGGCCGTTGACGACCTCGTGGACGGTCCCGTCCCCGCCGACCGCCACGACGAACCGGCTGCGGCCCGTCTCGATCGCCTCGCGGGCGAGGGCGGCTGCGTGGCCCGGGCCCTTCGTGAGCTGGACCTCGTGTTCGAGGTCGCGATCGTCCAGGGCCCGCCGGAGACGCGGGAGGACCGCCTGGCGGCCGCGCCCCGCGGTCGGGTTGGCGATCAGCAGCATGGGTCCGAACGGGCTGGTCACGGTGACGTCCCTCCAACACGTCCAGCGAGCAGGACGTGGATGTCGTCGGTGGTGGTGCCCGCCGCCTGCAGCACGCGTCGCGCCCGTCCGCAGGCGGTCGCGACCGGGCTGCCCGTGGCGCCGAGCTGCTCGGATCTCCGATCGGCGACGGCCGCGGTGGCCGTCGGGTCCAGCAGGTCCATGCCCATGCCGGCCCCGCTGCACGCCGTCCGACGACCAGCGGCCAGGGGCTCGTCGACCTCGTACCCGGCGGCGCTGAGCAGACGTCGTGGGGCGTCGATCGTGCCCTCGTCCCTCACCAGGACGCAGGGATCGTGGAACGTGACCGATCCGGTCGTGTCGGTGGCCCCCAGGGGTAGCCGGCCGTCGTCGATCAGGCGGCAGAGCAGCGTGAGCGAGTCCTCGACGTCCGCGTCGACCACCGTCCGCAGCATCGGCAGGCAGTGGGGGTCGAGCGCGACGGTGGGGACCTGCGGATCCAACCGCTCCCCCAGCCGTCCGGCGAGCTCGCGTCCGCGATCGGGCAACCCGACGTCCGTCAGGACGGCACCGCAGCACCCCGGCGGCGAGACGAGCTTGGCGGCGACCCCCGCCCGTTCGAGCAACACCCGCATCGCCGCAACGACGTCCGCGTCGTCCCGGCACCCCAGCACGACCTGGACCTCCGGATCGTCCGGGCCGGGGTCGACCTGCACCGGACGGCCCCCGTACGGGGTCCGGCCGTCATCCACCGCAGCCACGACCCGGGCTACGGCCGGATGATCGGCCGGGCCGTGGGACGCACGAGCGGCACGGACCTGCGCGGGCACGTCCAGCTCGTAGAGGCAGGCGTCGCGGCACGCGTGACAGCCGGTACAGCCGGTCAACGCGCCGTAGCTCGCGTCGTCCGGCTGCGTCTGACCCCGCGCCAGCGACGACACCGTGACGTGCAGCCCCCACGGGGTGTCGGTCTCCCGACCGGTCGCGGTCGCGACGGGACACGCGAAGTTGCACATCTTGGGGCAGAAGCTGCCGAGGATCGCCTCGTCACGGACGTCGTCGAGGGCGCTCACGACCCGGCTTCCCGGTCGAGCCCGAGCTTCCCGGGGTTCAGGATCCCTCGTGGGTCGAGCGCGTCCTTCACCGTGCGCAGCAGTCGGGCACCGCCGGCGCCGAGCTCCTCGTCGAACCAGGGCACCCGCAGCAGCCCTATCCCGTGGTGGTGGCTGATCGTGGCACCCGCGTCGAGCGCGGCGCGTTGCCCGGCGTCCCAGGCCGAGCGGTAGCGGGACGCAGATGCCGCCTCGTCCCCCTGACCCGCCGCTCCGAAGGTGAAGTAGATCGATGCGCCCGTGGGGTACAGGTGCGACACGTGCGCCAACACCAGGTCCGCATGGTCCTGGAGGGCGGACCGGACCGCCTGGTACGTGGGCAACAGGCGGGACCAGACCGCGGCCACCTCCATCGTGTCGAGCATGACCGCGTCGCCGAAGGTCCCCTGGGGACGCATGTACTCGGCGAAGCGGTACGAGACGTCGTGGCGGTGGGCGCGCCAGTGCTCCCCGGGTCCGGCGCCGAGGTCACGGGCGCCCGCCCCCGTGAGCACCTCCAGGGTCCGGTCGTGGACGAACCGCGCGACCTGCTCGCTGCCCTCGACGGAGATGACGAGGAGGCACCCGTCGGGGACGTCCAACCCCTGGCTGCCGAACACGACGGCCGTGTCCGCCGGGTCGTAGAGACGGACCACGGTCGGCGTCACGCCGACACGGAGCAGGTGCCGGATCGCATCGAGCCCGTCCTCGAAGCGATCGAACAGCAACCCCCGGTCGAGCACGGCCTCGGGGGCGGGCTGCAACCGGAGCGTCGCTTCGGTGATGACCCCGGTCGTGCCCTCCCCGCCCAGGAAGAGCCGCTTGAGGTCGGGGCCGGCGGCCGTCGACGGCACCGTCCTGGTCTGCACCACCGTCCCGTCGGCGAGCACGACCTCGAGCCCGAGGACCATGTCCTCGAGCTTGCCGTACCCCGATGACGCCTGACCCGCACTGCGCACGGCGAGCAGCCCGCCGATCGAGGAGCAGTGGATCGACGACGGGAAGTGCCCGACCGTCCACCCGTGGGCGGCGACGTGATCCTCGAGCGTCTGTGCGATCACGCCCGGCTGCACCGTGACGGTCCCGCTCACGCTGTCGAGGTCACCGATGCGGTTCAGTCCCTTGAGGTCGAGGGTGATGGCCCCGGACACGGCTGACGCGCCCCCGCAGACCCCGGTCCCCGCCCCGAAGGGGACCACGCCGACCCCCTCGCGGTGACACCAGGCCAGGAGCCGTGAGACCTCGTCGACACCCCTCGGCCGGACGACGGCGGCCGGTCGTGGCAGGTCCTCTCCGCGGCGCTGCGCCATGACGAGCTGCGGCCACACGTCGCGTGCATGTAGCGAGCGTTCGTGCGTGTCGGTGGTCACGCGGCCGGGGAGGAGCCGTTCCAGGTCGAGGAGCAGGCGTGGATCCACCGGGCCGATCGTAGGCGTGTCGACGCTCACGCCTCGACGACGCCGCGCCAGAGCAGCCCCACGGCCCGGGCGGCGGCGGTGGCGACCTCCGGGTCGGGATCGGGCCCCACCTGTGCGGCGTCGCGGATCTGGCCCACCAGGTCCGCGACCTGCTTCACGTTGCGGACGAAGTCCCCGCCGGTGAGCTCCAGCGGACCGATCGCGGCGTCCAGATCGGCACCCTTGGCCCACCGCCACGCGGCGTTCACGAACCCCGGATCGAGCTCACGCAGCGGCCGGATCCCGGCAGCTCCCTCGTACCCACGGATCCTGGAGGCGGTCTCGACCGCGGCGTCGATCGCCCTGGTGAGCGGCTTGGTGGCCGCGGAGCGCTCCGGGGGAGGTTCGTCGCTGCGGGATTCGTACACGAACAGCGCGGCCAGGCCCGCGAGCTCAGCCGCGTCGAGGTCCCGGAAGACCCCCTGGCGCAGGGACTCGGCGATAACGAGGTCGGCGTCGGCGTAGATGCCGGCGAGGCGCAGCCCCTCGTCGGTCGGGGCCGGTCGGTCGTCGAGGTAGCCGAGCCCCTGCAGGACCTCGACGAGCTGGTGGAGGTGCCGGACGAGGCTGCCCGTCGCCCGTTCGATCTCCCTGCGGAGCCTCCGCGCCTCCCGGTCCAGGTCGTCGTAGCGGTGTTGCCACCGTTCGTGCTCGGCCAGATCCGGGCAGTCGTTGCAGGGATGGCGCTGCAGCTCCTCGCGCAGCTGCGAGATGCGCTCGCTGGCCGAGGTGTCCTCGGGCAGCACCGCCACGGGATCAGGCTCCGGCAGGTCACGCAGCCGTGACGCCACCTTCCCGCGCCAGCCGGGTTGTCGGGCGTTGCCCCCACCGGGCAGTTCGATCGCCCCGACCCGGACCGGCGGCGCGTCGACGTCCCGCGGACCGAGTCTCGCCAGGCGACGGTCCTCGGTGATGACCCTGGCGAGGACGGTGCCCCCCTGTGTCGTCGTGCGTCCCACGACCACCGCGAGCCCCCGACGTGGGGCCCCCGGCCAGTGCACCACCTCCCCCGGCTGCAGCGTCGCGATGCGTTCACGCACGGCCCCGTCGCCGCGACCACGGCGCGAGCCCCGCTTCTCGGTGGCCGACAGCTCGCGTCGGAGCTGCCAGAAGCCCTCCCAGTCGCCACGGTCACACGAGAGGTGGCTCGCGTACCCGTCCATCCCGTCCTCGAGCTGCGCGAGCCGCGTGCGACGGTCCACGACGGAGCGGTCGGCCTGGAACTGCGCGAAGGACGCCTCGAGGAGCTCCTCCGCACGGGACAGCTCGTGCCGCCTCAGGAGGTTGACCGTCATGTTGTAGGTCGGCGAGAACGACGACCGCAACGGGTAGGTCCGGGTCCCGACCAGACCAGCGACGGTGCGGAAGTCGATGTCGCGCTGGTACAGCACGACGGCGTGCCCCACGGGGTCGATCCCGCGCCGACCGGCCCGTCCGGTCAGCTGCGTGTACTCCCCCGGCGTGAGCATGACGTGGCGTTCGCCGTTCCACTTCTCGAGCCGCTCGATCACCACGCACTTCGCCGGCATGTTGATGCCGAGCGCCAGCGTCTCCGTCGCCACCACGACCCGCAGCAGACCCTCCTGGAAGGCCTGCTCGATCGCCTCCTTGAACGCCGGCACGAGTCCGGCGTGGTGCGCGGCGACGCCGTGCTCGAGCGCTTCACGCCAGCGACCGAACCCCAGGACCCGCAGGTCCTCGTCGGGGATCTCGGCGACGGCTCGATCGGCGATCTCGCGGATCCGCTCCCGCTCCTCCCGGCCTGCGAGGTCCACGCCGGCCGCGAGCAGCTCGTCCACCGCGCTGTCACAGCCGTTGCGGGAGAACACGAACATGATCGCGGGCAGCCATCCTCGGTGGTGCAACTCGTCCACGACCTCGGGCCGCGATGGCCACCGCAGGCGAGGTCCGTGGCGTCGGCCGCGGTGGTCGCGTTGCCCAGCGCGGCGCTCCATCATGAGCACCTTCGGGTTCGGGACCCCGGCGAGCGCCTGACGCGCCTTGCGGCGCTGCTCCTCCCCCGCCTTGCCGGGGCGCTTGGACTCGAAGGTGGGGTAGATCCGTCCGCTGACGTAGTAGTGGTGCTGGAGCGGCACCGGACGGCGCTCCTCGATCACGACGGCGCAGCCGCCGTCGCGGACCTCCTCGAGCCATGCGCCGAACTCCTCGGCGTTGCTCACGGTCGCGGACAGTGCGGCGATCTGCACGGAGGCTCGGAGCTGGACGATGACCTCCTCCCAGACCGCTCCGCGGGAGGGGTCCGAGAGGTAGTGGACCTCGTCGAGCACGACGTAGCGCAACCCCTCGAGGGTCGACGACGCCTCGTAGATCATGTTGCGGAGGACCTCGGTGGTCATGACGACGACGGGCGCTTCACCGTTGACCGAGCGATCCCCCGTGAGCAGTCCGACCTGGCCAGCGCCGTACCGCTCGACGAGGTCGCGGTACTTCTGGTTGGACAGCGCCTTGATCGGCGTCGTGTAGAAGCACTTGCCGTCGGTCTCGGTGGCGAGGTGGCACGCGAACTCCCCGACCACCGTCTTCCCCGCGCCCGTCGGTGCCGCGACCAGCACCGAACGGCCGGCCTCGAGCTCCTGCACGGCGTGCAGCTGGAACGCGTCGAGCTCGAACCCGTACTGCTCGGAGAAGCCCGGGATGTGGCTCACGACCCGTCCGGCGACGGCTCCGGTGAGGACGTGGCGTCGGTCTCCGCGGGGGTCGGGGACGCGTCAGGAGACGCCTCCTCGGTCGGAGGCGGACTGTCGGCTGCGGGCGCGCTGGGGCGCGGCAGCGATGGCATCGTGGCGGCCGGCTGGGGGACGTCCGCCTCGTCCTCACCCTTCAGCAGTGCCAGCAGCCGGCGGGCCGATGCGTCGTACTGCTCGGCCCGGGCTCGGATGCGCTCGACCTCGTCGAGCAGCAGGTCCCGAGCCGCTCCGTCGGCGGCGGCCGCCGCACCGAGCGTCTCGACCGCGTCCTTGGACAGCTCGGCTGAGACGATCGCGAGCCGACGTACGCCGTCCGCCGCCGGCGGGGCGGGGGCGGTCTCCAGCTGACCGATCACCTGGTCGTAGGTCGCGATCCAGAGGTCGAGGTTCTGGGTGACCATGTCGGTGGATCCGGCCCGGAGCTCCTCCACGGCGGTGCGCACGGGGGGCGCGCCCTGCGCGGTGCCGCCCTGCCAGACGACCTCGGACTGGTCAGCGATCGCGATGACGGACTCCGCCTCGTCCACCGCGGCGGCGACCGGATCGGGGGCGGTGAAGCGCCCCACCACGATGCCCGCGATCAGCGCGAGCACGGCCGCGAACGCCGCGATCGACAAGGGACGCCGGTACCAGGGTCCCATCGCGAGACGACGGGCACGCCTCTCGCGCTTCTCCTGGACACGGTCCTGGATGTGGGGAGGGACACGCCCCTTCCGGGGGCCACGGGTGTGGTTGGTCACGCTACGGAGGCTCCTGGGGACGTCACACGGCAGCACGCCGTCGGCGGGATCGTTCGATGAGTCGGGCCGCAAGGATAGAGGTCTCGTAGAGCACGACCATCGGACCCGCCATGAACAGCATGGTGACGGGGTCGGTGGTCGGGGTGATGAGGGCCGCGAGGAAGAAGTTGCCCACGACCGCGTACGCGCGGAAGCGGCGCAGCTGCGTGCTGTCGACGATCCCCAACAGCGCCAGGAACACGAGGAGCAGCGGGACCTCGAAGATCAGACCGAACGCCACGATCGTCGTGATGATGAACGAGAAGTACTCACCGGCGGACAGGAGGGTCACGATGCGTCCACCACCGATCCCGAGCAGGATCCGAAGACCGCGGGGGATCACGTAGAAGGCGAAGGCTCCCCCAGCGGCGAACATCACCACGCTGCCGAGCACGAAGGGCATCGTGTACCGGCGTTCCTTCGTGGTGAGCCCGGGGGCGATGAAGCGCCAGATCTGGTGGAACACGACGGGCGCGGCGATGAACAGTCCGACCACGAGGGAGATCTTGATGCGGACGCTGAACTCCTCGAGCACCCGGGTCGCGATCAGCCCGCAGCTCTCGTCGAGCGCGCGGAACTCGGACGGGACCTCGCAGTAGGGGCCCATGAGGAAGCCGAGTATCGGGTCGAAGGCGACCCATCCCACGACGGCAGCGAGCGCCACCGCGATGAAGACACGGATCAGACGCGACCGGAGCTCACCGAGGTGCTCGGCGAGACTCATCTCGCCGGCGTTCGGAGCCACGATCAGCGTGCCGTGGGCGCGTGACTCAGCTGGACGCGTCGGCGTCGGAGGGGGTCTCCTCGTCGGAGCCTTCCTCGGTCGCCTTGCGGAACTCCTTGATCGACCTGCCCATGGAGTTCGCCAGGTCGGGCAGCTTCTTCGCGCCGAACAGCAGCAGGACGATCACCAGGACGATGATGAGCTCGGGTGCGCCGATCGCGCCCATGATGATCTCCTCTCGAGGCCCGCACCCCAGACTACCGTTCGGGCCCCTCACGGGCCTCGGAGGCGGTGTCCGCTAGGCGAGCGAGCTCCCGCTGTGCCACGGCGGTCTCTCGGTTGAGCTCCCCCAGTGCCGGCGCGAGCTCCTCCTGGATCGAGCGCACGGAGGCGGCCAGCTGCTTCAGCCTTCGGACCAGCGCGAGCACGACCAGCCCGAGCCCGATGAGGGCCAGGAGCGCGACGGCGGCGGCGATGACGAGGAGCGGGGACACGTCCTCGAGTCTAACGAGACGTGGCGGCCGTCAGGAGATGGCGCTCAGCAGCTCGTCGTACCAGTGCTCGGTGGCGAGCAGCTCGTGGAGGTCGAGCAGGTCGTCGTAGGTGAGGGCGGGGCCGGCCGGGGGGGTCTCGGGATGCGAGGGCCGGTGGTCCGTCGCCTCGTCGACGACGCTGACGCTGACGCCCCCGGTGGTGAGCAGGTGCGCGATGCGCTCGTCCGCCGGCTTCTCGATGCGCACCGTGCACGATGGGCAGGTGAAGGCGTAGTGGCTCTCGGGACCGACCGGGGCCTCGTGGGCCCGGATCACGGTGAGCACGATCTGTTCGGGCGTGAGATCGACCTCACCGCAGCTCGGGCAGGTCGCGCGGATCGTTGTCACGGCGGTTCACCTCCCAGCAGGAGGGCCTCGGGTTCCCGCGGCCGGTGACGTTGGGTGGCCGACCTGCTACCCCTTGTTTCGGACCGCCGGACCCCAACGCTTGACCGTCCAACCGGTACCGATCGCGATTCCACCCGTTCGGGCTAGTCGGTCCGAGCCATGCAGGGACCGTGGGGCGCGATGAGGCGTGCGGCTAGCGCGCACCACCCTGCGGAACGGGGGCCTGCGGTCCGCGTGACTGTGCCTGACGGCTCGAACGGCCGACACTCCCGGTAGGGACACCGGGAGGATCGAGCGTGGCGTTCGGGCGTCGCACGGCCGGCGAGGAGGTCGTCGAGCTCCACCGTGAGGAGCTGGCGGCCTTCGTCACCGCTGCGCGCGCCGTGAACGAGGCCGGCGACGCCACGGGGACGCTGGAGACGATCCTGACCGAGGCGATCCGGCTGCTCGAGGCGGACGAGGGCTCGGTCCTGCTGTTCGACGACGACCGACGCAGCCTCTCGATCCGCGTCGCCCGGGGGCTTCCGACCGACGTGGTTCGCGCGGAGCGGGTGCTGCCCGGCACCGGGATCGCCGGATTCGTCGCGTCGTCCGGAGAGCCGCTCCTGCTCACGCACGACGGGGACGTCGCCCGCTACGCCGACGTGCGTGAGCGCGACCGCAAGCTGCGTTCGGCCGTGAGCGTGCCCCTGCGCACCCGCGGGGTCGTCGAGGGGGTCCTCAACGTCAACGTGCTCGAGCGCGAGGGGTCGCGTGGGCCGTTCACCGAGCGCGACCTGACGCTCGCGACACTGTTCGCGGAGCACGCCGCGAGCGCCGTGCACAACGGTCACCTGATCGCCCAGGCCCGGCAACGCAGCGATGACCTGGGGCGCCTGTTCGAGGCCAGCTTCGCGCTCTCGGAGACCCTCGACGTCGATGAGGTGACCGGTCGCATCCTGGACTCCGCCGAGGAGCTCGTCGGCGCCAAGGGCGGGTTCGTCTGCGTGCTCGGCGACGAGGGCAACGGTCCCGAGGTCGCCGTGTACCGCGGGGTGAACCGGGGGCGCGTCATGGCCGTGCTCCGCAAGACGTCGTTCTCGGAACTGCTGCGGGGGAGCTCCCTGCACGTGCTGAACGACGTGCGGGAGGACGCCAGCTTGGCGCCCCTCGCCACCGGGGACGGGCCGGTCCCCGCGCTCGTCGCGCCGCTGTCGACCGACGAGGAGACCAGGGGTCTGCTCGTCGCGCTCCTCGACACCGGCAGCCCGTCGGACACCGAGCTGCGCCTGATGGGCACCTACATCACACACGCATCGATGGCGCTGTCCAAGGCGCTGCTGTTCCGGAACGTCCGGACCAAGGAGGACGAGCTCTCGTCGTTGGTCCATGCGGTCCCTGATCCCATCATCGTCGCGGACGGCAACGGGCGGTTCCTCACGTTCAACCCGGCGGCGGCGGAGCGCTTCGGGCTGAACCCGCAGTTCGAGTTCGGGGCGCCGATCGCGGGCAAGCTGCGCTCACCAGAGCTCGAGGACCTGCTGTTCTCCCAGCACGGCGGACGTACCGAGGTGACGCTGTTCACCCCGAGCCCCCGCACCTACCGGGCGCGGGTCGACCTGGTCCGTCCGGAGCACGGGCTGCCGGGAGCGCGGATCCTCATCCTCGAGGACGTGACGGTCGAGAAGGAGATGACCCAGCTGAAGTCGGACTTCGTCGCGGTGATCGGCCACGAGCTGCGTACCCCCCTCACGCTCATCAAGGGCTACGCGGCGACGCTGTCCCGCCGGGGCAACACCCTGGACGAGGACGTCCGCAACAAGGCCACCGACGCGGTCCACACGCACGCCGTGCGGCTGGAGCGGCTGATCGAGGATCTGCTGCTCGTCTCCCGTATCGAGCGGGGTCGGCCACCGTTGTCGCTGGGGCAGCAGGACATGGTGGCGCTGCTGGAGCGGGTCGTCGCCGACAGCCAGCGCGAGCACCCCGAACGCCGCGTGATCTTCCGCTCGGAGGCGGTGCAGTTCGGTCTGCTCGTCGACGCCATGAAGGTCGAGCAGGTGCTCCACCACCTGATCGACAACGCCATCAAGTTCTCCGAGGCACCGGAGCCCGTGG
>JAHWKO010000035.1 GCA_019347855.1 Actinomycetota bacterium
TTCACGCGAGCCACCGAGGACGCGGTGATCGGCGACCCGAACCGTGAGGACGTCCTGTACGGACCGATGATCCACGAGCGGTTCGCCCAGGGCTTCGAGGGATGGCTCGAGATGATCGAGGGTCACCACACGGTGAGCGGGTCGTCAGGGACCGGACGGATCACCGCCGACAACCCGCGGGACGGGTTCGTGGGCGACCTGGCCGGCCTCTACTACCACCCCACGATCGTCGACGGCATCACGCTGAAGGACGAGCTGTACCGCAACGAGACCTTCGGTCCGATCGTCGGTGTCGCGCGCTTCGACGACTTCGACGACGCCGTCGAGCTGTCGAACGCACACGGCTACGGGCTGTCGTCATCGATCTACACGACCGATCCGAAGTCCGCGTTCCGGTACCGGGAGGGCGTCACGGCCGGGATGGTCAGCGTCAACAACTCGACGTCCGGGGCTGAGGCGCACCTGCCGTTCGGCGGCAACGGCCGCTCCGGGAACGGCAGCCGGCAGTCCGGGATGTGGGTGCTCGACGAGTTCACACGCTGGCAGGCCATGAACTGGGACTACTCCGGCCGTCTGCAGAAGGCACAGATGGACACCGCCGACGTGACGGCGAACCTCGACTTCCGGTTGGACCTGTAGGACCTGCCCGTCGCGGGGTCCGTTACCGTGCCCCCGGGCCGATCGAGTTGGAGTCGCTGTGTCCGTGTCCGTCGTCGTGTCCGGGTCCGTCGCCACCGACTACCTCATGACCTTCCCGGGCCGGTTCGCCGAGCTCATCGTCGAGGATCAGCTCCAGCGCTTGTCCCTGTCGTTCCTGGTGGACTCTCTCGAGACCCGCCGTGGCGGGGTCGGCGCGAACGTCGCGTTCGGGATGGCACAGCTGGGCCTACGACCGTCGCTCGTGGCCGCTGTCGGCCACGATTTCGGTGACTACCGGGCTTGGTTGGACCGCCACGGGGTCGACACCGGGTCGGTGCACGTGTCCGACGACAAGCACACCGCACGTTTCCACTGCACCACCGACGCTGACCAGAACCAGATCGCGTCCTTCTACGCGGGGGCCATGGAGGACGCCCGGGACATCGAGCTCGCACCGACCGTCGCCAGGCTCGGTGGGGTCGACCTCGTGGTGATCTCCCCGAACGACCCCGTCGCCATGCTGAGGCACTCCGAGGAGGCGCGCGCCGCAGGTTGGCCGTTCGTGGCGGACCCGAGCCAGCAGCTCGCGAGCCTCGACGGCGAGCAGATCCGAGACCTCGTCGACGGAGCGGCCTACCTCGTCACCAACGACTACGAACGAGCCCTGCTCGAGTCCAAGACCGCCTGGAGCGCCGAGGAGATCCTCGAACGGGTCGGGGTCCGGGTCACGACGCACGGCGGGAAGGGCTGCGTGATCGAGACAGCGTCGGATGGCAGCGTCGAGGTCGCGGCCTTCCCTGAGACCACCCGGGTGGACCCCACGGGCGTTGGTGACGGGTTCCGAGCCGGGTTCCTCACGGCCCGCCTCTGGGGGCTCGACCTCGCTGATGCTGCGGAGGTCGGGAGCGCGGTGGCCACCCTCGTGCTCGAGTCGGTGGGTACCCAGGAGTACGAGCTCGGCGGCGAGCGGTTCGTGGAACGCCTCCGCGCAGAGCGAGGCGACAGCGTGGCCGACGCCGTCGCTGCGCATCTGCTCTAGGCGAGCTGTTCGACGATCCAGTCGACGCTGGCGGTGTAGGCCGCGACGTCGTCGCGCTCGACGGCCGGGAACAGCCCGACCCGCAGCTGGTTGCGACCGAGCTTCCGGTAGGAGTCCGTGTCGACGATGTCGTTGGCGCGCAGGGCGGCCTGCACGTCGTCCGCGTCCACGCCGTCGAGGTCGACCGTGGCGACGACGTTCGAACGTGCGGCGGGATCGTCCACGAACGGCGACGCCCAGTCGCGTGCCTCGGCCCAGCGGTACACGAGGTCGGCCTTCGCGGCGCAATCCGCGGTCGCCCAGTCCAGGCCCCCCTGCTCGAGGATCCACGCGAGCTGGTAGGCCGCGAGGAACAGCGTGGCGACCGCGGGGGTGTTGTTCGTCTGACGCTTCCGTGAGTTCTCGATCGCGACCACGAGGTCGAGGATCCCTGGCACGTAGCGCTCAGCGGTGAGCTGCTGGATCCGGTCCACCGCGCGCGGGGAGACGATGGCCACCCACAGTCCGCCCTCGGACGCGAAGCCCTTCTGGAGGCTGAAGTAGTAGACGTCCGTCTCGGAGATGTCGACCGGCAACCCCGCGGCCGCGCTCGTGGCGTCGACCAGCACCAGCGCGTCCCCGTCGGGTCGCGCGATGTCCATGGCCACACCCGTGGAGGTCTCGTTGTGGGTCAACGCCTGGACGTCGACCCCGTCGTGACCGGTGATCGTGGGGCGTTGGCCGACGGGGGCTTCGACCAGGACAGGGTCCTCGAGCCACGGCGCCGCTGATGCCGCCCGGGCGAACTTGCTCGAGAACTCGCCGAAGACGTAGTGCAGGCTGCGCTCCCGGATCAGACCGAACGCGGCGGCGTCCCACAGGGCGGTCGCTCCCCCGTTGCCCAGGACGACCTCGTACCCGTCGGGGATGTCGAACAGCGCCGCGACGCGCTCCTGGACGAGCCCGACGAGCTCACGGACGGGGGCTTTCCGGTGGCTCGTCCCCAACGGCGCGGTGCCCGAGCAGAGGGCCTGGACGGCCTCCGGACGCACCTTGGTGGGGCCGCATCCGAACCGGCCGTCGGCCGGTCGGAGGTCGGCGGGGATGACGAGGTCGCTCGGTCCTGCGGGCTTGGGCATGGTCGCTCCGTGCGGGGCCGGGAGGCGCCAGTGAACCACCCGACGCCGCCACGCGACCAACCGGGGTTACCCTCGCCTCGACCGCACCGACGAGGCCCTCATGACCCACTCCCGCCTGTCCGACCGTGTCACGCGTATCGAGCCGTCCGCGACGTTGGCCGTGAGCCAGAAGGCGAAGGCCATGCGGGCGGCCGGCGAGGACGTGATCGGGTTCGGCGCTGGCGAACCGGACTTCCCCACTGCCCCGCACATCGTCGAGGCCGCCCGACGTGCCGCGGCGGATCCGCGGATGCACGGCTACACGCCAGCGGCTGGCCTCCCCGAGCTACGCGAAGCCGTCGCGGACAAGACCCGGCGGGACTCCGGCTACGACGTCACCTCGTCGCAGGTGCTGATCACCAACGGTGGCAAGCAGGCCCTCTACGAGGTGTTCCAGGCGCTGATCGATCCAGGTGACGAGGTGCTGGTCCCGGCGCCCTACTGGGTGAGCTACCCGGAGCAGATCCGGCTCGCCGGCGGGCAGCCCGTGGTGGTGTCGACCTCCGTCGAGGACGACTTCACGACCTCGGTGGAGCAGCTCGATCGCGCCCTGACCGACCGGACGAAGGCACTGCTGTTCGTGTCCCCGTCGAACCCCACCGGCACCGTCTACGAGCCCCAGGTGGTCGAGGCGATCGGTCGCTGGGCGGCCGACAACGGCCTGTGGGTCGTGACCGACGAGATCTACGAGCACCTGGTCTACGGGGATGCGGAGTTCAGTTCGATGCCGGTGCTGGTCCCCGACCTGCAGGACCGCTGCGTGGTGGTCAACGGGGTCGCCAAGACCTACGCGATGACCGGGTGGCGTGTCGGATGGGCGATGGGACCAGCGGACCTGATCGGCGCCGCCACGAGGGTCCAGAGCCACCTGTCGAGCAACGTGTCGAACGTCGCTCAGGCCGCGGCTATCGAGGCGCTGACCGGACCACAGGACGTCGTGGCGACGATGCGGGAGGCCTTCGATCGCCGCCGGAAGTTCGCCGTGGACCGGCTACGGGCGATCCCGGGGGTCGTGTGTCCCGAGCCGCGGGGCGCGTTCTACGCCTTCCCGGACGTCAGCTCCGTCCTCGGCCGGACCATCGGCGGTGTCCGGGTGGAGACGACGTTGGCCCTCGCCGCCGCTCTGCTTGACGCCGTGAAGGTCGCTCTCGTGCCCGGTGAGGGGTTCGGCGCCCCAGGTTGCGTGCGGATCAGCTACGCGATCTCCGACGAGGCGCTGGAAGAGGGCCTGGACCGCTTGGCAGCCGCGCTCACGGCCTGAGCTCAGGCCGGAGCGGTGCCAGCGTCCGCCTCGCGGAGGTCCTCTTCGGCATCGTCCCCGGGTTCCGGGATCGCGCGCAGCCACAGGAAGCCGCTCACGCCGGCGATCAACGACGCGATGAAGATCCCGATCTTCGCGCTGTCGGTGAACGTGGGGTCCTCGAAGGCGAGCGCCGTCACGAAGAGCGCGACGGTGAACCCGATGGCGGCCATGAGGCCCAATCCGATGATGTGCCGCCAGGTGGTGTTCCGCGGTAGTCGGCCGAGCCCGAGCTCGACCGCGATCCAGGTCGCGCCGGTGACGCCGACGACCTTGCCGGCGAGGAGGCCGACCGCGACGCCGAGCAGGACCGGGTTGCCCAGCGCCCCGGAGATCGCGTCGCCGGAGATGCGGACACCGGCGTTGGCGAACGCGAAGATCGGCACCACGAGGAAGCTGCTCCACGGTTCGAGGCGGTGCTCGAGCCGGTCCAGGGGAGCCACGGTCTCCGTGCTCAGACGGGACACGTCCTGGAGCAGCGATTGGATGCGATCCCGCGTGTGGCGGTCCTCGGGCAGGTGCGGGTCCCCCGCGTACTCGTCGACCTTGTCGACCAGTGAGCGCGCCGCATCGGCGAAGTCGTCCGGCAGGTAGAACGGGCGGGCGGGCGTCAGGAGCGCGAGGATGACGCCCGCGATCGTCGCGTGGACGCCGGACTCGAGGAACGCGAACCAGACGACCGTCCCGCCGATGACGTACAGCGCCATGGAACGAACGGCCATGCGCTTCATCGCGACGATCGCCACGAGCGCGACCGCGGCCACAGCGAGCCAGCCGAGGGCCAGGTCGTCGGTGTAGAACACCGCGATCACCAGGATCGCGCCGATGTCGTCGACGATCGCGAGCGCGAGCAGGAACAGTTTGGCTCCGATCGGCACCCGCGAGCCCACGAGTGAGATGACGCCCACCGCGAACGCGATGTCGGTGGCCATCGGGATGCCCCATCCGTGGGACGCCTCGGTGCCCCCGGCGAACAGCAGGTAGATGAGGGCTGGCACGACCATGCCGCCGACCGCCGCGACCGCCGGCATGACGGCTTCGCGGGGGTCGGACAGCTCGCCGATCACGAGCTCCCGTTTGATCTCGAGGCCGACGACGAAGAAGAAGATGACCATGAGCGCGTCGTTGACCCACTCCTGGAGCGTGTGCTCGAGGTGCAGCACCCCCGGGATCTCGATGTTGAGCTGGGTGTCCCAGAAGCTCGTGTAGGAGTCGCCGAAGGCCGAGTTGGCCCAGAGCAGTGCGGCCAGTGCGGCCACGAGCATCAGGATCCCGCCGGACGCCTCGGTCCGCATGAACCGCAGGACCGGCTGGACGAACCGTTCTGGGACGAACCGGTCCGACTGGCTCCAGGTCCGCTGGCGATCCTCACGGCGCTCGGGGGCGTCGTTGGACTGGCTCATGGATCCTCGGGGGTCACTGACGTCGCAGGGCCCGAGACGCTACCTCAGGCGCCGGGTGGACCGGGTCGCCCGGCGCCTCCTGTCAGTTGCTGTCAGCGCCTGGCTGCATCAGGCGGGTCTCGTTGCCGTTGTTGAGGTTCGGGCAGTCGGGGATCGGCAGCTCCGCCTGCTCGCCCTCGGGCATCGGCAGGTCGGGCACGTTGCCCTCGGAGCGGTCCTCGAGGTACGGCCCGCGGTCGACACAGGCGTACCGGACGACCTGGGCCGGTGGTTCACCCCCGAACTGCGGATCGAACCGGTCGACCGCGACCAGCAGGTTCACGACCGGGTAGGACAGTGCGGTCCGGACGTCGAGCGCCTCGGTCTGCGCCGCCTGCTGGGTCTCGCTGTAGCGGACCTCGAAGAGCGAGCGGGCGTCCGCGGCCTCGTCGACGTTGCGGAGGATGTCGTACCCGTCCGCGAAGCCGGCCAGGGCTTCGAGGAGCAGCCCGAGGCCGACCTCCGCCTGGCCCCGAGGTTCGTCGTCGCCTGACTCGGCGGCGGCAGGCGGTGTGTCACCCTCGTCCTCGGCGGGTGGGGGCTCGACGCCGAGGCCCGCCTGCTCGTACGCGGCGAGGTAGCCGTAGCCCTCGCGCATCGTCCGGTAGGAGTTCGCGACCGTCTCTACGGCCTCGGCGACCTCACCGTCTGCGTCCGAGGCGTCGTTCACCAGCGAGTCCAGGTCGTCCGCGACCTCGTCGAGGAGCACGCGAGCGCCGACGAAGTCCCCGTTGATCACGCCCCAGGTGGTCTCAGGTTGCACGGTGACGTCCGGCAGGAACGGCACGCCCGCGACCTGATCCTCGATCTCGACCAGACGCTGGACCAGGTCCTCGGCGCTCGCTCCCTCACCGTCGCCGTCCTGCGCGAGCACCAGCTGGGTGCCCGCCCCGAGCACCGCCAGCACCGCGATGACCGCGACGAGCTGTGAGGTCCGACGAGCCGTGGGGCGCCGTGCGCCCCTGCCTCGCACCTGGACGAGTCCCGTGATCATCCGCCACCCGCTTCCCCGGCCGGCTCTCGACCGGCACGTCCTTCGGCCCCCGCGTTGCCGTGACCACACGTGCTCACGGTGTCAACAGTAGACAACGATAGCCACTCAGATGGTGTGTCGTCACTCCCCCGCCCGACCTTGAGTCCCACGCAGTGTCCAGAACCCCACACCCAGCGTCAACCCGTGCGCTCTCCGCACACTGCGCCTGCACGGAGGCCGCGGGCCGGCCGGTCGGTGCCGGGACCACCGGAGGGAACGCTTCGCTCCCTCCTCGCGCTCGGTCGGCATCGCTGCGCTCGCCTCCGTCGCGAGGGTCCCGGCACCGGCCGGCCGACCCGCGACAGGCCAACGAGCTGATCAGTACCTGTAATCGTCCCGCTTGTAGGGACCGTGCTTGGGGACGCCGAGGTACTCGGCCTGCTCGTCGGTGAGCTCGGTCAGCTGCGCGCCGACCTTGCCGAGGTGCAGGCGGGCGACCTCCTCGTCGAGCTCCTTGGGCAGGACGTAGACCTCGTCCTTGTAGGCGTCGTGGTTCATCCACAGCTCGAGCTGGGCGAGCACCTGGTTGGTGAACGAGTTGGACATCACGAACGACGGGTGGCCGGTGGCGCACCCGAGGTTCACCAGCCGACCCTCGGCGAGCAGGATGATCGAGCGGCCGTTGGGCAGGTGGATCAGGTCGACCTGCGGCTTGACGTTCTCCCACTCGTACTGACGCAGCGGCTCGACCTGGATCTCGGTGTCGAAGTGGCCGATGTTGCACACGATCGCCTGGTCCTTCATCTGCAGGACGTGGTCGACGGTGATCACGTCCTTGCATCCGGTGGCGGTCACGAAGATGTCGGCGACCGGGGCGGCCTCCTCCATGGTGACGACCTGGTAGCCCTCCATCGCCGCCTGCAGCGCGCAGATCGGATCGATCTCGGTGATCCAGACCTGCGCACCCAGCCCGCGCAGCGACTGCGCGGAGCCCTTGCCGACCTCACCGAACCCGGCGACCACCGCGGTCTTCCCGGCGATCATGACGTCGGTGGCCCGCTTGATCCCGTCGACCAGCGACTCCCGGCAGCCGTAGAGGTTGTCGAACTTGGACTTGGTGACCGAATCGTTGACGTTGATCGCCGGGAAGCGCAGCGTCCCCTCACGCTGCCGCCGATGCAGCGCGTGGACCCCGGTCGTGGTCTCCTCGGACACGCCCAGGATCTCCGGGTGCAGCTCCTCGTGATCGTCCAGCACGACCGCGGTCAGATCACCGCCATCGTCCAGCAGCAGGTTCGGACCCGTTCCGTCCGGCCAGACCAGCGTTTGGTCGATACACCACCAGTACTCCTCCTCGGTCTCACCCTTCCAGGCGAACACCGGCGTGCCAGCCGCAGCGACCGCCGCCGCAGCCTGGTCCTGGGTCGAGAAGATGTTGCACGACGCCCAACGCACCTGGGCCCCCAGCGACTGCAACGTCTCGATCAGCACCGCCGTCTGCACCGTCATGTGCAGACACCCCGCGATCCGGGCCCCCTCCAACGGACGCTTGCCGTCGTAGCGCTCCCGCAGCGCCATCAGCCCCGGCATCTCCTTCTCCGCGATCCCGATCTCGCGCCGGCCCCAGCCGGCCAGATCGGTATCCGCGACCCGGTAGTCGTGGTCGTTCGAGGCGTGGTCGGTCATGGAGGCACCCTCCGGAGAACGAACGGATGCGGCAGGAGGCCGCCTCAGGAGCGTACCGCTGCCCGCAGGTTGTCGAGGAACCCCTCGGCGAGGTTCCCGACCTCGTCACGGAGGATCTCGCGCACCACGCCATGCAGGAGTGAGGGCACGTTCAGGTCGAGGACGACCGCGAGCTCGACGGTCACCTCCGTGTGCTCGCTGTCCACCGGGCGCAGCTCGAACGCGCCGTGCGAGTCCGCGGTGTCGTCAGGGCCGCCCTCGACGTGCACGAACCGCAGTCGCTCGGGTGGCTCGGGTTCGTACGCGACCGTGAACCTCGGTTGGAGGTGGTAGCCCATGACCCGTCGCCCTTGGAGCTCCCAGTGCCAGCCGTGGTCAACGGGCCGGTAGTCCGCCACGTCAGGCATCAGGCGGTGCAGCACCGAGACGTCCTCGAGCTCCTCCCAGACCCGGTCCCGACCGGCGGGGACGGTGGCGGAGCGCCGTATCTGGGCCGCGATCCTCGTCACCGGTGGTCCACGAGTCGGTCGATGGGCTCCTCGGCGAGCGACAGGCGGATGTCGTGGTCGCCGACGCGTTCCAGCATGGTGAGGAACCGAGCACGTGGGACGTCGCGGGCGCCCATCGACGACAGGTGACGGGTCGTGAGCTGGACGTCGACGAAGGTGCCGCCCGTGGCGGTGAACCGTCGGACGAGCTCGATCAGTGCCACCTTGGACGCATCATCACGGCTGTGGAACATCGACTCGCCGGTGAACGCGCCCCCGACCTGTACCCCGTACAGGCCGCCGACCAGCTCGGCACCGTCCCAGACCTCGACGCTGTGGGCCCAGCCGAGGTCGTGGAGCACGCCGTAGGCCCGGGCCATCTCGTCGGTGATCCAGGTGTCAGCGTCCTCGTCCCGAGGTGTCGCGCAGGCGCGTACGACGTCCCGGAAGGCGCGGTCGACGGTCGTCGTCCATCCCGAGCGCCGCAGGGTTCGGCGTGTCGATCGTGAGACGTGCAGCGTCCCCGGCGTGAGCACCCCGCGTGGATCCGGTGAGAACCACGGCAGGGGCATCCCCGGGTGGGGCCAGGGGAAGATGCCGTGCCGGTAGGCGTACACGAGCGTGGAGGGCTCCAGGTCGGCCCCGACGCCGACCACGCCGTCCTGGTCCGCGGTCCGCGGATCAGGGAACCGCCAAGCGGGTGGCGGGACCGGCCGGGGTGGAGGCGCCAGCGGCACGACGGGGGGAGCGTCGGAACCGGGCTCGGTGGGTGGTCGTCCGCGGGTCACGGCGGAGAGGGTAACCCGTGCCGTCGCCGGTCAGTCCCCCAGATGGTCGCTCAGGAGCCCGCGGTGGACCCTGGCCGAACCCAGCCACGCATCGCTGGCCAGCGCTCGCCGCAGGTACAGGTGTGGGTCGGCTTCCCAGGTGATACCGATGCCGCCGTGCACCTGGGTGCCTCGCTCCGCTGCGTGGATCGCCGCCTCCCCCGCCTTCGACTTGGCCGCGTGGACGGCTCGCGTGGCGTCCGGATCCTCGGCTCCGACCGCCCAGGCTGCGTACAGCGCCAGGCTCCACGCGAGCTCGACCCCGGTCCACGCCTCGGCCAGCTGGTGAGCCACGCCCTGGAACCGTCCCACGGGCTGACCGAACTGCTCCCGCTGCTTCGCGAAGCCGACCGCGAGGTCGACCGCGCCACGCCCCACGCCAGCGAGCTCGGCAGCCAGGGCCGTGGTCGCGCGCTGCAGGACGTCCGTGCCGCCCTCGCCGGTGGCGTCAGGTTCACCGTCGAACGACAGGCTAGCCAGGGGGCGGGTGGCGTCCACCGCGTCCCTCGGGGTCCGTTCCACGGGGGTCGCGAGGGCCACGGTGCCGTCGGCGGTGACGACCACTGCAGCGTCAGCCTCAGCGCCATCGCGTACGTCGTCCTTGGTCCCGGCCAAACGACCGTCCTGGATCGAGGTCTCCCACGCACCCCAGTCGCGGCCGGACTCCTCGACGGCGAGGGCCCACCGCGTCGCGCCTGCCGCTGCTGCCGAGACGTCGAGACCGGCGCCCCGCGCGGTCTGGACGGCCAGGACGTGGGCTACCCACGCCGTGGGGGTCACCTGCCGACCCAGCCGCTCGAGCACGATGGCGAGGTCGACCAGGTCGCCGCCCATCCCGCCCACATCCTCGGGGACGGCGAGCCCCGCGAAGCCGCTGAACAGGCTCGCGGTCGGTTGGTCCGGCGTGGAGCCGGACTCGAGCAGGGCTCGGGCGGCCTCCCGGCCGCCTTCGCCGAGATCCCTGGCGGTGTCCGCGAGCGTCTCCTGCTCGTCCGTGAAGGTCGCGCGCATGGTTCCTCCTCTACCGGGAGCGGGGCAGGCCCAGCACCCGCTCAGCGATGATCGACAGCTGGATCTCGTCGGTGCCGCCCTCGACGGAGTTCCCGCGTGCGCGCAGGTACCCGTTCGCCCACCGTCGCGAGGTCTCGGAGTCCAGCGCGACCCCGTCGGTCCCGCTCAGCTGGACGGCCGTGCGCGTGATGGCCTGCATCGTCCGGGCCCAGGCGAACTTCAACGCGGACCCCTCGGCCCCGGGCGCCTTGCCTGCGGACACCGCCGACATCTGGCGGACGGTCCCGATGCGCAGGGCCTCGACCTCGGCGTAGAACCCGGCGAGCCGATCGCGGATCACCGGATCGTCCATCGCTCCGCTGGCCGTCGCGTGCTCCAGGAGGCTGCGGTAGGCCCGCCGGGCGGTCGCGGTGAGGGTGAACGCGAGCGATCCCCGTTCGAACGCGAGCGTCGTGAGCGCGACCTTCCACCCATCCCCGACGTCTCCGAGGACCTCGTCCTCGGACACGAACACGTCGGACATGAACATCTCGTTGAAATCCGCGGCACCGTTGATCATGACCAGCGGGCGGACCTCGATGTCCTCCATCGACGCGAGGAAGTAGGTGATGCCGACGTGTTTGGAACCGCTCTCGTCGCGGGAGGAGGTGCGCGCGAGCAGCATGCACCGGTCGGCGGCGTGGGCGTACGACGTCCACACCTTCTGACCGCTCACGACCCAACCGCCCTCGGCCTCGGTCGCCCGGCTCTGCAGGCCCGCCAGGTCGGATCCCGCTGCCGGCTCGCTGAAGCCCTGGCACCAGACCTCCTCCCCCGACAGGATCTTCGGGAGGAAGCGCTCCTTCTGCTCGTCGGTGCCGTGGACGAGGATCGTGGGGCCGGCGAGGATGTTGCCCAGCAGGTTGATCGGCGTGGGCGCGTCCCGCTTCGCGGACTCCTCGTTGAAGATCGCTTCGTGGACGATCGTGAGTCCCCGTCCGCCGTACTCCTCGGGCCAGGTGATGCCCGCCCAACCTCCTTCGTACATCTTCTCCTGCCACCAGCGGGCGTTCTCGACCCGGGCCTCGTGGTCGCCCTCTGGGGCACCGGGGAGGTCCGGCAGGGTCGACTCGAGCCAGTCGACCACCTCGGCGCGGTACTCCGCTTCCTCGGGGGTGTCCCGGAAGTCCACGGTCACTCCTTCCATCACGGACCGGCCCTGGCGGTCGTCCTAGTCCGCACGTGACCCTAGGCGACCGCGGTGGGAGGCTCACCCCGAGCTGTATGGGACGCCGGTAGCGTCGCCTCCATGCGTGTTCACCTGGTCGACGGGACCTACGAGCTCTTCCGTGCGCACTACTCCCCCAGACCCGACCGGACGGATCCGCAGGGGCGCGACGTCAAGGCCACCATCGGCCTGGTTTCCTCGCTGCTGGCGCTGATCTCATCGGGCGAGGTCACCCACCTGGCGGTCGCGTTCGACAACCCGATCCGCTCGTTCCGCAACGATCTCTTCGACGGCTACAAGGACGAGAGCGGTGTCCCCCAGGAGCTCCTCGCGCAGTTCGACCGTGTCGAGGAAGCCGTCGACGCGCTCGGGGTCGTCGTCTGGTCGATGGACGAGTACGAGGCCGACGACGCGCTGGCGACAGCTGCCGTGCGCTTCCGGGATCTGGTCGAGCAGGTCGTGGTCTGCACGCCCGACAAGGACCTCGGCCAGTGCCTGGACGGCGATCGGATCGTGCAGCTCGATCGACGCAACGACGTGGTCATCGACGAGGCGGCGTTCCGTGAACGTCGCGGGATCGCTCCGGAGAGCGTTCCCGACTACCTCGCGCTCGTCGGTGATACGGCCGACGGGATCCCCGGCCTGCCAGGGTTCGGAGAGAAGACCTCCTCGGCCCTGCTCAGCCGGTACGGCCACCTCGAGGAGGTGCCGCGGCTCGGTGCCCGCTGGGAGGTGTCCGTGCGGGGTGCGGAACGGCTCGCAGGCACGCTCCATGAGCGCATGGAGGACGCCCTGCTGTACCGGCGCCTCGCCACGTTGGTGTCCGACGTTCCTCTCCCACAGGAGCTGGAGGATCTCCGTTGGGACGGGGTGCCGCGCGAGCGGTTCCTGAACTGGTGCGACACGGTCGGCTCCGAGGGCCTGCGCGACCGCCCCGATCGCTGGCGCTGATCAGAGCCAGCGGATCAACCACAGCTCGTCGCGGATGTCGTCATCGGCCACCCGGATCGACCGGGGGATCCGGACGATCTCCTCCCACCCGTACTGCAGGTAGAACCCCTCCGTGCCGGTCCCGCCGCGCACCGACAGGCGCACGTGCTCCAGCCCCAGGGACCTGGCGGCGTCGTGCACCGCGACGAGCAGCCGTCCTCCCAGGCCGGTGCCCTGGCGATGCGGGTGCACCTGGAGGCGCTTGACGGTCGCCCAGTGGCGGAACAGGGCCCCGGGCCGGTGGACCAGGAACGCGAGGCCGGCCAGGCCCCCGTCGACCCGGGCCGTGACCAGGTGATCGGGGCCCTCCTCAACAGCGCGGAGGGTCGCGCGTGCGAGCGGTTCGACGTCTGCGGGCTGCACCGGGGGGACGAAGCCGACCGCGCCACCGGCGTTCGAGACGTCCGTCCACAGAGCGACGACGTCGTCGACGAAGCCCTCGTCGAACGGCGTCGGGTCGAGCTCGAAACGCGGCTCGCGCACGGACGGGACCTCTGGGGGACGGCACCGGTGGTCAAGCCTCACGGTACGCGGCACGTCCGGAGAGGGGGGTCGCCGCGCCCGTACGATGCGGGCGCCCAGGCCGGACCGGGAGGCTCGCCGGGTGTCGGACGTACAGCCTGAGGACGAGACCCCGCCGACCGAGCTGGCCGCGAGCGGCTCTCGGCGGAACTCCGCGCTGGTCGCGACCGGGATCCTGCTCTCGCGCGCGACCGGGCTGATCCGCGAGCGTGCGATCGCCCACTTCTTCGCCACCGGCATCGCCGCGGACGCGTTCGGGGCCGCGTTCAAGATCCCCAACCTGCTCCAGAACCTGCTCGGCGAGGGCGTGCTGTCCGCGTCGTTCATCCCGGTCTACAGCAGGTTGCTCTCGGAGGGACGCGAGGAGGAGGCGGGCCGGGTGGCCGGCGCGATCGCCGGCCTGCTCACGGCGACGGTCGGCGCCCTGAGCGTGGTCGGCATCGTCTTCGCACGACCGCTGACCCGGGCGATCGCCTGGGGGCTCCCCAAGGAGACGTTCGAGCTCACCGTCCCACTCGTCCGGATCATGCTGCCTGCTATGGGGTTCCTGGTGCTCTCCGCCTGGTGCCTCGGCGTCCTGAACAGCCACCGTCGGTTCTTCCTGTCGTACGTCGCTCCCGTGCTGCTCAACGTGACGCAGATCGCCGTGCTGGTCGGGGTCGGGACGACGATCCTCGCCGACGAGTTCGCGACGGCAGGGCCCGACCGTGCCGCACAGGACACGCTGATCATGTGGCTCGCGTGGGGAACGGTTGTGGGCGGTGTGCTCCAGTTCCTCGTACAGCTCCCGGCGGTCCTGCGCATCACGCGTGGGCTCCGCCCGAGTCTGCGGACCGACCTCCGGGGCGTGCGTCAGACGATCCGCGCGTTCGGTCCCGTGGTCGGTGGTCGTGGGGTCGTGCAGCTATCCGCCTACCTGGACGTGGCGCTCGCCAGCTTCCTGGCGACGGGCGCGCTGGCGGCGTTGCGGTACGGGCAGGTGCTCTACGTGCTGCCGATCAGCTTGTTCGGCATGTCCGTGGCCGCGGCCGAGCTGCCGGAGCTGTCCAGCATGGGCGCGAAGCAACGGGACCGGTTGGTCGACCGGCTGGACGAGGGCCTGTCTCGCGTGGCGTTCTTCGTCGTGCCCACCGTGATCGGGTACCTGGTGATCGGGGACCTGATCGTCGGTGCCCTGTATCAGACCGGGCAGTTCGACCGCGTGGTCACGGTCCAGGTCTGGGTCGTGCTGGCCGGGTACGCCGTGGGGCTCCTGGCGAGCACGGGCTCCAGGTTGTTGCAGTCGGCCCTGTACGGGATCGGGGACGCCAAGGGACCGGCGGTCATCGCAGGGGCGAGGGTCGCGGTGTCGGCGGTCCTCGGGGTCGCGCTCATGTTCCAGCTCGACCGGTTCGTCGCCGTCCCGGGTGGTTTCGACCTCGTCGGTGAACTACCGGCGTTCGGCCCAGTGCCGTCCCGCGGGTTGGATGTGTCCGAGCAGGCCGAGCACCTGGGGGCCGCTGGGTTGTCGCTGGCAGCTGGGCTCGCCTCGTGGCTCGAGTTCCACCTGCTCCGCCGCCGCGTGGGCACGCGGATCGGACGCGTGCGTTTCGCCGGCGGCCACCTGGGCACGTTGCTGCTCTCGGGGGCGGCTGCACTGGTCGTCGCGCTGGGCGTCCGTCCGCTGGTGGCTGGCCTGCATCCGCTCCTGGCCGGCCCGATCGCGGTCCTCGCCGCAGGCGCCGCGTACCTGCTGGCCTCGTACCTGCTCGACGTGCCCGAGCTCCAGGGTCTCGTGGACGACGTCCGCCAACGGGTGCGCCGGTTCAGGCGGTGAGCACGGGCAGACCCGCGAGCGCACCGATGACGGTCCGGACCGATGCAACGGCGTCGTCGCCGACGACGACCACCCGCGCGATCAGGTGCTTCAACCCGGCGGCGGCGTACCGGGCGAACGCCGCGGTCGGCAGGTCGTCCGGCGTGCCGTACCAACCGAGCCGTCGGAGCATGCCCTCCGGGACCGCCGCCACCGCGGCCTCGGCACCGCCCGTCCGGTAGGCGTCCTTGATGGCGCCGACCGTGTTGGCGAACCCCTGGCGACCGAAGTGCTCCGCGTAGGCGGGGAGCGCGCAGTACCGGGACACCTCGGTCGCGAGGGCGTCGCGAGCGGCGATCCGGTCCTCGTCCACCGCCACCCGGACGTAGGCCGCGACGTCCACCTCCGTCTGGGCGCGGCCCCGCTCGGCCCGGGTGGCGGCGCCTCTTACGGCGGCTGCAGCGCGACCGATCTCCTCGGGGGTCGACCAGTTGAGGAGGACCCCGTCCGAGAGCGTTCCAGCCAGCTCGAGCATCCTCGGTCCCATGGCCGCGAGGTACACGGTCCCGGGGCGCGGCAGCGGATCGAGCTGGAGCTGGAACGCGCGCGAGGAGAACACGTCGCCCTGGTGGTCGGTGCGCTCCCCCGCCCCGATCGTGCGGATGATCTCGATCATCTCGCGTGCGGCGGTCAACGGCTGCCGGTACGTGGCGCCGTGCCAGGGATCCATCGTCGCGGGGTGGCTGACGCCGAGGCCGAGGATGAAGCGGCCGTCGGTCGCGTCCTGGAGGGTGGCGGCTGCCATCGCGATCTGCGCGGGTGAGCGGGTCCAGATGGGGAGGACCCCGACGGCCGGACGCAGACGTGTCGTGGCCGTCCCCCAGGCCTGGCAGACGAGCAGGGCGTCCCGTCCGCGTGCCTCGTTCGTCCACAGGCTGGCGAACCCGGCGTCCTCGACCTCCTGGGCGAGGTCGACGTGGGTCCCCATCGGCAGGTCCTCGCTGACGCCGACGCCGATCTCCACGTGTGCTCCTACTGGACGCTGGGCGGGTCGAGCGCGCGGATCAGCGATTCCTGGATCCACGCGAGGTGATCCATGACCGCGAGCGCGGGCATCGCCGGGTGGTCATCGTCGATGTCGTCGCGTTCGAGGTGTTCGATGCCGACCCGGGACCCCAGGGTCAGACGCACGTCGTTCAGGACGCCGAGCAGGAGCGCGGCCTCCTCGTCGTCGAGGTCGACCCGGTGACGTCCTCGGTGCGGCTCCGCGCGTTCCAACACCTCGGCGACGGCGTCGAGGCCGTCCAGTCGCTCCCGCAGGACGTCGTCGTGGATAAGGCGCCGGACCTCATCGTCCTCGTTCGCGTTGCCGGTGACACACGCGGGGAACAGACGTGAGAACGCGGGATCGTCACTGTCCCCGGTCGTGAGCAGCTGCCGGACCTCCTCGGGGAGGGAGCGGAGCAGCTCCAGTTCGAAGTCCTCGAGCTCCACACGCACATGGTCGCCCGTGCGCTTCACCCGCGGACTCACTGGCTCTCCTCCGTCGCAGTCTCAGGAGGCCTAAGACAGGGACTCTCGCACCGCTCCTCCGTCGCGGCGCTCACGGGTCCTCCTCCGTCGCAGTCTCAGGAGGCCTAAGACAGCGACTCTCGCACCGCTCCTCCGTCGCGGCGCTCACTGGGAACGCTGCATGGTCGCCTGCAGGCCGTGCGAGTGCAGCTGCTTGACGTGCATCTCGGCCATCTCCCGCGGCTCGCTAGCGACCAGCGCCTTGCCCTTGTGGTGGACGTCGAGCATGAGCTTGCGTGCGACCGGCTCGGTGAACCCGAAGATCTTGCGGAACACGTACACGACGTACGACATCAGGTTCACGGGGTCGTCCCAGACGATGACGTCCCAGGGTCCGTCAGGGCGGACATCGTCCTCGACATCCGTCTCGTCCTCGCGCACGGGTGCGATGGACGGACCGGAAAGGACAGGCGCCTCCATCACGACGCTCGAGGGTAGTACCGATCGGGCGTCAGCGGCGGCGGCGGCGCTGCTTGTGGGACTGACGTCGCTGTCGCTGCTGCTCCTCGAGTTCGTCCCAGGTGGGGGGTGGTGCGCCCACGTGCACGACGCGGCCCGTGGGGTTGTCCTCCGGGGCACGCTCCACGACGGTGACATCGCTGGCTTCGGGACCGTCATCGCCATCCTCGAGCTCGAACGACACCACGTCGCCGGCGCGCAGCGGCTCGTCGGCCTCGACCGTGGATCCGTGGACGAACACGTCACGGCTGCCGTCGAGCGGCTGGATGAAGCCGTAGTTGCGGTCCTCGTCGAAGTTCTTGACGCGGCCTTCTGGCATGGAGAGATCCTTCCGTCGATCGGGGGTCGTGGAGGTCTGCACCCATGGTACGAGGTGACGGCGGCGTCCCGGTCGGATGGTCGGGGGCGAACCTGCGCGGGTCAGGCCTGCGCCGCTGCCCAGCTCCTAGCCGCATCGCGAGCCTCGTCGACGTCACCGTCCACGAGCGCCCTGACCGGCGTCCGACCGTCCAGCCTGGCCTGAGGGGTCCTGAACCAGTCCCCCGCCTCGTCATCATCGACCCATCCCTGCAGGACCCGGAGCACCTCGACCGCGACGTCGAAGGCCGTCCGCGGACCCTGATCGTCGGAGCCCAGCAGCTCGTCCACGGCCCTATCACCGACGATCGCGCGCAGCTCCTGCTCGTCCGCGAGCGGGTCGTCCCGGTACACCTCAACCGGCCTTCAGGCGAGCATGCTCGCGTTCGGCCTCCTGGACGAAGGCTTCCGCCGCTTCGATCCGGTCGGGGAGCCGGTTCACCTCCGCGTCGATGACCTCGTGACGCCGTCTGATCGCCTCGTTCAGCGCCTCGTCGGTGTGTCCGAGCCCGCGACGGCGGAGCTTGGCGTCCACGTGGGCGTCTAGCGCATCGCCGTCGGCGACGAAGCGACGCAGGCGCAGCTGTTCGCGTTCGAGGTACTCCTGGTACCTGCGCAGCTCCTGGACCTCTTCGCGTGCACGCAGCAGCGCGAAGTAGGCCGCTTCGACCTCGTCTCGACCCACGCGCGCCACCGCGCCACCTCCGTCGGGGCGCACGACGCTACCGGCCGGCTGGACCTGCTTCAGGAGGAGGATTCGACCCGGTTCTTCAGCTCGCCGAGGCTGGTCTCCATGATCTGCTTGGCGGCGCGCTTCTTCAGGAACCCCGGAACCGGGATCGCCAGGTCGACCTCGAGCGTGTACTGGACGCGGGTGCCGTCATCGACGGGCTCCAGGAGGTACTCGCCGTCGAGTGCGTTGAGCTGGTCGGCCTCGTGGAGGGTCCAGGTCAGACGGTGCTCGTTCGGGTACTCGTACGCCAGCGAGTAGGTGATCTCCATGACCCGGGCGTCGACGCGGTACCAGACCACGGTCCCGCGGCCCTCGTCGTCGGTCTGGCGGACCTCGACCTCCCGGATGTTGTCCGCCCAGTCCGGGTACGACTCGTAGTCGACGATCACCTCCATGATGCGGTCGGCCGGTGCGTCGATCAGCCGTTCTTCGCTCGCGCGTTCCGCCATCCTGGCCCCTCACGTCGGTCGGGCCGGAGACTAGCCCGGTCGCGGGGTCAGCCGACGTCCGGTGAGTCGGCAGCGAGGCCCTGCTGAAGTCGGGCGACACCGTCCTCGAGCTGCCGGAGGGTCCGCACGTCCCGCCGGACACGCCGGCGCAGCCGTTCGAGCTCCTCGACGGCCGGTCCGAGCACCTCGGGACCGTCACCGTCCCAGGCGGGACAGATCGCTCGGTAGTCGCACCAGCCGCAGAGCCGGTTCGGTGTCGGGTCGTAGCGCTCGTCACGGATCGACCGGGCGACCTCGGTGATGGTCGCGCGTGTGCCGTCGAGGTCCATCTCGTCGGTCTCGACGCGGACCTGCACTCCCGCGACGACGAAGTCGAGGGTCACCGCCTTCGGCAGCTGTCCGTACAGGTGCTCACAAGCCAGCGCGTAGATCGCGAGCTGCATCGACTTGCGGACCTGGTCGCGGTCACGCACCCGTTTACTGGTCTTGTAGTCGATGATCTCGAACGCGCCGTCCTCGTCGACGTCGACCCGGTCGATCGAGCCGACCACGAGCGCGACGTCGTCGACGGGCAGCTCGAACCACTTCTCGACGTCGGCAGGCAGCCGGAAGGTCGGGGCCTCGCGTCGGTGGAACCGCCGCAGCACCTCCTGGGCGTGGCGGTACCAGGACAGCTGCTCGTCGCGGTCCATGTGGAGGAACCCGCTCGAGTCCCAGCACTCGTAGAGGAAGCCCAGGAGGTCGTCCTCGGAGGGGACGTCGGGCAGCTTGCGGTCGTAGAGCCGCTCGAGCGCTGCGTGGATCGAGCTGCCGAACGAGAGGTACGGGCTGGGCTCGCCCGGGATACCGTCGACGTACCCGAACCGGAACTGCGCCGGGCACGTCCGGTAGGTGTCCACACGCGAGAACGACAGTCGGACCCGGCCGTGCTCGTCGATCAGTGGCGGATGCTCCGGTTCCAGCTCGTCGTACGTGCCGGGCGGGTCGGGGGCGATCAGTTCGAGATCCATCACGACGGAGGGTACTCCCGGGGTGTGACGTTGCCCCGGAGGCGCCGTACCTCACCTGTGGATGAGCTCCAGCAGGGGATCGTGGAGGACCCCGTTCGACGTCAGCGCGCTGCCTCCGTCATCGGTGTCCTCACCCTCGAGCGAGGTGAGACGTCCGCCTGCGGCCTCGACCACCGCCTTCACGGCTGCGAGGTCCCACCGGCTGACGTGGGCCTCGACCGCGACATCGATCGCCCCCGACGCCACCAGGCAGTGCTGCCAGAAGTCGCCGAAACCGCGTTGCCGGCGGCTGTTCCTGGCGATCCGATCGACGATCGCCTGGGAACCGCGCTCGTCGAAGTAGTTGAGGCCTCCGAACGAGACGGTGGCCGATCCGAGGTCCTCGGTCTCGGACACGCGGATGTCCCGACCGTCCTGCCGGGCGCCCTGCCCCACGATCCCGTCCCAGCGCGATCCGAGGGCCGGGGCGGAGACCACGCCGAGGACGGGCCGGTGGTCCACCGCCAGAGCGATCAGGGTCGCGTAGACGGGCAGCCCGCGGGTGAAGTTGTTCGTGCCGTCGATCGGGTCGAGGATCCAGGTCGGCGCGTCCTGCGGGCCTTGGCGACCGTCCTCCTCACCGAGGATGGCGTGGTCGGGATGCCGCTCCGCGATCGCCGCCCGCATGGCGCGTTCCGCCCCGCGGTCGGCCTCGGTCACGGCCGTCCCGTCCGCCTTGCGCTGGACCTCGACGCCGTCCCGGAACGCCGGGAGGGTCACGCCGTCCGCGAGGTCGGCGAGCTCGTGGGCGAACCGGAGGTGGTCCTCCAGGTTCACCAGTCGAAGGACATGTCGTCGAACCGCATCACGATGTCGTTCGGCTGGACGGTCAGGGTGACCTCCTCCTCCTGTGGGACCCACAGGGGGATGCACGGACCCTGGCCGGCGTGGCCCATCAGGCACACCAGGATCTGACCGTCGTCGTCCAGCCCCACGATCTGCCTGGCGTAGGACAGCAGCTCCATGAACGACGCGTTGCCGGCGCGTCGCTTCTGGTACTCGGAGGCCCACCGGGACTCGGAACGGCCGTAGTTCACGATGACCTGGCCCGGGTGGATCTTGGTGAGGGCCGACAGCGACCGGACGCCCTTCAGGGGCTTGTCCTGCTTGGCGGTCTTACCGAGTCGCACGGCAGCGTCCGGCGCGGCGAGCTTGCCGGGCAGATCGGACAGCTCGTAGTTCCCGGCGGCCTGGGCGGCCTTCTGCCGCTCCACCGGGATGACGACCTCGATGTTGGACTTCTTGGTCTTGGCCACGGGGCCTCCTGGATGGACGTGGCGAGTGATGGGCGAGTGACGGGTGCTCGGAGCGTCCGGACGCGTGAGCGTGCCGCAGCCGCCCCAGACGCTGCCCCAGGGTACGCCTCCACGCAGGCTGCGACATCCACGCACGGACAGAGTGCGACGCGGAGCCGGTCACGCGAGGACAGCGTGCGGGTACGGAACGGGGAGGCGCGTGCGGTTGAGGTGGGTGGGGTCAGTCGGCGGGTGGTGCGCGGTTGAGGCGGGTGCCCCAGGGCAGGGTGCGGTA
>JAHWKO010000036.1 GCA_019347855.1 Actinomycetota bacterium
GGACGGCCTCGATCGACGTCGACGACGAGACGTCCCGTGTCCACGACGAGCCGCCGGCGCCGGCCCCTGTCGAGGACGTGCATCGAGAGCCGCCCCCACCGCCGGCCGAGGCCGAGGCGGCACCGGACGAGACCTCCCACGAGGCCCGTGACGAGCTGATGGCGCTCGTGAACGAGCTCGGGGGGGGCGACGAACCCGAGGAGGTCGCGCAGGAGCCCGAACCGGCCGCCGAACCCGAACCGGACGTCGAACCCGAACCGGTCCCTGAGCCTGACCGGGCCCCCCGGCCCGATCCGGTCCCCGAGCCGGTCGACGAGCAGGACGACGAGCCGACCGTCGAGCACGAGCCCCCGCCGGCGACCGCGCCGGATGGCGATGCGGCTCCCGAGGCCGAGCGGCGGGTCGAGCGTGGTGACGTCTCCGAGCTCCTCCGGGAGCTGAGCCGGCTCGCGGGAGGCGGCTCGGAGTCCGGCGCCGAGGAGACGTCCGAGGACGAGGGGACACGGGAACAGGGCGGGCAGGAGCGCCGGCCCGAGCCGCCCGAGCCCAGGGAAGCTCAGGGGGACCGGAGGGAGGCCCCGAAGAAGGACAAGGACGACGGGGACGACAAGCGCAGCACCTTCCGGCGCCTGTTCGGCTCGCGCTGAGCGCTACTCGCGCTGGCTGAGGAAGCGTTGTCGGGACTCCCTGACCTCACGCAGCGCTGAGGCTCGACCCTCCCAGCCCCCCACGTCCACCTTCTTCTCCTCGAGGTCCTTGTAGATGCTGAAGAAGTGGGTGATCTCGTCCCGCAGATGGGCGGGGACGTCATCCAGCTCATCGATGTGCTGCCAGCGCGGATCGGTGTCGGGCACGGTCAGGATCTTGGCGTCGGGACCCTTCTCGTCCGTCATGTGCATGAGACCGACCACGCGGCCGGTGATCAGGCACCCCGGGAAGGTCGGTTCCCCCAGGATGACCAAGGCGTCGAGGGCGTCGCCATCCTCGGCCAGGGTCTCGGGGATGTAGCCGTAGTCCCCCGGGTAGCGGACGGAGCTGAAGAGCATGCGGTCCAGGCGGAACCGGCCAGCGTCGTGATCGATCTCGTACTTGTTCCGTGACCCCATGGGGACCTCGACGAGCACATCGACCAGGTGGTCGTGTCGGATGATGTCGCCGGTCACGCGTCGCTCCCTCGGTCTGGGACGGCCCGGAGGTTACTGCGATGCCACCTCGAAGCTCAGTTCGGTGAGCGTCCGTCCGTCACGGACGAGACGGACCGTGTAGGTCCCGGGTTCCTCGGTCACGGCGCGAGGGAGCGTCACGTGGGTGTCGGTGCGACGCGCCGGCAGCGGGAAGGCGGGGTTGATCAGCTCCTGCCCGTTCCGGCTCAGCACGAGCTCCACCTGGGCTTCGCCGTCGACCGGTTCGTACTCGAACCAGAACACGACGGCGTCGCCCGGGGTGAACGTCTCCTGCCTCTGGCCCGGTCCGCCGTCCTCGGCGGGCAGAGCCGTCCCGGCCGAGGTCACGGTGACCGTCGAGGAGGTGACGGGACCCTGCTGCGGTCCCGTCCCACCCTGGTAGAGCACCGCCACCGCGATGGCGGCGACGATCAGGGACCCGACGATGAGCGTGAGCGCGCGCATGCGCCGGGGGGACCGTGGCTCCTGTAGGGGCTCGGCGGTCGGCTCGTACGGTTCGGCCGCCTCGGTCTCGAACACGTAGGCGACCGGTTCGGAGGGGCGCGGCTCGGACGGGTCTGGTCCGGCCTGGGGGGCGGGTTCAGGCTCCGGTTCGGCCTCAGGTTCCGGTTCGGGTTCCGGTTCCGGTTCGGGCTCTGCCTCTGGTTCCGGTTCCGCCTCCACATCCGGGGGCGGTGGCGGGGTGCCGACCGCGGCATCGAGGGCCAGCTCGTCAGCGATCGCTCTGGCCTCGGCCACGGCCTCTTCGACCTGGTCCTGATCGATCGCGAGCACGAGAGCCGCTTGCGACGGGTTGAGCCCCACGTCCTCGACGAGCACGTCAGCCGCGACGAGATCCGTGAGTCGCACCTCGGAGACGAGGAGCTCGTGGCTGACCGAGAGCAGCTCCACCACGTCGGCGTCCCGGCCCGCCGCGTCGAGCGCGCGCCGCGCCAGGGCGTCGGCACGGTCCGGTGGCAGGAACGACGCCAGGTACGTGCGGGCCAGCTCGGCCGGCGCGTCGGTGACGGTCATGGCGCGGACCCTAGACGGTCGAGCGCGACGGTCGGCTCACCGGTCGCGCCGACGCTCGACCGAGGGATCGTGGCCCGGGACGGGTCGGTCCGCGCCGACGATCTCCCGGACGACGATCGCCCCGTCCTCGTCCTCGAACCGGTCACCGGGTTCGGCGTCAGGTGGCACGTAGGCCATCCCGACCCGGGTCCCGTTCCGGTCCGCGGCGCTGGTGAGCTCGACCTGGGCCCGTCCGCTGCCGGTCGTCCATCCCGGTCGTTGCGAGCCGTCCACCAGGACGGTGGCGAGACGCCGACGGGGCCGACCGAGCATCCACATCCGGGCGACCGCCTCCTGACCCGGGTAACAGCCCTTCTCCAGGTGGACGTGGGTGGGCAACAGCCCCATCTCCTCCGGCAGGTGCGGCGCACGGATCTCCCGTCCCCACGCGGGCACGCCGTGCTCGGTGCGCCACGCGTCGAACTCATCCGGGTCCACCCACTCAGCACCCAGCGTGTCGAGTCGCTCCTCGACCGTCGGCGCCGGACCCACGAGATCGAACCCGTGGTCCCGTCCGATGACGACGAGGCCATCCTCAGACACGACGGCTCGCCCCGACGGGGGCCCTGCGTCGGTATCCCGGACGGCGACCACCTCGACGTCGAGCGGTTCGAGGCGCGCGTCAGCGAGGAACGTCCGACCGCCCAGGGTGCGCGAGAGCTCCTCAGCAGCCTCGCGGTCCGGCAGGATCAGCAGGATGCGGTCCTCGAGGACGACGACATCCATCACGGCCAACGGCCGTCCCTTGCCGTCCAGGTGCAGCGCGCCCGCGACCTCGCCCGGTTCACGGCCCTGGATCCGCTGGGACAGCACCGCATGCAGGTACGAGGCCCGGTCGTCCCCGGTGACGACGACGACGCCGGAACCGAGCGGACCGGCGATCGTGGAGGGCTCGCTCATCGTCTCCGCTGGGGTCGAGGGGGGACAGGCTCCGGGGGATCCTCACGACGGGCCAGGTACAGCAGCCCCCAACCGGTCAGTGAGAGGATCGCTCCCGTTCCGAGGGTACGCACGACGTGGGCGCCGGTCTGCGGGAGAGGCTCCACCGGAGCGCCCGGGACCCCGGCACCCTCGACCCCGATCAGCACCGCGTTCGAGAAGACCGCGGCTGCCGCCCCAGCCCGGGCGGACGCCACGTTCTCGATCAGGCCGGCCTCCCCGGTGGTCACCGTCCGGAAGGTGATGAGGCGCGTGGCTCCCGGATCCATCGGCCCGATCTGGAGGCCAGCGCCCACGATCCCGCCATCCACGTCGATCGCCGGCTGACCGTCGACCGTGGTCGTGCCGGGGAGGTAGGCGACGCCGACGGGCAACTGGTCGGTGACCAGCACGTCGCCCGCGACCGCGGTATCGAGGTTCGTGACCTGGACGGCCCACGTCACCTCCGCGCCCACCGGGACCACGCCCGGGACGTCCACACCCTTGGCGACGGCCAGCGAACCCGATCCCGTCACGGGGATCGTGACGGGGGGTGACGCCAACGTGCCGGTCGTCGGCGACGTCACGAAGGCGACGTTGGTGAGAGCCGCGCCGGCCACGACCTCATCGCCGACCACCACCCGGAACCGCACGGTCGCGGTGTCGCCGGGCTCCAGGACGTCGAGCGCCACGCCACCGTTCGCGTCATCCAGAGGGTTGCCGTCAGCGGCGTCCCCGTCGCTGACCGGCGCACCGTCGAGCTCGGTCGTTCCAGCGAGGTAGCGGGTGCCGGCGGGGACGGGATCGGTGATGACGACGTCCGTCGCGGGGGCGTTCCCGTCGTTCGTCACCTCGATCGTGTACGACAGTTGCGCTCCTGCGGCCGTCGACAGGTTCGGGGACGCGTCCTTGGCGACGACCAGCGCCGGTGCGATGACGGTGGTCCTGTCCTCGACGGAGACGGAGACGTCCGGATCCCCGAGGCTGCTGGCACGCACGGTCGTGACGTCTACGGTGCCGCCAGGGGTGCCGTCCGGTACGTGCACGACGACGAGCAACGCCACCGACGACCCCGCCGTGAGCGCGATGGCCCCGTTCACCGCGACGTCCGCGTCGTCCAGCGCCCCGTCCTCATCGACGTCACGGTGGACGGTGACGGGGAACCCGAGGTTGCTGGTCGCCGACACGACGACCTCGTCATCGACGTCCCCGACGTTGGTCAGGATGTGCGGGTGCACCGCGGGACCGGTGCGGATCTGGATCTCCCCGGGGGGCGCGAGGTCGAGCGCGTGACTGCGGGCGACCGACTGGGTGGTACCTGCCCGGGCGGTGACGGCGTCGGTCGACGAGGCGCTGGCCGCGTTGACGATCACCTCGCGGTCGACGTCCCGGTCGACCTCCACCACGAACGTGACCGTGGTCGACGCGCCCGGCGACAGGTCGCCCACGGGTAGACCGGCTGCGACCGGGTTCCCGTCGCCGCTGGTCCGGTCCGGGACCGATCGACCGTCGTGGCGGGTCGAGCCAGGCACGTACGTCGTGCCCGCCGGGGTCGCGTCGGTCACGACAACGCCGTTCACGTCGGCTTCTCCCGAGTTCGTGACGGTGAGGGTGTAGGTGGACCTCGAACCGGGCGTGACCGACAGCGGGGACGCGGTCTTGACCAGCGCGAGCTCACCCGCCACGACCTGGGTCCGTAGCTCCGCCGGGTCGGCGACCGAGGGGTCCGTCGTCGAGACCGCTCGGATCGTCGCCGTGTCGGTGAGCCCTGCGGATGCGGTCGCGGGTGCCGTGACGGACAGGGTGACCGCGTAACTCGCGCCCGGCGCCAGCGACCCGGTCGCCGAGATCTCGGGTTCGCCCGCGTCGACGACGCCGTCACCGTCGGGATCGGCTCGGAGCACCAGCGTCCATCCTCGGGAGCTGCTGGCCGAGAACGTGTAGACGTCCGTGACGTCCCCGGTGTTCGTCACCGTCAGCGGGTGCACCGCCGTGCCTCCAGCGAGCACCGAGACGGTGCCGTCAGGGCCGAGGCGCACCGCGGGCTGGACGTCGACCTCGTGCTCGACCGGCGGGGCGGTCGCCGTCGCGTCCTCGTTCGACCGTGCCGTGGCGGCGTTCGTGATCGTGCTGTCGTCGGGGACGGGGTCGACGACCTCGACGGTGAACCGGAGCGTGATGACGTCCCCGCCCGGCGCGAGGTCACCGACGAGGTAGCCGCCGTACTGGGAGCTGAAGGGGTTCGGGTCCAACGCACCGTCCGAAACCGGGAGGCCGTCTCGGGTCGCGGAGCCCTCGACGTACACGGTGTCGATCGGGGTGTCGTCGGTCACGCGCACGGCCGTAGCCGCCTCCTGACCGACGTTGCGGACCGTGATCTCGTACGTGATGCGGTCGCGAGCGGTCACCGGTCCGGGGGCGGCCGGCACCGCGCTCTTGTGGAGGTCCAGGACGGGTCCGCTGGTGACGGTGTGCGTCCGTGAGGCGGACGTTGGCTCCGCGGTGTGGTCCGCGGTCGCGGTGACCACGTTGGTGATCTCCCGTCCCACCGGGACGGTGGTCTGCACGCGGACCTCGAACCCCAGCGTGACGGCCGTCCCCGCCGGGATGTCCCCCAGGAGGTACCCGCCGGATGCGCTGGCGAACGGGTTGGGGTCGGCACCGGTCGCGTCCGGGATCGAGGACGCGCCCACCGTGGCGGAACCCGGGACGTACGTGGTGTCCGCCGGGACGTCGTCCACGACCCGAACGCCCGTCGCGATCGCACCGCCGACGTTGCGGACCGTCACGGCGTAGCTGATGACCTGGCCGGCGTTGACCTGATCGCCGCTCGGCGTGGACGTCTTCGTCACGCGGAGGGCCGGGGCGACCGCGGTGGTCCGGTCCGTTGCAGCGGCCACGACCGCCGGATCGGTCGTCGAGCTCGCCCGGACGCTCGTGACATCGACCGTGCCGGGGACGGCCCCAGCCGGGACATCGACGACCGCGATGAGCGCGAAACGCTGCCTGGGAGCGACGGGACCGGTCGACGCGACCGCGGTCGTCTCGGTCGTGCTGTCCCAGACACCGTCCCCGTTGTCGTCCGCGTAGAGCGTGGTGGCCCACCCCTCGCTCGACGTCGCGGTCAGCGCGTAGGTGTCGGTGACGTTGCCGGTGTTGGTGACGTCGTGCGCGTAGACCGCGAGCCCGGGGATGACCACCTCGGAAGAGCGATCCGGCGAGATCGCCACCCCCGGATCCGCGCTGACGGTGTGGCGCACGCGCTGACTGGTCGCGGTGACCCCCTCGTCGACCGCCGCCGTGGCTTCGTTCTCGATCACCGAGCCGTCGGCGGTCGGATCGTCCACCCGGACGGCGAAGACCACCGTGCGGGGCGGCCCACCCACCGGCAGGTCGCCGACGGTCAGTCCGCCGTTCGCCGGATCGAGCGGGTTCGTCCCGTCGTCCGGTACCGGCGCGCCGTCGATCGTCGTGCTACCGGGCACGTACGTGGTTCCGGGCGGCGTGGCGTCCGTCAGGACGGCCCGGGTCCCGACGGCGTTACCGACGTTCGTGAGCGTCAGCGTGTACGTGATGCGCTGACGCGGCTCGACCGTCCCCCCCGGGTCGGCGGTCTTGTCGAGGTCGAGGACGGGACTCGACCGGACGATCTGGGTCACGCTGTCGGTGGCGTCGAGCGCCGGCTCCCCGGTGACGTCGACGACGTTGACGATCAGCGTGTCGTCGGGCAACGGATCGTCCACGCGCACGCTGAACCGGATCGTCGCGGTCGCGCCTGGGGCGAGGTCGCCGAGGTCGAGGCCGCCGTTCGACGCGGACAGGGGGTTGCGGTCCGCGGCGGACCCATCCGCCACGGGGACCCCGTTCCACGTCGTGGTGCCCTGCCGGTAGACGGTCGCGTCGGGGGTCCCGTCCGTGAGCACGACGTCCCGTGCGGGGGCACCACCCACGTTCTCGACCACCATCGTGTAGGTGATGGTCATGCCGGGGTTCACCACGGTGCTGCTGGGATCGGCCGTCTTGCGGACCTCGAGCTCCCCTGTCACGGCGTTGGTGACGTCGAAGGCATCGGCCGAGACGGCCGGATCGGTCCGTGAGGTCGCCACGACGGTCACCGTGTCGACGGTCCCGCTGATCACCCCAGCGGGGACGGCGACGGTCACGATCAGCCGGGACACCGCGCCGGGCGCGAGCGTGCGCTCGCTCACCTCGGGTTCGCCGGGATCGACCTGTCCGTCGGCGTCGACGTCGTGGTGGATCCGCGCCGACCATCCGTGGTCGCTCGTCGCGGTGAGGTCGTAGGTGTCGGTGACGTCACCGTCGTTGCGCAGGACGTGGGGGTAGCTGACCGTCGCGGGGGGCTCCACGCTCGCGGAGCGATCCGGGGTGAGGGAGACCGCGGGATCGGCCTCCACAACGTGCGTGACGGAGTCGAACGACGGCCCGGTGTTCGACCCGCTCGCCTCCGCCACGTTCACGATGACCGTGCCGTCCGCGATCGGGTCGTCGACCCGGACGGCGAACGAGAGGGTGACGGTCGCCCCGGGAGGCAGGTCGCCGAGAGCGAACGGGACCGCGAACGGGTTCGTTCCGTCGTCAGCGACGGGGGAGCCGTTCAACCGCGCCGAGCCCGCCACGTAGGTCGTGGTGAGATCCGGTTCAGCGTCCTGGATCGTGACATCCCGCCAGGTGTCGGTGGCGTCGATCCGGTTCGAAAGCACCAGTTGGTACGTGATCGATGTCCCGGGGTCGACCGTGCTGCCCGAGGCGGGAACGGCGCTCTTCACCAGCTGCGGGATCGCCGACGAGTCGACGGTGTCGGCGGCACTGTCCTGGTCGACCAGCAGATCGCCCTCCGGGTTGTCCGCGGTCGCGGTGGCGGTGTTCACGATCACCGTGCCGTCGGCCAGCGGGCGGGTCACGGCTACCTGGAAGGTGATCACCCGGACGGCCCCGGGCTCGAGGTCGCCGAGGGCGACCGGGAAGCTGTCCGGCACGCCGGTGTCACCGTCCACCGCGATCGTGGCCCCGTCGATCGTGCCGTGGGCGGGGTCGGCCAGTGCGTCGTCGACGTCCACGTCCAGCGCGGTCGCCGTGACGCCGTCGTCGACGTTGGCGACCTCGATCCGGTAGTCGATCCGCTCTCCGGGGACCGCGCTGCCGGTGGCGGTGCTGGAGGTCTTGGTGACCTCGATCCGCGGGGCGATGACGGTCGTCGTGTCGGTGGCCGAGGCGGTCGCCGTGGGGCTCACCCGCCCGGTCGCGGTGACGGTCACGGTGTCGACCGTGCCGCGAGCGGTCCCGCTCGGGATGTCGACGACGACCAGGAGGTCGAACGTCCCCCCGTCCTTCGGGAGCGGACCGGTGTCCGCGGGCGTGGTGAGCAGCCGATCGGTCCCGGCATCGAGCAACCCGTCGCCGTCGACGTCCTCCCACAGTTCGACGTCCCACCCACGCGCGCTGGTCACGGTCAGGTCGTAGGTGTCTCCCACGTTGCCGGTGTTCGTGACGGTGTGCGGGAAGACGACGGTGGTCGCCGCTTCCGTGCGGACCGACGTACCGGCGGTGATCGTCACGGCGGGATGGAAGTCGTCGTACCCGAAGTCCACGGCGGTGACGGTCTGCGCGGGAGCGAGCCCGTGGACCTGGAACGGCGAGTTGTCCGTCGTCAGGACGTACGCGTCGTCCACGGTCTCCGGGACGACCACGAGGTAGTCGCCGGGCGGCAGCTCGTCGAACACGAACGCCCCGTCGACGGTGTCCACGGTGGCAGATCGCACCGCCGCCCCATCCGGCTCGCCGTCGCGGTCGGCGTCCGCGTGGAGCTCGACGACGACCGTCGTCGGGGCGGTCGGCGTCTCGGTGCCCGCGTCGAGGACGCCGTTGCCGTTGACGTCGTACCAGACCGTCCCGCCGATCGTGGCTGGGCGCCAGAACCCGAAATCGACGTCCTGGACGTCGGCCCCCGCAGCGACGGTGACCGGCGAGTGGACCGCAGGGTCGGGTGCGCTCGGTTCGTACGGGGAGGGCGGCGGGTCCGTGACGGTCACGGTGTAGTCGTCCCGCGGCAGGTCCAGGAACAGGTACCCGCCGAGGGCGTCGGTCGTCGTCACCCGCGAGAAGGTCGGGTCCGTGGTGGACGTGAGGGTCACCTCGACCGATGCCAGACCGTCCTCACCGGCGCCGAGCGATCCGTCACCGTCCCGGTCGTCCCACACCCGTCCGGCGAGGGACGCGGGCTCGTCGACGGCGACGCCCACCTCGGCGCTGTCGTCCTCGGCGGGCGACGTGGCGTGGTTCGCGGGGACCGAGTCCGGGTCGAACTCCACGACGTCGGTGACCTGCGCGATGTTCGTGTACGTGCCCGCCAGCGTGGTCGTGGCGGTGATGGTGAGCTCTGCGGAGGAACCGGACGGCAGGTCACCGAGGTCCCAGACGCCGGTGGTCACGTCGTAGGCACCGTGGGTCGTCGCGACCGATGCGGTGGACCGGTCGAACGTCGCCGGCAGGTCGTCCACGACCTCGACGGCTGTGGCTGCGTCCGGTCCGTCGTTCGTCACGGTCACCGTGAACGTCACGGGATCGCCGAACCGCGGCGCCGTCTCGTCCGCGATCTTCGTGAGCTGGAGGTCAGCGTCGCGCGGGTCGAGCGCGACCTGGGCGTGGTCGTCGCCGGTGCCGTCCCCGGGTGTGGAGTCCGGATCGAAGCGCGACAGCGACCCGTTGCCTCCCACAGCCACGACCTCGGCGGTGTTCGACGTCCCTCGGTACCCCGTCCCGGTGACGTCTGCGACGACGTTGAGGGTGGCGGAGGAACCGGACGCCAGCGGCGAAGCGAGGGACCAGGTCGCGGTCGAGCCGGTGGTCACGACCGTGTCCGCGGCATCGGCGCTCGTGGCGCTGACCAGGGTCAGACCCGCGGCCAGCGTGTCCTCGATCACGATGTCGGGGGTGGGGTCCGGGCCGTCGTTCGTGACCGTCACGTCGAACTCGACCTGGTCCCCGACCTGCGGGGTGGTGCTCCCGGCCGTGAGGACCTTGGCGACGAACAGATCGGAATCGAGGGGGTCGACCAGCCGGTCCGCTGAGTCGTCGGCCGGGTCGCGTTCGAACTCCAGGGACGTCGCGGACACGGTGTTGGTGACCCCGAGGTGGACGTCGGGGTCAGCGGTCCGGTCGACCAGCACGGTGTAGCGCAGGGTGCGCGACTCCCCGGCAGGGATCGTGCCGATCGTCCACTCGCCCGTCGTCGGGTCGAACGTCCCGTCCGAACCCGGGTCCGTCGACAGCCACGTCAGACCGTCCTGAGGCGCATCCTGGACGGTGACGTCCGTGGCGTCACCGGCGTCGCTGGTGGTTCCGGTGGGGTCGTTCGCGTTGGTCACGGTCACGGTGAAGGTCAGCTCCTCGCCGACCTCCGGGCGCGACATCCCGCTGTCGGTCGCGTACGACTTGGTCACCTGGAGGTCGACGTCGAGCGGATCGACGTCGGCGCCGTCACCGTCGTTCGCCGCCGAGATGTCGTACTGGTCGACGGCCGTGATCGACGCGGTGTTGGTCTGGCGGTCGTACCGGACGTCCGTCGTGTCCACCGCGAACGTGAGGTCGAGCGTGGCCGTCTCGGTCGTAGCCAGCGCCCCGATGTCCCAGACGATCTGGTCGCGACCGGCGACATCCGTGACCGTGATCGTCCCATGGGAGGCGCTGTCGCCGATGTAGCTGTACCCGTCGGGGACGAGATCGGTGACCTCGACGCCCGTGGCGTCGTCCGTGCTGGTCGTGGTGTGGTCCACGGTGATCCGGAAGGTGACCTCGCCGCCGACCTGCGGTCGTGCGAGCTCGTCACCGTCGGCGATCTTGGTGAGTCGGAGGTCGACGTCGCGGGCGTCGATCGTGTGTGTGGCCGTGTCGTCGCTGCTGTCGGGGTCCGGTTGGTCCCCGTCGATGCTCGCGGCGACGTCCGCGCCGTCCACCGCCCCGGCCCCGACGACGACCTCGAAGGTCTCCATCGTGTTCCCCCCGGCGGCGATGTCGGAGGGCGACCAGGTGGCGGTCGTCCCGTCGGCCGACACCGCGAACCCGGCGGGAACCGTCCCGAACGTGAGGCCGGGGTCGAGCGTGACGGTAACGGCGACCCCGGTCGCGGTGTCTGGGCCAGCGTTGCTCGCGGTGACCGTCATGATCACCGTGTCGGCGACCTCGGCCGCGGTCGGACCGGACAGCGAGACCGAGACATCGGCCGCGGAGGCGTCCACGTCGACGGAACCGGTCGCGGGAGGGTCGTCGGGATCGAACTGGTCCAGGTCGGTGACGGTGGCGACGTTCTGGACCCCTTCGGCCGCACCGAACCCAGCCGTGGCCTGGAAGGTCAGCGTCGCGACGGCGGTCCCCGTCGCGAGCGGCCCCGCGATGTCCCAGGTGATGGTCCCGGAAGCCTCCCCAGCGGTCCCGGTGGACGCGACGAGCGATCCGGTCACGAACGTCAGCCCGGCGGGCAGGGTGTCCTCGACGCGCACGGACGATGCGGGGTCGGGTCCCGCGTTGTCGACCGTCAGCGTGAACGTGACCACGTCGCCCGCGTCCGGTGTCGCGTCGTCGACGGCCTTCGTGAGGCTCACGTCCGCCTGCTCGGGCGTGACCGTGACGGCGTCGCTGTCGTCCTCCCCCGGCGCGGTGGCGTGGTTGCCCGGCGTGGAGTCGACGTCGTACTGGTCCACGGTGGCGATCTCCGCCGCGTTGGTGAACGGACCCGCGCCGGTCACCGTCGTCGTGATCGACAGGTCGGCGTCCGTGCCCGGCGGCAGCGCCGGGATCGTCCATACGCCGGTGGCGGGGTCGTAGGTACCGGCGTCCGCGAGGTGGCTGGTGGGCGTCAGGCCGCTCGGGAAGGCCTCCTGGACCACGATGTTCGTGGCGATCTCCGGGCCGACGTTGCGCACCTCGACCTGGTACGTGACGAACTGGCCCTGCAGCGGGGTCGTGTCGCTGACGGACTTGTTCAGCGACAGGTCGATCGTCTCGGGAGACGAGGTGGCGGTGTTGTCCGAGAGGTCCGGGTCCTCCGCATCCGAGGACACGGTCGCGACGTCCGTCGCGTCGGTGGGGTCATCGATCCTGACGGTGAGCGTCACGGTCGCGACGCCGCCGGAGCCGAGCGTGCCGACGTCCCAGGTGCAGGTGCCGGCCGTCGGGTCGTGTGCGCCGGTGCCGCAGTCGACGAGGGTCACGCCGGGGGGGAGCGTGTCGACGATCGAGACGCCGGTGGCGATGTCGGGGCCGCCGTTGGTGACCGCGATCGTGTACGTCACCGTGTCCCCGGGGCCGGGAGAGGGATCGCTGGGGGTCTTCGTGATGGCGAGGTCCGCCTGGAGCCGTCGCAGCTGGATGTCGACCCCGTCGATGTCCTGGCCGGCGGTCGAGACCTCGACCGAGGCGGGCGCCGTCTCGACGGCGTAGCCGGCGGGCGGCGTGACCACGATGTCGTAGGTACCCGGCGCGAGTCCGACGACGTCGTAGGCCCCCGTCGGGCCGCTCGTCGCGGCAGCGACCTCGGTGCCGCCCTGCTGCAGCGAGACCGTCACGCCGGCGACCCCGGGATCGCTGGCGCAGTCGCCGGTGGCGGGTTCGGTGCAGGTGACGGTGCCACCGACGGTCGCCATCCGGAAAGCGATGTCGGCGTCGGTCGTTCCGGGCGTGACCGCGAGCTCCGCCGGGTGCCAGCCCGAGGAGTCCGCGGGCAGGTCCGTGGGATCCGCGACGACGAAGAAGACACCGGTCGCGGCGATGTCGAAGCGGTAGGCGCCGTCGGCCGGGTCGGACGTGGTCGTCGCGACGACGGGATCCCCGGGGTCGCGCGTCGCGTCACCGTCGACGGAGCGGTACAGGGACAGCGTCACCGCCTGGTCGTGGGTGGGTTCCCCGGCGTCGAGGATCCCGTCGTGGTCGTCGTCCCGGTAGACCGTGCCGGCGATCGGGGCGGCATCGGCGGTGAGACAGGCGAGCGACTCGAAGTCCTCCGTCTGCGGTGCGGGGTACTGCCCGACCGGAACCCCGGTGAGGTTCGTGGCCGACTCCACGATCTGGAACAGGGTCCGCGGTGCTCCGCTGGTGCTGCCGGTCTGCCCGTAGAAGGTCCCGTCGTTGTGGAAGTCCAGGCCACCGACGTCGGTGAGCGCATCGATGTCCGGGGACTCCACGAGCGTGCGGAGCGCGTCGACCTCACCGGTGGCGCGATCGATCGTGACGATGTGGTCGGTGTCGTCGCCTGGGCTGGTACCGAGAGCGGTGACGGCGAGCAGGGTCCCGTCGACCGGGTCGATCGCGAGATCCTGGAGCTGGAAGGGGTTCGGGAGGGCTGCGAACGTCGGTGCGACGTTATCGTCGACGCGGACGTACGCGACTCCCGGTCCGAACGCGTCCGGATCGTGCAGGGGTCCCGAGGCGTTGCTGGGATCGACCACGAACAGCAGCGCGTGCGCGTTGTTGCGTTCCTCGAGCGCGTAGATCGTCCCCGTGTACGGATCGACGGCGAGCCCTATGACGTTGTCGAGCGTCTCCGTGCCCGGGCTGCCGGTGGCCGTCCCGAACGTGCCGACGACCGTAGTCTCCCCGGTCATCGGATCGACGGAACGCAGGGTGTCCCCGTGCGCCGCGTACAGCGTGCCCGTGAACGGGTCGTAGACGATCGCCTTGACGCCCCCGATGCCCATGTTGCCTTTGAACGTCCCCGTGTTCGTGGGATCAGGGGTGCGGTCCATCGTCCATAGGTGGCTGGTCCCGGAGGTCAGGTTCGTGACCGCGTAGCACACGTCGGGGTCCGCAGCGTGGGCGGGACCCATGAGCAACGGACCGAACGGGACGACCAGGGCGAAGGCGAGGAGGACGGCCAGGAGCCTGGCGGACCAGCGTGGGCGGGTCCCCCCGACATCCCCCCGCAGCAACTCGGCCACGTGTCCCCTCGCACGCAGGAAGAGGGCCCATCCGGACCCGACGTGACTGTACTCGACAGGTGGCCGGCGACTCTGTAGTGAGGAGTGACCAGACCATGTGGTCGTTCGGTGCTAGCACAGGGGCTAGCCGGTCCGTCAGCCAGCCATCGACTTGGTGGTCATCGTGGTCCGACTACCCCAGATCGCCGTCACCCTCCGAGGAGGCTGCGTGCGATGACCATCTTCTGGATCTCGGTCGTGCCGCCGCCGATCGTCGCGAGCTTCGCGTCCCGCAGACCACGCTCGACCGGGAAGTCCTGGATGTAGCCCCAGCCACCGTGGAGCTGCACGCCGTCGAGGGCGGACTGGACCGCAGCCTCCCCGACGAACGCCTTGGCGATCGAGGCCTGGATCTGGTGGTCGAGCCCCTGATCCTTCAGCCACGCGGCCTCGCGCTGGAGCAACCGGGCGGCTTCGAGCCGGATGCGCATGTCCGCGATCTTCTCCTGGATCGCTCCGAAGCGCCCGATCGGTCGACCGAACGCCTCGCGTTCCTTGGCGTAGGTGATCGAGTCGTCGAGCGTGCGCTCCATCCCCCCGACCACCGAGGCGATCATGCAGGTCCGTTCCCAGTCGAAGCACTCGAAGGCGACCTGCCAGAGGGCGCTACCGACGTCCCCGAGGACCGCGGCGGCTGGCACCTCGACGTCGTCGAGGAACACCTCGCTCGTCGGGCTCGACCGGTTGCCCATCTTGTGGAGGTCCTCACCGAACGAGAGCCCATCGGTCCCCGCCAGCACGAGGAACGCGGTCATCTTCTGCCCTGCGGGCGCCTCCGGCTCGGTCACCGCGATCACCGTTATGACGTCCGCGATCGAGCCGTTCGTGCAGAAGGTCTTGGCTCCGTTCAGGACGTAGACATCACCTTCCTGGCGCGCCGTCGTGGTGATGCCCGCCGCGTCGGAGCCGGCGCCGGGCTCGGTGATCGCGAACGCGCCTATGGACCCGCCGCTCGCGAGCCCCGGTAGCCACCGGCGCTTCTGCTCGGCGGTGCCGTGCAGCGCGATCGGCATCGCCCCGATCGTGAGGTGCGCCCCCAGCGACAGGTTCAGCCCCGCGTCCTGACCACCGTAGGCCAGCGCCTCGAGCGCGAGCCCCGTCGTCAGCACGTCCGCTCCGGACCCTCCGTGCTCCTCCGGGACCGGCAGCCCGCACAGCCCGAACCGACCCACCTCGTCCCAGACCTCACGGTCGAACCGTCCTTCCCGGTCGCGCTCCGCCGCCCCCGGTGCGACCACCTCCGCCGCGAACTCGCGGACGCTCTTCATGAAGGCCTGCTGCTCCTCGCTGAGCTGGAAGTCCACGGTCACCTCGATCGATTCGGACGTGGCTGAACGGAACGATGAGACGATATCCGTTCCGTCGTTCGCGCCGCGAGCGGGACGGGTCAGCCGGTGGGGACGTCCTCGTCCTCGAGCGACACCCGGATCCGCCGGAAACCCTTGCCCTTGGACTCGACCTTGGTGATCGCCACGCGACCGACCTCGCGCGTGGACCCCACGTGGGTGCCCCCGTCCGCCTGGCGGTCCAACCCGACGATGTCGACGACCCGGACGGTGCGCAGGCTGTCGGGCAGCAGCGACACCTTGGTCCGTATCAGGCTGGGGTCTTGGTCGGCCTCCTCGCGGGGGAGGAACCCGATCTCCACCGGGCGAGCCGCGGCGAGCTCCTGGTTCAACTGGTCCTCCAGCGGCTCCTGGTCCTCGGGATCCCAGTCGGGCAGCTCGAAGTCGAGGCGACCCTCACCCGGCTTCATGTTCCCGCCGGTGACGGGGCTCTGGAAGCGGTCCCAGACGACGCCGCACAGGGCGTGCATCGCCGTGTGGGTGCGCATGAGCTGGTAGCGCCGGCCCCAGTCGACGAGTCCGGTCACCGCGGTGCCGGTCGTCGGCACGGCGTCCCCCTCGAGCCAGTGCCACACGCCCCGGGCGTCCTGTGCGACCTTGACGACGAGCAGCCGATCGCGGTCGCCGCGGGCGTCCTCCTCGCCGACGAGGAGCTGCCCGATGTCGTGGGGCTGGCCTCCGCCGCCGGGGTAGAACACCGTCCGGTCGAGCAGGACCGCGCCCTCGTCGCGGTCGACATCCACCACGGTGGCGTCGACCTCGCGTGCGTACTGGTCGGTCGAGTAGATCCGCTGGGTCATCACGTCACCTCCGCCGGCGCCTCGAAGCTACCGTCCGCCCATGCACTGCCCCTCGTGCGGCGCCGAGTACGAACCCCACGTCCGGATCTGCCCGGACTGCGACGTGGTGCTCGTCTCCGACCCGGCCCTGATCGCCCCGCCGACCGCCCACCTCGGCCGGTTCCACCCCGCGGTCGCCCTGGAGGTCGCCGAGTTCGCGGGGCGGCGCGGCATCGACCCGACGATCGCCAGGGCCGAGGGCGACGACGGGCTCACCATCCGGGTGCCCACGTCGCGCCGGGACGGGCTGCGTGCCGACCTCATGGTCGCCTGGCCGTCGTTGTTCTCCGAGCTCGATCCCGAGGACCAGGAGGTGGTCCGGGAGCTCCGCGGCCCCTTGGCCGGCTGGTACGACGCGCCCGACGGCGCGTGGGTGGACCGACAAGGTCGTCTGCGCGCCGCTCCGCCCCGTGAGGAGGAGGAAGCGGCCGATGCGGACCGCGCCCTCGGCCCGGCCCTGGTCGCGATCGGCATGATCGTGCTCGTGGTCGCGTGGTACGTCGGGGCGGGGTTGCTACGTCTGGTCGCGGCGATCGTGGGTCTCGCGCTGGTGCTGCTCGGCCTGTTCGCGCCCCGCTGAGGCAGCAGCCGTCGGGGGGGCCGGCTGCACGAACCGGTCGTGCCACAGGGCGGCGACGACCAGCCAGGCCACGGCGGCGGCCCGGACCACGGACATCGCCTGCGCGGCGACCAGGAACCCGCTGAACCCCGGGTCCTGGTGGTGCGCCATCCAGGGCCCGTAGAGCAGCCACACGGCCGCGTTCGTCGCCTCCACCGCGAGGACCGGCATCCAGCCGACCCGGGACACCACCGCCACCGGCAGCAGCCACACGATGAACTGGGGCGAGAACACCTTGCTGGTGAGCAGGAACAGCGCGACCAGGGCCAGCGCCGCGTCACCCGGGTCGATCGCGCCGCTCCGGAGCCGGCCGGCGACGTACCACGCACCCGCGACCAGCAGCGACAGCGACGCCACGGTCCAGAGGTCGGTGAAGGTGTCGCCCCAGAACGCGCCGGGGGCGACCGTGCCGCCGAACCGCGCGATCGTCGAGATCGCGGAGTCCAGGTTGGCGGGCCGGTGGAGGTGGAACCGCAGGGCAGCCCACCAGCTCTCTGCGTTGATCAGGACCGCCGGTACCTGCACCGCCGCCCACGCCCCGGCCGCGACCGCAGCCGGGCGCCAGTGCAGCCCGGCGATGGTCGGCCTCCGACGGGAGGGCCGCTCCTCGGGCGCCCAGGGGCCCGCGAGCAGCAACACGACCAGCAACGCCGGCCACCACTTGGTGGCCGCCCCCAGCCCGAACCAGACCGCGGCAGCGTGGGGTCTCCGGCGCGCCGCCGCCGACAGGCCGAGCGCGACGAGACCGACCGGCCACAGGTCCCAGTTCTGCAGCCCGAACAGGATCAGCCCGGGGGAGAGCGCGAACCCCAGCGTCCTCCACCGTGACCGGCGCCGCAGGCGCGGGTCACCACGGATCGCCTGGAGCGCGCGGTCGAGGGCGACCAAGCCAGCCCCCACGGCCGCCGCGAACGTCAGGGCGTGCACGTTGAAGAACCCGCGTTGCGTGTCGACGAGCAACCCGATCAGGTACGCGGGGAACGCCATCCCGGGCGGGTACTCCAAGGTGTACTCGGTCGGGTACTCGGCGGGGGGCTCGGCGTAAGGCACCGCGTCGACATCGAACCCCCGGAAGCTCCACAGGATGCGCACGTCGGAGTAGCAGTACCGGGTCATCCCCCAGAACCCGTCCTCCCCGCCCAGGCACACCGCCTTGCCGGCGTAGGCCAAGCCGAAGGTGACGACCAGGGCAGCGCCGGCGACCCACGGGGCCAGGCGCTGCCAGCGTCCCTCTCGCACGTCAGGCCGCCCCGACGGGTTCCAGGCGGCGGGCTTCCCGGCTGCTCGGGTCCCGGGTCAGGTGCTTCATGGCGACGGCCGCGAGGAACAGCGTCCGGACGGCTGCCACACCGAGGCTCGCCCAGAACAGCGGTGACCCGTCGTCCCCGGACGGCGCCCACAGCAGCCACACCGCGGCGTTCAGGACGTCGATCACCAGGACCGGCCACCACCGGATGCCGGCGATGACCGCGATGGGGAGCAACCACAACACGAACTGGACGGACACGACCTTGCTCACCACCAGGAACACGGCGACGAGCACGAAGCTCGCGACGGCCGGGTCGAGTCGCCGGACGTGCAACCGGAACAGCACGACCGCGACGACCACGACGAGGGCCGCGAAGGTGGTGAAGGTCGTGATCGACGCGTACGGACCCGACCAGAACGGCGAGTCCGACACCGCCCTGCCGATGTTGCTGATCACCCCGATCAGCGACGCCCGGTTGGGCTCGCGTGTCAGGTGGAACGCGATCGACTCCCACCAACCCTCGACCGAGACCAGCAGCGCGGGGACCTGCACGGCGCCCCACACGGCGCCGAACACGCCGGCCGGCGCCAGGCGCCGCAACCAGCCGCGATCCTCGATCGCCCACGGGCCAGCGAGCAGCGGCACGACGAGCAACGCGGGCCACCACTTGACTCCCGCAGCGAACCCGAACCAGGCAGCGGCGAGCAGTGGGCGGCGGCGGACCGCCGCGTACAGACCGGCGGTCGCCGGAGCGATCGACCAGAGGTCCCAGTTCTGGAACGCCAGGGTCATCAGCGTCGGGGACGCGACGACGCCGAACAGGCGCACGCGCGTGTCGAGCCAGCGCTCCCGGCTGGCAGCGACCTCGAGCAGGATCCGGTCCAGCAACCACACGGTCAGCACACCGGCGACCGCGAGGGTGGCGGCGTTCACCGCGTGGAAGCCGCGCTCGGTGTCCGTGACCTTCGAGATCCCGTAGGTCGCGAAACCCAGCACGGGCGGGTACTCGAACGTGTACCGGGGGTCGTACAACCGGGGGGGTTGTCCCTCGGGGACGCCGTCGTAGACGACCGGCAAGGGTCCGTAGGGGACCGCCTCGACGTCGAACCCGCGCTCGTCCCACAGGTCGACCACGTCCGAGTAGCACCAGGCGGTCGCCCACCAGCGCCCCGGCTCCTGCCACCGGCACTCGTACTTCCCGGCGAACGCCAGCGCGAGGCTCGCCGTGAGGACCGTCGCGATCACCCAGGGGACGGCGAGGCTGCGAGCCCGGGGCGTGAGCGTGGCCCGGTCACGACGGAGCGTGGTCACGGCGGCGAAGGCTACCCTCCGCCCATGCACGTCGACGCGGACACCCGGGCGTCGGACGAGGGGGGAACGGCGCCGGCCCCGCTCGTCCGCCGGCTCCGCGACCGCATCTCCCGGTACCCAACCGCCTGGCGTCAAGCCGTGGTCGCCGCGATCGTCCTGCGCCTGCTGGTGGCGATCGGGTCGTTCGCGTTCGGTGGGCTGCTCACCGACCTCGACCCCGTCGACGTCGAGGCCGTGGTCGGGACAGACTTCTCCGGCTGGGAGGCGGACGGGTCACAGACGCAGGGGTCCGGGCTCCTCGGCGCCGGCCTCGAGCGGTTCGACGCGCTCTGGTACCTCGCGATCGCCGAGCAGGGCTACCCGACGCTCACCGCGACCGGCGATGTACCCGGTGCCGCCGCCTTCTTCCCGGGCTTCCCGCTGCTGGTGGGGATGCTCGGACGGCTGCTGCTGGGGCGCTTCTACCTGGCCGGCAGCCTCGTGGCGCTGGGGGCCACCATCGTCGCGCTCGCGGGCATCCACCGGCTGGTCTCCGAGGAGACCGGCGATGAGCGGCTCGCGTCACGTGCGGTGGTCGTCACGGCCGTGTTCCCCTCGGCGTTCTTCCTGGTGGCGCCCTACACGGAGTCGCTGTTCCTCGCCCTGTCGGTTTGGGCGCTGGTCTGGGCGCACCGACGAGGATGGCTGTGGGCGGCGTTGCTGGCCGCGGGGGCGGGTCTCACCCGCAACGTCGGGGTGCTGATGGTCGTGCCGCTGCTGCTCGAGGCGTGGCGCCAGCACCGCGAGGGCGACACCCCGGGGCTGCGAGCGTGGGCGGCGGCACTCGGCGCGCCGGTCGGCGGGAGCCTGTACCTGGTCTTCTCGTGGCTGTGGTTCGGCACCCCGTGGGGCCCGATCGAGGCGCAGGTGACGTGGGAGCGGGAGTGGACCTTCCCCACCGCCGCCATGGCGGACGCCGTCCGGTTCGGGACCGACACCCCTGGCCTGTACCCGAGCGGCTACCACACGCTCGACCTCCTGGTCTTCGTGCCGGTGATCGCGGCCGTCGCGTGGCTGCTGTGGCGTACCCCGCTGCCGTACGGCACGTACGCCGCAGCGCACGTCCTGGTGTGGCTCGTCTACCCGTTCCCCGGCCGGCCGCTGATGTCGACCTACCGGTTCGCGATCGCGATCGCGCCGATCGCCTGGGCCTTCGCGGCCTGGACCCGCCGGCGCGGCGTCGCCACCACGTGGTACGCCACGAGCGGCGCCGTCCTCGGCGTCATGCTCATGCTCTTCACCAACTGGTACTACGTGTTCTGATGTCGGATGCCGCTCGGGGGACCACGCTCCTCGCCACGATGCCTCAGGCCCCCCGGCCGCACACAGGTGGCTCGTCGCTCCTTCGGCGCCTCCAGCCCGGCGACTCAGAGGGTCCCCCGATCGCCACCCGCCACCAGAAAGGGGCCTCCAGCCGAGGGGTGCTGGTCCCCACACCGGGACGAGCACCCTGACCTACCCCGCCTCGCG
>JAHWKO010000037.1 GCA_019347855.1 Actinomycetota bacterium
CCCCAGCGCCCGCGCACGTTCGGGGCGCGCAGGGCCGACGCCAGCCGGCCGGTCTCAGATCGGAGGCGCTCCTGGCTCTCTGCCAGGCCGCGGACCTGCTGGCGCAGCTCCCCGTAGGCGTACTGGCGCGACCGCTCGAGCTCGCGGACGTGCGTGTCGAACCGGTCCAGCGACTCCCGGACGGGCTCCAGCAGGTCAGGGTCGGACGACCGGCGCAGCAGCAACCACGCCCCCACCGCCCCGCACGCCAGCCCGAGCGCCACGCCCGATGCCAACCAGAGCACCTCCACGTGCCTCCTCCTTCCTTCTTCTTCTTCTTCCACTGTCCTCGACAGGGTCGCACGGGGGTGTGACATGTCGGAGGAGGCTCCCGCGGGAACCGGACGGGACGACGGCACACACGGAGACCGGCTGCACGCGCGCCGGCGGCGGACCGCCACACGAACGGCCGGCACGCGTGGCCGGGACGGCGACGCGCCGCAACTACCCTCGGAAGCGCACCTCGACCGAGGAGGTACGCATGACCGACGCACGCGGAACGTACGACCAACGGACCGCACTGATCGTCGTGGACACCCAGAACGACTTCGCGGACCCGGACGGCAGCCTCTACGTGAACGAGGGTGAGGAGACCGTCCCGGAGATCAACGCGGAGATCGCAGCTGCCCGCGAAGCCGGCGCCCTGATCGTCTACACCCAGGACTGGCACCCCGAGTCGACCCCGCACTTCGAGAAGGACGGCGGGGTCTGGCCGGTGCATTGCGTCCAGGACACGTGGGGCGCCGAGTTCCACCCCTACCTGGCCGTCGATGGCGCCGCCCCGGTCGTGCGCAAGGGCTCCGAGGGTGGGGACGGCTACTCCGGCTTCAGCGTGCGTGACCCCGAGTCCGGGGACGAGCACGCCACCAGGCTCGACTCGATCCTGAAGGAACGCGACACCGAGCGGGTGGTCGTCGTCGGGCTCGCGCAGGACTACTGCGTGAAGGAGACCACGGTCGACGCCGCCACCAAGGGCTACGACACCACCATGATCAGCGACGCGACCCGCGCCGTGAACATGGAGCCAGGGGACGACGAGGAGGCGGCGGCCGAGATGACCGATGCCGGGGCGAAGATCGCGTGACCGACGCCCACGTGGGGCCCGGGCCGCTCGGGCTCTTCACCGACCTCTACGAGCTGCGCATGGCTGCCACGTGCCTCCTGCACGGCGAGACGGCCCCGGCCACGTTCAGCCTCTACGTCCGTCCGGACGCGGCCCGGCCGTGGATGCTCCACGCCGGGACCTCGGCGGTTCTGGACCTGCTGGACCGGTTCTCGTTCGGCCAGGACGAGCTCGACTACCTCGCCTCGGACGCGATCGGCCTCGAGGAGGGAGCGCTCGAGTGGCTCGCCGACCTCGAGCTGACCGGCGAGCTGTGGGCCGTCCCCGACGGCACGCTCGTCCTGGGCGACGAGCCCCTGATGGAGTTCACCGGTCCGCTGCCGCAGGCGATGCTGCTCGAGACGGCGATCATGGCGGTCGCGGGCTTCCCCACGTTGATCGCCACGAAGGCTGCCCGGTGCCACGTCGTCGCCGAGGGAGCCCAGCTCGCGGACTTCGGGGCGCGCCGGGCACACGGGCTCGAAGCCGGGTTGGAGGCCGCCCGGTCCGCGTACATCGGCGGGGTGGGCGCGACCTCGAACGTCGAGGCCGGCCGGCGCTTCGGCATCCCGGTGGTCGGGACCATGGCGCACTCGTTCATACAGGCCTACGACGACGAGGTCGCCGCGTTCACCGATTTCGCCGAGGACCACCCCGGCAACGCGATCATGCTCGTCGACACCTACGACACCCTCGACGGGGTGCGACACGCGATCACCGTAGGCGAACGGTTGCGCGAGCGCGGTCAGGAGCTGACCGGGGTCCGTCTGGACTCGGGCGACCTCGCGCAGCTCGCGCGGGAGTCCCGCAAGCTCCTCGACGAGGCCGGCTTCGACGAGGCACAGATCTTCGCGTCGGGTGGGATGGACGAGTTCGAGATCCGTCGGCTCCTCGCCCAGGAGCGCGCCCCGATCGACGCCTTCGGGATCGGGACGTCGCTCACGACCTCGCGGGACCACCCCGCGTTCGACATCGTCTACAAGCTGGTGGAGTACGACGGTATCCCCCGCGCCAAGTACAGCGAGGGCAAGACGCTGCTGCCCGGCGCCAAGCAGGTCTTCCGGCCCGGAGGGGCCGACACCGACGTGCTCGGGCGACGTGACGACGACGTCGGCGGCCGACCGCTGCTGCAGGCCGCATGGCGGGACGGGCGGCGGCTGATCGACACCGACCTCGAGGGAGCACGGTCCCGGGCCGAGCGGGAGCTCGAGGGACTGCCCAGCGACTGGCGTGACCCGGCCTGGCCCCACGAGGCACCCGGGCCGCGCGTGAGCCCGGCGCTCGCGGATCTCGCCGAGCAGGTCCGTGAGCGCGAGCTCGGCTGAGGTGGACCGCCGGTCCCGCGACCCGATCTTGTGGCTCGGGCTCGCTGGGGCGCTGGCGCTGGGGGCGGCCCTGCGGTTGCCCGCCATCGGGGCGCACCTGCCGCAGATCGTGCACCCGGACGAACCCACCACGATGACCCGGGCGCTGGATGCGCTGACGGGTGACCTGACCATCCCGTTCTGGGACTGGCCGCCGCTCGGCGCGTTCCTGCTCGCGGGCGGGATCGGCGTCGCGCCGGGCGTTTCGGCCACTTCCGGGGACGCGACGCTCTACCTGTTCGGCCGGCTGTTCTTCGCGCTCATCTCGCTGGCGCTCGTGGCCGCCACGGCGTGGCTGGCGGTCGAGGTCCTCGACGACCGCGCGGAGCGTCGTGCCGTGGCGACCGTCGCCTCCCTGGCGGTCGCGGCCTCGTTCCTGGCGGTCCGGCTGGGGCGGATCGTGCACCCGGAGCAGCTGCAGATCCTCCTGCTCGTGATGGGGCTGGCGCTGATCGCCCGGGCGGCGCGACGCGAACGCCCCACCCTCGTCGTCCTGGCCGGCGGCGTGCTCGGACTCGCGGCAGCCGCGAAGTACCTCGGGGGGGTGGGCATGGTGTCCGCCCTGTGGATCGCGGTCGTCGTCGGGGATCCCTCGGTGCGGGCGCGGGTCGGTCGGGTCGCGGCGGTCGGCGCGGCCTTCCTGGGCGGGATCCTGGTCGGGACGTTCGGGACGATCCTGCGGATCGGCGACGTGTGGGAGGGGGTCAGCTACCAGCTCCTGCACCAGACCGGCGGGCACCTGGGGTACGGCGGGCCGCCGTGGGTGCACCTCACGAACTCCCTCCCCGGGAACTGGGGATGGCCGCTCACGGTCCTGGGGATCGTGGGACTGGGCTACGCGTTCGTGGGCGGCGACCGTCGGCTCCGGGTGCTCGCGTGGCCTGCCGTCCTTGTGCTGGCGCTAGCGGTGAGCAACGACGTGCGCTTCCCCCACTACGTGCTGCTGGCGGTCCCGCTGCTCGCGATCCTCGGGCTCGTCGCGCTGTGGCGGCTCGTGCGGCGGCTCGCACCGAGCGGGCGGGGCGCGTCGTTCGTGTCCCTGGCGTTCCTCGCGATCGCCCTCAGTCTGATCCCCACGGTCCTGGACGACGTTCGCCTGATCCGCTCCGACCGGTCCCCCGACACCCGGGAGCTCCTCCTCCAACGCCTGCCGGATGACGCGCCGGTCCTGGCCGAGTCGTCCGCCCTGCGTGGACAGCAGCACGCGTGGGGGCTGGAACCGGGGATCCTCGACTGCGACTGCTACGCCGTCATCAGCTCGTACAACGAGGACCGGTTCCGTGAGGACCCGCAGCGCTACGACGACGAGATCGACGTCTACGACCGGATGCGCGCGGAGGGCGACGTCCTCGCCGTGATCGAGCCGTTCCGCCCCCTGTCGTACCGGTGGGACGTACTCCCACAGTGGGGCCTCGACCACGTCCCGCTCACCGGCGAGGTCGGCGCCACGGGACCCACGCTCACCATCGTGGACCTCACCGGCTGAACGGACGGGTCCAGGTGACCGTTCACCATCGGCCGTGGCGTCGCGGTTGAGGGGCGCCCGTCGTGCCTCCACAGTGGTGGCACACGGGGAAGAAGGAGGCGACGTGAAGAAGATCGCGTTCGTACTGGAGACCGACTACGAGGACAGCGAGTTCCAGCAGCCGTACGACGCGCTGCGGGACGAAGGTCACGAGTGCACCGTCATCGGCACCGAGGCCGGCAAGGAGCTGCAGGGCAAGCGCGGCAACTCCACCACCACGGTCGACGCGACCGTCGACATGGTCGACCTCGACGAGTTCGACGCGCTGGTGATCCCGGGCGGCTACAGCCCCGACAAGCTGCGGCTCGAGGACGGCATCGTCGACTTCACGCGGAAGTTCGTGGAGTCCAACAAGCCGGTCGCCGCCATCTGCCACGCCGGGCAGCTGCTGTCCGAGGCCCAGGTCGTGGACGGCAAGCGGATGACGTCCTGGCCGTCGGTCCGTCGCGAGCTCGAGCTCGCGGGTGCCGACTGGGTCGACCAGGAGGTCGTCGAGGACGGCAACCTGATCACGTCGCGGAACCCCGATGACATCCCGGCCTTCATCGAGGCCCTGAAGAACCGACTCTGAGCCAAGCCGCGGGTACGCGCCGCGAGGCGCGTGCCGCGACTCCGGGCGGGGCGTTAGCCGCGAGCGTCCCGCCCACACTCCTGCCTTCGGACCACCGTTGGTGCGGATCTGGGCGCGAGAAGTACAGCGCCTTGTACAGAGTCCACCCAGATCCGCATCAGGCGTAGGGTCGTGACATGCTGATCACCGTCGGGCACGGGACGGCCGACGCCGACACCTTCGCTGCCCTCCTGCAGTACGCAGGGGTCGACGTCCTGGTCGACGTGCGCACCCACCCCGGCAGCCGTCGCCACCCGCAGTTCAACCGGGGAGCGATGGAGGAGTGGGTCCCCGAGGCCGGGATCGAGTACCGCTGGGAGCCGCGGCTCGGGGGCCGCCGGAGCCCGGTCGAGGGCAGCGAGCACATCGCCCTCGAGCACCCGCAGTTCCGTGCCTACGCCGACCACATGGCGGCCGAGGACTTCCGGGCCGCGCTGGCCGAGGTCGCAGAGGGCGCCCGGGAACGGACGGTCGCCGTGATGTGCGCCGAGAGCGTCTGGTGGCGCTGCCACCGGCGGCTGCTGGCCGATTCCGCGGTCGGGCTGCACGAGGTCGACGTCCGCCACCTCTTCCACGACGGTCGTCTGACCCCGCACACGCTCATGGACGTCGCCCGGATCGAGGGCGACCGCCTGGTCTACGACGTCGGGGCGGATCGGGCGCTGCCCGACGTGTAACCGACGCGCTGCTCGATCAGCTCGGCGGCCCGGTCCGGACCCAGCCCGGCGGCGCCCCGTGCGATCCCGCGTGCCTGCCCCGCGAAGGACGGGTCGCCGAGGACCGTTGCGACCGCCTCGCGGATCGACGTGGCCGAGACGTCCCGGGGCGCGACCGCGATCCCGGCGCCGGCGCGACGCACCCGAGCCGCGGTCTCCCGCTGGTCGCCCTGCAGCGGGATCAGCACCAGCGGCACGCCCCGGGTCAGCGCCTTCGTGACGAACCCGTGCCCCCCGTTGCCCACCGCGACCGCCGCGTGCTCGAGGAGCGGGGCGTGGCGACCCCTGCCGACGACCGCGCCCGGCGGCGCCGGCAGATCCCGGCTGGTCGTGACCACCAGCCGCACGGCCTCTCCGGCGAGGCCAGACAGTGAAGGGGTCACGTGTGAGGCGCCGACGTTCGAGGCGGTCGAGTCGGTGATCACGATCAGCGGTTCGTCCCCCGGGGGCGGGTCGAGGTCCGGCCACGAACGTGGCTCCCACTCCAAGGGCCCGGCGATGTGGGTGCGGTCCGGCCAGTCGGGTCGGCCGATCTCGAGCGCCGGCACCGTCGCGAGTAGCCGGCGAGCCGGGGCGCCACCTGCCGGCAGCCCGATCGACCGGCGTGCTTCCGACCGCTGTTGGCGTCCTTCCTCGAAGGAGCGACGCTGCTGGCGCCGGAGGTGCGCCGCGTGGAGGCGCCCCAGCGGGGTGTGAGGCGGGTCCATGCCCAACCCGACGGGCGGGACCGCGTCCGAGGGCGCCCACAGCCAGTGGGCCACGACCTCCACCCAAGGCAGCCCGAGCAGGTCCGCGGCGAACCCCCCGGCGGCGGTCAACGTGTCGCTGATCACGACGTCCGCGCCCCGCTCGGCGATCACATCGCGCAACGCGGGCGCCATCGCCCCCGCGCGGCCCCACATGCGCCACCCCAGGTCGGCGTCGCGCTCGTCGCGGTCCAGACCGGGTAGGGGCGCGGCCTCCATCCCCTCGGCCTCGACGTCGGGGTGCCAGCGGGCTCCCGTTGCGACCGTCACCCGGTGTCCACGCCGGTGCAGGGCGACGGCGACCGAGGTCACCGGCAGGAGGTGACCGGGGTCGGGACCGGAGACGGCAACGACGCGCACGGTCCGCGACGGTACCCACCGTGTCCGACGGGACGGGGCAGATGGGTTGCGGGATACCAGCGGGTATCCCGATACTGGCCGGTATCTGATGCACAGCCGCCCGCCAACCGGTGAGGTCCATGCCGCCCCTCAGCCGTGACGAACGCCGCGCGGAGACGCGCCGGAGCCTGATGGATGCGGCGATGGTCGTGTTCGCCCAGCGCGGGTTCCACAGCGCGACCCTCGACGAGATCTCCGAGGAAGCCGGGTTCACCAAGGGCGCCGTCTACTCGAACTTCGACGGTAAGGAGGACCTGTTCCTGAACCTGCTCGAGGACCGGATGCAGGACCGGATCGAGGAGGTCCGTGGCGCCTTCACCGGGATCGGCGACCTGGACGACGTCCGCGCGGGCGGGAGGGTGCTCGCCGAGCAGGTCGTCCGTGACCGGGACCTGTGGTTCCTCTTCTTCGAGTTCTGGGGATACGCCGCCCGGGACGACCAGCTCCGGGGACGGCTCGCGGACCTGTACCGGCGATGGCGGCAAGAGATCGGCGGCATCGTGTCACAGCGCTTCGAGGAGCTCGCGTTGCCGCTCCCCCACCCACCGGACGAGGTCGCCGCGATGGCGATCGCGATGGCGGAAGGCTTGGCGCTCCAGCGCCTGATCGCCCCGACCCTGGTGACCCCGGACCTGTACGCGGATGCGTTCGCGGCGATCGCCGCCGGTACCGCCGTGACCGGTCTCGGCCTCGACATCGACGGTCTCGACACGTTGCGGACGGAGAGCGACAGATGAACCGCATCGCTCGGATCGCGCTGCGCTGGTGGTGGGCCGCCCTCGCGTTCTGGCTGGCCGCGACCGTCCTGCTGACGCTGGCCGCACCCCCGTTCGCGGAGATCGCGACCTTCGACGAGGGCGCCTTCCTCCCCCGGGACAGCGACGCGATCCAGGGAGGGATCCTGCTCGAGGAGGAGTGGCCCGACGACAACTTCACCCGCACCTCCACGGTCGCGCTCGTCCGCGACGACGGCGAGCTGACCGACCGCGACCGTGCCTACGCACAGGACCTGGCGGAGTGGTTGCGTTCCGAGGATGCCCCCGAGGTGCTCGGTGACGTCACCACGCACCTCGACGAGCCACAGCTCGAGGCCGCCCTGGTCGCCGAGGACGGGCAGGCGATGCTGATCGTCATCGGCATGGAGTCGTCCCCGTTCACCCCTCGGGCTAACGACGCGGTCGAGGCCCTGCGCACGCACATCGAGGAGGACACGACCCCGCCCCGGGGGCTCGACGTCCACGTCACCGGGTCGGCTGCGGTCGCCGCCGATCAGGCCGACGCGATCGACACCAGCGTGAAGCGCGCCCACCTCATCACGATCGTGCTGGTGGTGCTGATCCTGCTGTGGGTGTTCCGCTCGCCGGTCGCCCCGCTCGTCCCACTCGCGACGATCGGCGCGGCCTACCTCACGTCGCTGGCGGTGGTGTCGCTCCTCGCGCAGAACTTCGGTCTCGATGTGTCCTCGCTGTACGAGACGTTCAGCGTGGTCATCGTGTTCGGGGCGGGGACGGACTACTGCCTGCTGCTCGTGTCCCGGTACCACGAGGAGCTCCGGCAGGCCGGGGACCGCGGCTACGAACGCACGTCGGAGCTGCGCCACCGGACCCTCGTGGCGACCGTCGGGGTGCTCGGAGCGGTCATCGCCTCGGCAGCGACCACGGTGATCGTCGGGTTCAGCGCCCAGGGGGTCGCCGAGTTCGGGCTGTTCCGCACGATGGGGCCGGCGATGGCCATCGCGATCGCGGTCACGCTGCTGGCCGCGCTCACGCTCGCGCCGGCGCTGATGAAGCTGTTCGGGAAGGCGCTGTTCTGGCCCGACCGGGGTGGGGCGCGGACGCACCACGCCCCGGAGGACCAGCTCCTGATCGAGGAGGAGGACTCGGTCGAGCTCCCCGCACGTGACCACGCGGGAGCGTCGCGATGATGCGGAGGCTGCGACGGCTGGACGATGCCGCGATCGACGAGTGGCACCGGTTCCGCGGTGCGGACACCGTGTGGCACTGGATCTCGGGGCTGGTCGTCCGACACCCCCTGCGGCTACTGGTGGTCACGCTCCTCGTGCTGTCGATCCCGCTGCTGGCGCTCCCTGGCCTGCGGCTGTCCCACGACGAGCTCGCCGACCTCCCGGCGGGGGCGCCTTCGGTCGAGGGGTTCGAAGCCGTCGCCGAGCACATCCCGAAGGGTGAGCTCGGCCCCACGATCCTGGTGATCGACGATCCGGAGGACCAGGTCTGGCAGCCCGAGGCCTTCTACGCGTTGGGGCTTCTGTCGCAGAACCTGAAGCGGATCGAGGGCGTGACGACGGTCCGCTCGGTCGCGATGCCGACGAACGGTCGACCACCGGAGCAGACGTCCGCGGCGGGCACCGAGCAGCGCATCTCGTCGCTGACGTCCCGGCTGGGTGAGGCCGCCGATGGTGCCCAGCGGATCGTCGATGGCGTCCAGCGGCTCGAGTCGGGACTCAGCGAGATCGATCGACGGCTCCCCGAGCTGCTCGACGGGCTGCAACGTGCCGAGGACGGCGCGGGCCGGCTCGAGGACGGGGCGCGCCAGGCGGTGGACGGTGTGGTCGAGCTGCGCGACGGCGTCGCGCAGGCGCGCGCTGGCGTGACCCGCCTGCGTGACGGCCTGTCGGAGCTGCGCGCCGGACTGGTCGGGGCTCGCGACGGGGCCGTGACGCTCCGCGACGAGGTCGCCAAGCCCGCGGAGGACGCCCTGATCGCGGGGTACGACGCCCTGTTCGCGATGACGGTGGGACGCACCGACCCGATGTACGAACCCGCGATCACCAACGTGGGCGAGGCCTACGCCCGGGTCACCGGCGAGTACCCGCCCGGCCACCCCCAGGCGGGCCAGCAGGTCCGCGAGGGCTACGAGGGCCTGCCCGAGGCGCTCGACCGCCTCGCCGACGGGCTCAACGAGGCGATCAGCGGGGTCGACCGCCTCGACGAGGGGCTGGCGCAGCTCGACGACGGCCTGGTGCGGATCGACGACGGCCTCGCGCATCTCCGGGACGGACTGCAGCGGCTCGTCGACGGCGCCAGCAGGCTCAGGTCCGGGCTGGGCGAGGCGGTAGGCGGGATCCAGCGTCTCATGGACGGCATCGACCAGGCGCTCGATGGCATCCGGGACCAGCTGCTCCCGGGCGTGGAACGCCTCGCCGACGGGCTCCAGCAGGGCGTCCAGCAGGTCCGCGACGCGGACCTGGAGGCGCTGCTGCCGGGCGGCGGCCCGGGCCCGTTCACGCTCACCGCCGGGATCCTCGAGGCCATGCCGTCCGTGAAGGACCAGCTCGACTTCTTCGTGGCGGACTCCGGCACCGCGACCCGGATCTTCATCGGAACGGAGGCGCCACCGTTCGACCGATCGACGATCCATCTGGTCGAGGAAGTGCAGCGCATCACCCAGCGCAGCCTCGCCGGCTCTCCCCTGTCCGACGCGCGGATCCTGCCGACCGGGACCGCCGCGTTCTTCGAGGACGTCGACGACGTGGCCTCGGCGGACTTCCGCCTCATCATCGTGGCGGTGATCATCGGGATCTACCTGATCCTGGCGCTGCTACTGCGGTCGCTCGTGGCGCCGATCTACATGGTCGGCAGCGTCCTCCTGTCGTTCGGGGTGGCGCTCGGGATCACGACGTTCGTCTTCCAGGACCTGCTGGGCGCGCAGGGCCTCGCGTGGTGGCTGCCGCCGTTCCTGTTCGTGCTGCTGGTCGCGCTGGGGGTGGACTACAACATCTTCCTCATGAGCCGCGTCCGGGAGGAGGCGGGACGCGCTCCGACCGATCAGGCCGTCGCGACCGGGCTGCGGCTCACGGGTGGGGTCATCACGTCGGCCGGCCTGATCCTGGCCGGCACCTTCGCCTCGCTGATGGCCGCGCCCCTGGGATCGCTGGCTCAGATGGGCTTCGCCGTGACCGTGGGGATCCTCCTCGACACCTTCATCGTCCGGACGTTCCTGGTCCCGTCGATCGCGGTGCTGCTGGGGCGCTGGAACTGGTGGCCGTCCGCCCGCGCCTTCCAACCGCGATCGTGAACACCTACGGTCGCCAGGTGATCGCAGATGTTCACGATCGCGGGGGGTGGAGGGTGACCCAGACCCAGTCGTCGCGTTCCTCGGCCTCGTAGACGGGCAGCGTGAGGTCTTGCTCGTCCCCGGGGAAGACGTTGGATCCCGTCCTCGGGTCGTAGGCGTAGCGGTGGTGGGGACACACGATGCAGCCGTCCTCGACCTCGCCGAAGGTCAGGGGCTGGCCCTGGTGGGGACAGGTCCCGGCGAAGGCGACGATCTGACCGTCGGGGAGCCGGGTCAGCAGGATGCGCCGACCCTGGACCTCGGCGACCGAGAAGCCGTCACCGGTCACCTCGTCCGCCCGTACCGCGCGGACGGCCCCGGTCACGCGTCCGGGCCCTCCGATGGACCGACACCGAGCACCTCGACGACGGCGTCCTGCCAGCCGGCCAGCACCGCAGCGACCTGCGGGTCGGCGGCCCGGAACGTGCCGTGCAGGCCGTCCACGGTGGTCGACCGGGAGACCGCGATGTGCCCCTCCGGCACGCCGGTGGCCTCGGCCCACCGCCCGGCCACGAGGTCGTGGGCGACATCGCCAGCGACCTCGAGCACGAGGCGGACCCGGGACCGGTCCAGTCCGGCCAGGTCCTCCAGGCGATCTGCGACCCGAGCGGCCAAGGCCGCATCATCGATGCGCAGCGACGCCGCATGCGGGGTGATCGATGCGCGACCAGCGATCCACGCGATCGCCGTGGCCGCGGGACTCCGGGCGTCACGCAGCACCGCGGCCGCCTCCTCGCAGCCGCGCTCGCGGGCTTCGCTGCGGTCGGGTTGAGGCAGGGGCAACCGCCGCACCTTCCCCTCGTCGTCACGGCGTTCACGGCGGCGGTCCGCACGGTCGCCCACGGTCTCGCACCAGTTGCGAACGACCTCCTCGCCGACCCCGAGCATCTCGGCGATCTCGGCCGGCGAGCGACCCGCGCGACGCAGCGCCCTGGCACGTGGCCGACGTGGATCGAACGGGTCGACCTCGGGTTCGGGCACAACGGACAGATCGGGCAGCGTGGCGGGCGCAACCGTGCGGCGAGCGCGCGCTGTGAGCGCGTAGCGGATGGGTTCGTCGGCACCGACATCGAAGGGCAGGGACGGCTGATCAGCCCGCTGGACGCCGTCCGACGGTGCTCCCGAGGCAGGCTCGGGACGCGCATCGTGACGGGCATCGTGACGGGGGTCCGGCGCCTCTCCGGTCGCCACCTCGCTGCCTTCCCTCGGCGTCGCGTCGGATCCAACCCGGGCCTGTCCACGGATCGTCCGCGGATCGTCCGCGGATCACCGGCCCGTCACCCTCGACGATGACGAACGTAACGCCGGGGTGTGACAGATCGGTACGGCCACTAGTCTCCCTGCGTCCGTCCAAACCTCATCCCCGTCCGGACGTCCACACCGCAGCCCTGGAGTTCCCGCGATGTCCACCGTGTCCGGCAACCTCACCCGCGAGGAGGCCCGACGACGGGCGGGACTGCTCGACGTCGACCGCTACGACGTCCACCTCGACCTCACCGATATCCCCGGCCGCGAGGGCGAGGACTTCCGGTCGCGCACGACGATCACCTTCCGGTGCCGAGAACCTGGCGCCGCGACGTTCGTCGATCTGTCCGCCCGCTCCGTCGGGGAGCTGACGCTCAACGGCCGGCGGCTCGATCCGGCCGAGCACGTCCGTGACAACCGCATCCACCTCCCCGAGCTCGCGGGCGACAACCGGCTGGAGGTCGTCGCGACCTGCCAGTACCAGCACAGCGGCACCGGTCTTCACCGGGCGGTCGACCCCGTCGACGGGGCGGTGTACCTGCACACCCAGTTCGAGCCGTACGACGCACACCTGGTGTTCGCCTGCTTCGACCAGCCGGACCTGAAGGCGAAGATCGCGATCGCCGTCGAGGCCCCGAGCGACTGGCACGTCGTCTCGAACATGCCCCCCACCGGCGACCCGGCGGACGGCCGCTGGGCCTTCGAGGACACCCCACCGCTGTCGACCTACCTCGCTGCCGTCGTCGCCGGCCCCTACCACCGGTGGACCGACGAGCACGACGGCGTGCCCCTCGGGATCTACTGCCGGGAGTCCATGGTCGAGCACGTCGAGGTCGACGAGATCTGGACGATCACGCGACAGGGGCTGGACTTCTTCGCCGAGGCGTTCGACTACCCCTACCCCTTCGGGAAGTACGACCAGCTGTTCGTCCCCGAGTTCAACTTCGGGGCCATGGAGAACCCCGGCTGCGTCACGTTCACCGAGAACTACCTGTTCCGGGGACACGTCACCGGGTCCGAGCGGGAGTCCCGCGCCAACACGATCCTCCACGAGATGGCGCACATGTGGTTCGGGGACCTCGTGACGATGCGCTGGTGGGACGACCTGTGGCTGAACGAGAGCTTCGCGACGTTCATGGCCACGCTCGCGCTGGAGCAGGCGACGCGGTTCAAGAACTCGTGGGTCACGTTCGAGGACGAGGAGAAGACCTGGGCCCGCTACCAGGACCAGCTGCCGACCACCCACCCGGTCGCGACCGACGCCCCAGACCTCGACGCGGTCCACCAGAACTTCGACGGGATCACCTACGCGAAGGGCGCCTCCGTGCTGCGCCAGCTCGTCGCGTGGGTCGGCGAGGACGCCTTCCTCGAAGGGGTCCGGCGCTACTTCCGCCGATTCGAGTACGCCAACGCCGAGCTCACCGATCTGCTGGCCGAGCTCGAGGCGGCGTCGGGGCGTGACGACCTCGAGTCCTGGGCGAAGGAGTGGTTGCAGACCGCGGGGATCAACACGATCGGTGTCCGGTCCGACGCGCCGGGCGGCACCTACCGCAGGGTGACGATCGAGCAGCAGGCACCCGATGACCACCCGACCCTGCGCTCCCACCGGATCGGTGTCGGGGTGTACGACCTCGCGGACGACGGGCTGACCCGGCGCACGCACCTCGAGCTGGACATCGTCGGCGAGAGCACCGAGGTCGAGGAGCTGGTCGGCGAGCCGGCCGGCGATCTGTTGCTCCCGAACGACGGGGACCTGGCCTTCTGCAAGCTGCACCTGGACGAGGGGTCGCTCGCCACGCTCGAGGAGAACCTGCGGGCGTTGCACGACCCCCTGGCGCGGTCGCTGTGCTGGGGCGCGGCCTGGGAGATGGTCCGCGACGCGGCGATGCCCGCGCGCCGCTACGTCTCGATGGTCCGCCACAACGTCGCCAACGAGCCCGACGTCGGGGTGCTGCAGACGATCCTGGCGACCGCGCTGGCCGCCGCGGAGTACTACGGGGACCCCGACAACGCCCCGCCCGTGCTGCGGGTGCTGGCGGACGACGCCCGGATGCGCCTGGACGCGGCCGAGCCGGGCAGTGACCGCCAGCTCGCGTGGGCCCGGCACTGGATCTCGACCGCACGTGACGACGAGCACGTCGCGAACGTGCGGGCCCTGCTCGATGGCGACCTCACGGTCGAGGGCCTGGAGGTCGACACCGAGCTGCGCTGGCGCATCGTCAAGGCGCTGGCCGGGCTCGGGGCGATCGACGAGGATGCGATCGAGGCCGAACACCACCGCGACCCGACCGACCTCGGTGAGCGCCACGCCGCCTACGCCAGCGCGTCACGACCGACACCCGACGCCAAGACCGCGGCGTGGCGACGGATCGTCGACGAGCCCGAGATGTCGCACAGCCTGATGAAGGCGATCATGGGCGGGTTCTCGCGCCGCGACCAGGCCGACCTCGTCCGTCCCTGGATCGAGCCTTACTTCGATCACCTGGCTCGCATGTTCGAGGAGCGACCGCTCGAGGTCGCGCTCGCGTTCGCCCACCGGATGTACCCCACGGTGGTCGTGGACGAGGACGTCGTGGACCAGACGGACAGCTACCTCGACGCCGGTGAGGTGGGACCATCGATCCGGCGGGTGCTCCTCGAGGAGCGCGACAGCATCGTGCGTGCCCTGCGCACCCGCGCGGCCGACACGGAGATGACGACGTGACCGACGAACGCGACCACGACGAACGCGACCAGGACCACAGCCAGGACGCCGACGAGTTCGCGGACGCCTGGGAGCAGGGAGAGGATCTCGACGTCGCAGCCGACACCTCACGTTTCGAGGCCTACCGGGCCGAGGACGACACGGCCGAGCTGCTGCGGCGTCAGGTCCGGGGCGAAGAGCTGTCCGACGAGGAGCTGGAACAGGCCACGGAACCCGGCGGGCACGGACCGGCCTCGACCGGTCCGAGCACGGCCGTGATCCTGGGGATCCTCGTGGCCGTGTTCCTCGTGGTCGCGGTCCTCTACGTCCTCACCTGACCAGCCTCGTTGCGCATCTGGGTGGAGGAACTACAGCCCCCTGTACAAGTTCCGCCCAGATCCGCATCAGGACGGTGTAGTCAGTCGTCGAGGAGGTAGTCCACGAGCATCTCGGCGTACGACGGGTGGCGCAGCTTCGCCAGCGCCTTGGACTCGATCTGCCGGATCCGCTCACGCGTGAGCCCCACGGCCGCACCGACCTCCTCGAGCGTGTGCACCTGTCCGTTCTGTAGCCCGAAGCGCATCTGGATCACGGTGCGCTCACGTGGCTTCAGCTCATCGAGCACCGATGCCAGGTGCTGTTGGAGCAGCAGGTACGCGGCGGCCTCGAGCGGGACGGTCGCCCGGGTGTCCTCGACCAGGTCGCCGAAGGCACCGCTGTCGTCATCACCGAGGGGTGCATCGAGCGACGCCGGATCGACGTCGAGCCGATCGAGCTCCTCGAGGCGCTCGATGGGCAGGTCCACGGCGGCGGCGACCTCCTGCTTCGTTGGCTCGCGCCCCAGTTTCTGCACGAGCTCGCGCTCGACCCGCGCCACCTTGTTCATGACCTCGACGAGGTGCACGGGGACACGGATCAGGCGTGACTGGTCCGCGATCCCGCGGCTGATCATCTGGCGGATCCACCACGTGGCGTAGGTCGAGAACTTGTACCCGCGTCGGTAGTCGAACTTGTCGACGGCCCTCATCAGCCCGAGGTTGCCCTCCTGCAGCAGGTCCGGGAACAGCATCCCGCGCCCCACGTAGCGCTTGGCGATCGACACGACCAGACGGAGGTTCGCCTCCAGCATCCGCTGCTTGGCCCGTTGCCCGTCCCGTTCGACCCGCCGCAGCTGCGCACGGTGCCTGGGGGTGAGCTCGGCCTCCGAATCCAGGATCAACCCGGCACGCCGGCCCGCCTCGATGCGTTTGGCGAGGTCGACCTCTCCCTCGGCGGTGAGCAGATCCACGCGCCCGATCTCGTTGAGGTAGAGCCGGACCGGGTCGACGGTGGACCCGACGATGGATCCCACGTCCCGGTCGTCGACCTCGTCGGCGGACAGCTCGACGACGGGGATCTGCAGGCGTCGCACGAGGCGCGCAACCGCCACGAGCTGCAGGTCGGTGAGGTTGCCCTCATCGCGTAGCGCCGCGAGATCCCCCGAGGTGAGGAACCCGCGCTCGCGACCGAGGTCGAGCAGTTCGCGGACGTCGTCGATGTGCGCGAGCTCGTCGTCACCGTGGAGGGTGGCGACCGATCCCAGGCTCTCGTCTCGCGGCATCGGCTGGCCCCTTGTCTGGCCACGACCACCGGTCGCCCCCGCCCGAGGTCGTAGCCCCCGGATGGTACAGCCGCCCCGCCGACGGGGGGCCCGTCGAGGTCACGGTCGGGCCGATCCCGCCGCTCGCGACCTACGGTTCGACGTCCTCGTTGAGGTCGCGGCGGCGCGCCTCGAGCCCGATCAGCTCCTCGAACCTCGCCCGGTACTCGTCGGGGTCGACCGTGGGGTTCATCCGCTCGAGGTCCGCCTTACGTTCGGAGATCTCCCGTTGCACCCGGCGCAGCAGCAGGCGGTTGACCAGCATCGCGACGTGCGGCTCATCGGGTTCGACCGTGAGCTCCTCGAGCGCCATCGCGCGGATCAGCGAGCGCTCCTCCTCGTCGGCCGCCTGGTCCAGGACCTCGGAGAGCTCGACGCCGGGACCGCCGGCGCGCCGGATCGCCTGGAAGACCGACAGCGCCCGAGGATGGACGAGGTCGTCCCCGGTGACCTCGCTCCAGCGGTCCGGCAGGAGCTGGGGGTGCTGCAGGGCGGTCGCGAGCGCCTCGCGTTCGAGCTTCGCGCGTGCCGACAGCTCGGTGCGATCCATCGGTTCGTCGTCGTGGGCGGGTCCACGCAGCTCGACCGCGTCCACGTCCCCACCGGCCCGTTCGACGGCCTGAGCGACGACCCCGAGCCCGATCCCCACGAGCTCGTCGGCGGTCCACCGGGTGTACTGGTCGCGCAGCACGGCATCGGGGATCCCGGCGAGCAACGGCGCGATCGCGTCGACGGCGGCCGCCCGGCCCTCGGGCGAGTCATCGTGGCCGCCCGCCGCCCGCCGGAGCATGAACCTGATCACCGGCTCGGCCTGCCCCACCATGGCCTGCATCGCCTCGGCGCCCCCATCGGCGACGACGTCAGCGGGGTCCTGACCGGGTGGCATCACGAGCACCCTGACCTCGAGCTCACGGTCCCGGGAGAGCTCCCAAGCCCGTTCGGCGGCCTGCGCGCCGGCCTCGTCCGAGTCGAACGCCAGCACGATCCTCTCGGCGTAGCGCTCGAGCAGCTCGACGTGGTCCTGCCCCATCGCGGTCCCGCACGTGGCCACGGCGTTCTCGAGGCCGGCACGGTGCAACGCCATCACGTCCGTGTAGCCCTCGCACACCAGCGCCTGCCCGTCCCGCACGATCTGCGGGCGCGCCCACGACATGCCGTAGAGCACCCGGTGCTTCTTGAAGATCGGCGTCTCCGGCGTGTTGAGGTACTTCGGCGGCTCGTGGTCGCCGTAGTCCAGGCCGGGTACGACGCGGCCCCCGAACCCGATCGCGTCGCCCGTGAGGTCGAGGATCGGGAACACGAGCCGTCCACGGAAGGTGTCGAGCAGCGACCCGCGCTTGCCGCGCTTGGCGAGCCCGGCCTTGATCAGCTCGTCCTCGGTGAACCGCTCCTGGGCGAGGTGGCGGCTCAGCTGGTCCCAGTCGTTCGGAGCGAACCCGAGCCGGAACCGATCGGCTTCCTCCTTCCCGAACCCGCGCTCCTTGAGGTAGGTGCGGACCGTCTCGCCCTCGGGGCCGAGGAGCTGTCGGTGGAAGAACGCTGCCGCGGCCTCGTTGGCAGCGACCAGCCGGCTGCGCTCCCCCAGCGCGCGCTTCTGGCCGGGGGTCAGCTCCTCGTAGCGGAGCTCGTACCCGGTCCGCCGTGCGAGCTGCTCGACGGCCTCGACGAAGTTCAGCCCCTCGATCTCCTGGAGGAACGTGTAGATGTCGCCACCGGCCTGGCAGCCGAAGCAGTGGAACACGTTGCTGGCGGGGTCGACGTGGAACGACGGGGTCTTCTCCTGGTGGAACGGGCAGAGGCCCTTCCACCGTGACCCGGCCCGCTTGAGGCTGGTGTGGTCCGATACGACGTCGACGATGTCGGCCCGACGCTTCAGGGCCTCGATGTCCTCCTCGACGATGCGGCCGGCCACGATGCACCTCCCGGCTCCGGCGCGGCCGATGCTACCGACGGGGTGGGACGGGTCGGCTGACGCCCCGACGTACGCTCGACCGCCGGACACGAGGAGGTCGCTGGTGCTGCTGCCCGTGCTGCTCGCGAGCGCCGGGGCAGCGGTCGTGGGTCCCCTCGTCATCCCGTTGCCGGAGCTGGACGGAACGGTCCCGGTGCGGGAGCTCGCCGAGGCCGACGCGTTCGTGCGGGTCGGCGGGATCGACGTCCACACCGTCCGAGCCGGTACGGGGAGCCCCGCCTTCCTGCTCCTGCACCCGTTCTTCGGCAGCACCTTCACCTTCCGACGCCTCGTGGCGCCTCTCGCGGAACGGGGGCGGGTCGTCGCCTACGACCGTCCGGGCTTCGGTCTGACCGAGCGGCCGGCGGTCTCCGCCCGCAACCCCTACACCCGCGGGGCCAACGCCGAGCTCGCGGTCGGACTGCTCGACGAGCTCGGGATCGACCGTGCGGTGCTGGTGGGGTGCTCGGCGGGCGGCACCGTCGCCTTCGAGATCGCGCTGCGAGCACCGGACCGGGTCGCGGGACTGGTGCTGCTGGCACCGGCCGTCAACGGCGACGTCGGGCCACCGGGGTACCTGCGACCGCTGCTGCGCTCCCCGCAGGCGCGCCGCCTGGGTCCGTTGTTCCTCCGAAGGCTGGCCCGGGGTGGCATCGACAGCCTCCGCGCCTCCTACCACGACCCGCAGCTGGTGCACGAGGACGACCTCGCGGGGTACCGCCTTCCGCTCCGCGCGCGGCGGTGGGACCGCGGCCTCTACGAGACGATGGTCGCCGAGGCGCCGCCCCGCCTGGGACCACAGCTGCGACGCATCACCGCCCCAGCGCTCGTGCTCGTCGGGTCGAGCGACCGGACGATCCTGCCCGAACACGGGCGACGGACGGCGGAGGCCCTCGGCGACGCCACCTTCCACGAGATCCCGCAGGCCGGCCACCTGGCGGTGGAGGAACGACCGGACGCGATCGTGTCGCACATCGACCGGTTCCTCGCCGCCAACGATCTGGCAGCCGGCAGGTGACCGGGACCCTCGCGGCGGGCAGGGGCCACCAGCGGGACGCGGTGAGGCGAGCCCTGGTCCCCGCCCTCACCCTCTACGCCCTGTCCCGGGTCATCGTCCTCGGGGCCGTCGCGATCGCCCTCGCGACCGGGGTCAACCCCGGCCGGACCTTCCTGGAGGCGTTCGGCGGGACCTGGGACAGCGAGTGGTACGTGCAGGTCGCGGGCAGCGGGTACCCACCCGCGGACCCGTCGGCGGCCACGGCGACGATCGGGGACGTCGACAGCAACGGCGCCTTCCTGCCGCTGTTCCCGGTGGCGATCCGGATGGTGGCAGTCATCACGGGCTGGTCGCTGCCGGCCGCGGGCGTCGTCGTCGCACACCTGGCCGGGGCCGCCTTCGCCGTGGTGCTGTGGCTCCTCCACGACCGGCTCGGCGGCGCCCGGTTCGCGACACGCGCCACCGCCCTGGTCGTGCTGTTCCCGGGAGCCTTCGTGCTGTCGATGGCCTACGCCGAGGCGTTGATGCTGGCACTGGCGGCCGCGTGCCTCGTCGCGCTGGTGGACCGCAGTTGGGTGGCCGCGGGGATCCTGGCCGCGTTCGCGGGGATCACGCGCCCGAACGCGATCGTGCTGATCGCCTGCTGCGCGTGGGCTGCGGGCGTCGCGATCCGCCGCCGGGGAGACCGCAGCGCCCTGGCCGCCCCGCTCATCGCCCCCCTGGGGTTCCTCGCGCACCTCGTGTTCCTGTGGTGGCGGACCGGGGTGCCCGATGCCTGGTTCGTGATCCAGCGGCAGGGGTGGGGACAGCGGTTCGACGGGTTCGCCCAGCTGATCGGACGGATGGAACGCGTCCTCGGCATCTCTGGTCCCCCGCCGGACGTCGGGGCGTGGATGGTCCCAGCCGGGCTCGTGTTCGTGGTCGTTTCAGCGGTCCTGATGTGGCGGTGGCGCCCACCAGCGGTGCTCGCGATCTACGCCGCGGGGATCGTGGGGTTGGGCGTTATCGCCCCGGCGTTGGGGACCCGCCCCAGGGTGGTCCTCACCGCGTTCCCCTTGGTCTCGGCGGTGGCGTGGCACGTCCGAGGCTGGGCGGCTGGAACGCTCGCCGCGTTGTCCGCGATCGGACTGGCGTTGCTGTCCGTCGGCTACGTCGCGGGCCACATCGCCCCGCCCTGACCTGATCAGACACCCTTCGGCAGCTCCCGGGG
>JAHWKO010000038.1 GCA_019347855.1 Actinomycetota bacterium
GTCCTCGGAGACCACGACGAGCGGACGACCGCCCTGCATGACCTTCTCGAGCAGCGGCAGCAGGTCGTGCACCGCCGAGATCTTCTGGTTGGCCACGAGGATGTAGGGGTCCTCGAAGACCGCCTCCATGCGCTCGGAGTCGGTGACCATGTACGGCGAGAGGTAGCCCTTGTCGAACTGCATCCCCTCGACGAACTCGAGCTCCATGCCGAAGGTCTGGCTCTCCTCGACGGTGATGACCCCGTCCTTGCCGACCTTGTCCATGGCGTCGGCGATGATGTCGCCGATCTCGTCGTCGTTGTTGGCGGAGATGGCCGCGACGTGGGCGATCTCCTCCTGGGTCTCGATCTCACGGGCGAAGCCCGCGATCTCCTCGACGATGCGTTCGACCGCCTCGTCCATGCCCCGCTTCAGGAGCATCGGGTTCGCGCCGGCTGCGACGTTGCGCATGCCCTCGCGGACCATGGCCTGGGCCAGGACCGTCGCGGTGGTCGTACCGTCACCCGCGATGTCGTTGGTCTTGGTGGCGACCTCCTTGGCGAGCTGGGCACCCATGTTCTCGTAGGCGTCCTCGAGCTCGATCTCACGAGCGACGGTCACGCCGTCCTTCGTGATCGTGGGGGCGCCCCACTTCTTGTCGATGACCACGTTGCGGCCCTTGGGGCCCAGGGTCACCTTGACAGCGTCGGCGAGCCGGTTGACCCCGGTCTCGAGCTTGCGCCGCGCGTCCTCGGAGTAGGACAACTGCTTCGGCATCTACGTGCCTCCTTGGTTCTGTTGGGTGTTCTTGGTTCTTCGATCTGGTGGTGCTCGGTGCTGGTGGTTCTTAGCGCCGGTGTTGCTGGGCGCTGGCGTGCGGCGGGGCGGGTGCGCCCCGCTCGTGGCTCACTCGTTGATGACCGCGAGGATGTCGCGCGCCGAGAGGATCAGGTACTCCTCGCCGCCGACCTTGACCTCGGTGCCGCCGTACTTGCTGAACAGCACCGTGTCACCCTCGTTGACGTCGACCTGGATCAGATCGCCGGTCGTCTCGGAGCGCTTGCCGGGACCCACGGCGATGACCGTGCCCTGCTGCGGCTTCTCCTTGGCGGTGTCCGGGATCACCAGGCCCGAGGCGGTCGTCTGCTCCTCGTCATCGATCGTGACGAGGACGCGGTCCTCGAGCGGGCGGATCTTGACCTGGGTAGCGGTGGCCAACGTGCCCTCCTGAAAGTTCGAAGTTGTGTGTGTGTGTTTCTGGCAAGCTCGCGGGTCCGGCGCTGCGCTCTGATCGAGCGTTAGCAGTCGGACCCGTCGAGTGATAACGACGTTAGCACTCACCCCTGGAGAGTGCAAAACGGGGGGCGGAGCGCCTGCCGACGTTCGCGTGAGATCCGCGTGAACGCTCGCTCCGGCCATCCGTAGGCGACGTTCACGGTGCCGACCGTAGGGAACGGCGCAGGCCACCCCGAGCGCCCGCGCATGGTTGCGCGCTCAACGCACACGCTCGGACCGCTCCGATCGGCTGTCCGAGCCCGCGCACCTGTTCGCGACGCGTTCCCGAGACCATGGTCAGATGGGGGTGGTCGGTGCGCAGGAAGTCGCGTTGCATCCGGCGAAACTGGACAAGCAGGACGGGACTTGTAGAACTAGACAGGACATGTAGAACTAGACACGTAGACGAATGTTCGGGACCGGACATCGCGAAGACGACGGAAGGCCCAGTGATGGCGGACGACATCCGCTCCGGCGACGCCAGCAACGGCCAGGCGGGGCAGACCGACTACCAGCTGGAGCTGGGACAGCGCCTGCGGCAGATCCGCTCGCAGCAGGGCCTCACCCTCCAGGAGGTGGAGGAGCGCAGCGACGGCGAGTGGAAGGCCGTCGTCGTCGGCTCGTACGAGCGCGGCGACCGCGCCGTGTCCGTCGCCAAGCTCGCCCGGCTCGCCGGCTTCTACGGCGTGCCGGTGTCCGAGCTGCTCCCGGAGATCCCCGAGGGCGGGTCTCGCGGCATCGACACCGGTCGCGTGCCCGAGGCTCGGGTGAAGCTCGATCTGAGCTCGCTCGAGCGCGACGAGACGTCCAACCGCTACGCCCCGGTCCTGCGCTACGCCAAGACGATCCAGGTCCAGCGCGGTGACTACAACGGCCGCGTCCTGACGCTGCGCACCGAGGACCTGCGGGCGCTGGCGATCCTGTACGCCACCTCGGCCGACGACCTGATGGAGCGGTTCAGCGACGAGGGGCTGCTGGTCGGCGCCAGCGCCTGAGGCTCTGGGCAGGCTCTGAGGCTCTGGGCACGCTCTGAGGGAGACTCACCCCGCCGCCGGCGCGGTCGCACGGCTCACGTGCGGATCGCGAGCCGCCACTCCTCCTGATCGACGAACCCCGCGCCCCGGTAGGTGCGCAACGCGACCGCGTTGTCGGCACGCACGTGGAGCGACACGGGACGGTCGGGGCGTCGCTCCAGGCAGCGGCGGACCGCGGCGGTCACCGCCCCGAGCCCCAGCCCCCGCCCGCGGACATCGGAGCGCGTGCAGATGGCTGCCAGCTGCGCCCCCCACCGGTCCGAGTCGACCGCGTACTCCAGCTTGACCACCGGGTCGCCAGGGTCGCCGACGCAGGCGACGGTCCCCCGTCCGACCGCCTTCTGCATCCGTTCCCGGTACGCCTTCAGTCCGGACCGGCCGGGGTGGGGGCCGTACGCGTCGTCGATGTGCAGCTGGACGGCGAGCGCGGCCAGTCCGTCGACGTCGGCCGGGACCGCGGCCCGCAGCCCCGGGTCGGGGACCGCCTCGGGCCCGGGGACGCGCTCGGGGTCCACGACCTGGAACCGCTGCACGTGGATGATCACCGCGGGGTCGTCGTGGTAGGGGTCGAGCAAGCCCTCGGCCGCGGCGGCGTCACCGACGACCAGTCGCCAGCGCCGGACGGGCATGCCCGCCTCGGCGATGATCCCGGCGTCGCCACCCGGCACGAGCAGCTGCCGGGGCAGGATGATGCACGAGGCCCATCGATCGCCGTCCTCGACGACCCGGACCACCGATGGACCCCGCGCCTCGATCGTCGCGAGCGAGAACATGTGCCGGACGGCACCCCCGGGAGAGCACGGCCAGTTCGCGAGCCGATCGACCACCTGCCCGACCTCGTCCTCCGAGATGCGACGCCAGCGGGGACCGCCGAGCAGCGGGGGCATCTCAGGCGGTCTTCATCAGGCGGGCGTCATCCGGCGGGCGTCACCAGGCGGGCGTCACGAGGAGGCGTCCCGGTTCCACCGACCCGGCACCCGGCGCCGCTCCGGAGGTCCTGCCGGCTCGGTGAGCGGGAGGCTGGGGTCGATCGCGAGCCCGAGCGAGGTCGACACCCCCGTCGCGAACAGGTTCGATCCGGCTGCCGCCACCATCGCCCCGTTGTCGGTGCACAGCACCGGGGACGGGGCCAGCAGCCGGAGGCCCTGCTGATCGCAGACCTCCTGCATCCGTGCCCGCAACCGGCTGTTGGCGGCGACGCCCCCGGCGATCACGACCGTCTCGAGACCGCGGTCGGCCGCGGCGGCCACCGTCTTCTCGAGCTGCACGTCGACGATGGCCTCCTGGAACGAGGCCGCGACGTCGGCAATGTCCGGTTCGGCGCCTACGTCCTCCAGCCGACGCAGCTGCCGGATCACCGCGGTCTTGAGCCCGGAGAACGAGAAGTCGAACGTGTCGTCGCCGGACAGGGGGCGCGGGAAGTCGAAGGCCTTGGGGTCGCCCTCGCGGGACAGGCGGTCGATCTCGGGGCCCCCGGGGAAGCCCAGGCCGAGGAACCGCGCGATCTTGTCGAACGCCTCGCCGGCGGCGTCGTCCAGGGTGGCGCCGAGCTCCTCGAAGGTGGCGCCGCCGTCCGGCTCGGGGGTCATCTCGACGAGGCTGCTGTGCCCGCCTGACACGACCAGCGCGAGCAGCGGGTGATCGAGCTCGCCGTACTCGAGCTGCGCGGCGATCACGTGGGCCTGCAGGTGGTTGACGCCGATGAAGGGCAGGTCCTGCGCGAGCGCGAGGGCCTTGGCGCCCGCGACCCCCACCAGCAGCGCCCCGGCCAGGCCGGGCCCCGCGGTGACCGCGATCGCGTCGAGATCGCCGAGCCGCGCCCCAGCCTCGACCAGCGCGCGCTCGATCGCCGGCTGGAGCTGCTCGAGGTGGGCGCGAGCCGCGACCTCGGGCACCACCCCGCCGTAGGGGGCGTGCAGGTCGACCTGCGAGGCGATCACGTTGGCTCGCACGCGCAGGCGGTCCTCGACCACCCCGACGGCGGTCTCGTCGCACGACGTCTCGATGCCGAGCACCAGCATCAGCGATCCCCCGGCAGGGCGGCCACGGCGACCGCCAGGTCGTGCAGCCACATGATGATCGCGTCCTCGCTGTCGCCGGCCGGCCCGTCCGGGTAGTAGTCGCGGCGCACGCCCACGGGGGCGAACCCGAACCGGCGGTACAGGCGACGGGCGGCCTGGTTGCCCGCGCGGACCTCGAGAGTGGCGGCGACGGCACCGCGCTCGACCGCCCGCCGCAGCAGTGCCGTCAGCAGGAACGGGGCGATGCCCCGGCGTCGGTGCGTCGGGGCGACGACCAGCGTCGTGATGTGGACCTCCGCGCCGTCGGTCCGGTTCCCGTTCCCCCCGTCGCCGCGCCCACTCTCCTCGTCGAAGGGCCCCCCGCCGTCTTCGCCCGCGTTCACCGTCATCAGGCCGCCGTACGCGACCACCGACCGGCGCAACCCGAACCAGCCATCCGGCAGCGTCCCGACGAGGTAGTCGCGGTCCCCACGGCGCCCCAGCTCGGAGGCGAAGACCGCACGCGACCAGCCCTGGGCGTACACCTCCGACTCGATGCGGTGCACCGCGTCGAGGTCGCGCGCACGCATGGCACGCACCCGCAGGTCCGCGGGCGCCGACGTCCTGGCCACGACCACCGCCATCACGTCCCCCCGCTCAGACGGGCGCGGGTCTCCCAGCCGATCCGGGCGTCGGCCTGCCGCAGGTACAGCGGGTGGAGCTCCTCCTGGCGCTGGGTCTCCTCGCGGAGGAACCGCGGGATCGCCAGCTCCGCGAGGTCCGCGGCGTCCGGGGAGGCCATCTCGATGCCGGCGAGCTCGGCGTCGACCTCGCGCAGCACGTCGGCGTAGCGGACCCCGCCGTCGCCGATCACGAGGCACTCCTCGCCGGAGGCCTCGATCTCGCCGGCCAGCTTCGTCGGCGCCCCGATGCGCAGCTCGGTCGAGCGCTGCACCCCCCCGGGGACGGTCCGGTAGAAGGCCCAGAACAGCTCACCGCGCCGCGCGTCGATCGCCGCGCAGATCAGCCGCCGGGCGTAGCGCAGCTGGAAGGCCAACACGTCGAGGCCGCACAGGCCCACCACCGGCAGCCGCTGGGCGGCGGCGATCGCCCTGGCGGTCGCGATCCCCACCCGCAGCCCGGTGTACAGGCCGGGACCCAGTCCGACGGCGACCCCGTTCAGGTCGGTGGGCCGCCGGCCGGCCTGCCGCAGACAGAAGTCGATCGCCGGAGCCAGGAACTCGCCGTGGCGCTGCGCGAGTCCCAACCCGGCCGACGCGAGGACCCGGTCCTGGTCGGCGAGGCAGACCGACGACCGGGGGGTGGACGTATCCAGGCTGAGGATCAGCATCTACGCGTCACCCTCCGCGTCTGGGATGTCAGGGTTCGCCACCTCGCCGTCCGCCCCTCCAGGGTCGTCCACGTCAGGCTGTTCCGCCTCTGGGTCAGCCAGCCACCGGGACAGCTCGCTGGCGAGCTCGTCCAACCGCGGCGCCCACATCCCGGTCCCCAGCAGGTCGATCCGTCGCTCGTCCTCGCCCCCGCCGTGGTGCAGCTCAACCTCGAGCCGGTCCGACGGCAACAGGGTGCGCACGGCGTCGCCCCACTCGACGAACGTGATCTGGTCGGGGCCGAGGACGGTCTCCTCGCCCAGCTCGACGACGTCCTGCAGACGGTCCAAGCGGTAGACGTCGACGTGCACGAGGTCGATGTCCCGGCCGTCGCACCGGGCCGGGTAGGACCGGACGATGTTGAACGTCGGGGAGGTCACCCGCCGGTCGACCCCCAGGCCCGCGGCAGCCCCCTGCACGAAGCAGGTCTTGCCGGCGCCGAGGTCGCCGCTCAGCGACACCACGTCCCCGGGACGCATCGCCCCAGCCAGGACCCGAGCGAGCGCGCGCGTGTCATCCGCGCCCCGGGTCCGGACGCCGACGAACGTCGTGGTGCGCAGCTCGGCAGTCGATCGATCCGGTGACCAGCCCCGCGCGGGATCCTGCATCACGCCAGGATCACGACGCGGGCGAGGTCGCCGCGTGGCGAGCATGCAACTCCGCGAGCGCGTCTCCCGCCCGCGCGATCCGCCCACCGACGATGCCAGCGGCGGTCCCCACGTCACGGCGGAGGCCCGCCATCGCCCGGCCGTTGCCCTGGAGCGCGGTCTGCGGGTCGTAGGTCGGGATCACCGTCACGCCGCCGACGTCCAGGCGGTGACCGGCCAGCCGGTGCAGCGGCACCTCGCGGCCGAGCAGCAGGTCGACGACGAGCGCCCCGAACGCGACCACCACGGTCGGCGACAGGTGGCCGAGCTGGGCGCGCAGGAACGGGGCGCAGCTGTCGATCTCGTCCGCCGTCGGGGGACGGTGCTTGGGGGTGCGGCACTTCACGACGGTGGTGAGGTAGACGTCCTCGCGGGTGAGGCCGTGGCCGAGCAGCAGGTTGTCGATGAGGTTGCCCACGGCGCCCGCGAACGGTTCGCCGCTGAGGTCCTCGTGGCGCCCCGGTGCGTCACCGACGAGCACCAGATCCGCCGCGGGATCTCCCTGCCCGAACACGACCTGGGTACGCCCCTCGTGCAGGGCGCAGCGGGTGCACGCCGACGCCTCGGCGGCGAGCGTGTCCCACGTGGGGAGGGTGTTGGCGGGCATGGTCTTCCTGTGGGCGCTGTTCCTCGGTGGGCGCCGCGCGACGGGGCTCGAACCGGGGCCCCACGGAGGTGGTTCTCCGCGGGACATCGTACCCCGACGCCGCCCACCCCGGGGCACCGTGCGGGTGCAGCCGCGGCGCCATCCGCGCGTCCATGCACCGGGGTCAGGCGTCGGCGATGGCGGGGACGTCGCCGTGGGAGGTCGCGGCGCGGACGCCCCGGCGGCACGCCTCGGCGACCGCGTCGGCCGCGAGGGTGGTGACCAGGTCGATGTGCGTCGCGACCTGCTGGGTGGACAGGCAGAACATCGCGTCGCCGTCGCCGTGCGTGTGCGCCGGACGGACCGCCCGCACCACGCCGCTGCTCGCGAGGTCCGCCGTGCGGATCGCCTCGGGTTTGGTCAGCCGCGCGTTGGTGACGACGCAGCCGATCACCGTGTTGCCCGTCGGGGCGTCGCGCTGGCCGACGGGGCGGTCGGCCTCGTACGGGAACCGGGGAGCCCCTTCGGGGGCGCGGGTGCCCGCGATCGTGGAGCCGTCCTCGTCGATCACCTCGCCGACGGCGTTGTTGGCGACGAGCGCCCCCACCACGACATCGCCCGACCGGCGGACCGCGATGCCCTGGCCGCCCCGCCAGGCGTGCTCGAGCCCACCGACCTTCGCGACCATGCAGCCGCGCCCCGCCCCGTGACTGCCCTCCGGCGGGTCGTCCTCGGTCGCGGCCTCGCAGGCCGCACGCCCCGCCTCGGCGTCCGGTCGCCCCGCGGGACCGATCACGCTGGCGTCGAGGAGGATCGCCCCACCGACGATCGGCACGCGGGCGACGGGCTCGTCCACCGGCCCGACCGCGTAGCCCACCCCCCGCTCCTCGAGCCAGCGCACGACCCCGTCGGCCGTCGCGAGCCCGAACGCGGATCCGCCGGCCAGGACCACCGCGTGGCACGCGATCTCCTTGCCGCTCAACGCCAGCAGGGCGGCCTGCACCGTGCTCGGACCGGAGCCACGCACCGACACCGCACCGAGGCTGCCCTCCGGGGGCAGCAGCACGCTGCAGCCGCTCACCTCGGAGGTCCAGGTCCCGACCCGGAGGCCGGCGATGCCCAGTGCCACGGGCGCTCTCCTGTCTGTAGGTCTAGGTCTGTAGGTCTAGGTCTGGGTCTGGGTCTGGTCTGTCCATGTCTGTAGGTCTACGTCTGTCTGGCAGGCGGTCGCCGTTCCCGGCACCTACTCAAGCGGGCCGCCGGCGGCCAGCCGCACGATCAGCGCGTTGACCTCGTCGGCCGCCTCCATCGGCGTCATGTGCCCGATCCCGGGCAGGTCCAGCAGGTCCACGTCCTCGTTGACGCGGGCGATGTGCTCCGCGTGGCCGGCCGGGGTGATCTTGTCGTCGGATCCGACCACGACCACGGTGGGCACGTCGATGTCGCCGAGCGTGTCGTCCTCGTCCATCTGCAGCAGGACGGGGGTGAGCGCCGCGATCGTCCGGATGTCGGTGTCGAGGAGGAGCTGCTCGGTGAGGTCGACGTGGCGCGGGTCGGCCCCCGCCGAGAGGCCGACGAACCGGGTCATGAGGAACGAGAGGTCGCTCGACGCGCGGTAGACGTGCGCGAGCTGCCGCGCCCGCTCGCTCATCAGCCCCGCGACACGCTCGACCCGGTTCTGGATCCGCACGAGCGCCTGGATGCCCATGCCCATCGCGACGTCCTCGGCGCCCGCCTTGGCGGACGTCGACAGCAGCAGTAGCCCCCGGACCCGCTGGTGGAACAGCCGGGGGTGCCGGCGGGCGAACGCCAGGGCGCTCATCCCCCCCATCGAGTGACCGACGAGCACGGTGGGGCGGTCGGGGAGCCACCGGACGATCTCGGCCATCGTGTCCCCGAGGAGGTCCAGCGAGTACCCGCCGTCGCCGTCGCCGTCGACATCGTTCGGAGCCGTGCTGCGGCCGTGGCCGGGTTGGTCGTAGGTGACCAGCCGGTAGCGGTCGGACAGGGCGACGACCTGCTCGTGCCAGCAGCGTCCCGTCATGGCGAACCCGTGCGCGAGCAGCACGAGCGGTCCGTCCTCGGGGCCGTAGGACTCGATCGTGATCTTCGTGCCGGCCGGTCCCGCCAGCACCTCCTGCTCGCCCTCGATCAGACCGATGGTCGGGTCCTGACGGGTGGGTTCGAGGCGTCCACGCAGCAGCGCCCGCTCCGCCGCCCACCCCGCCGCGGCGCCGAGACCGATGGCCCCCGCGCCGACGAGCAGCTTCCGCCACTCAGGCACGGGCGTCCGCCTGGCGGGCACCGTGACCGGCATCGTCACCGCTGGCGTGCACCCTCGGCACCCGGGTGCCGATCCCGGTCACGACCTCGTAGGTGATCGTGTCCAGCAGCTGCGCCCACTCGAGCGCCGTGATCTCCTCGTTCCCCTGACGGCCCAGCAGCACGACCTCGTCGCCGTCCTCGACCTCGTCGTCCCCGCACCACACCAGGATCTGGTCCATGCAGACGTTGCCCACGACGGGGTAGCGCCGGCCACGGATCAGCACCTCGGCCCGGTTGCTGAGGGCGCGCGGGTAGCCGTCCGCGTACCCGACCGGCAGGGTGGCGAGCCACCCCTCCGCCGGCGACGACCAGGTGTGGCCGTACGAGACCGGCGTGCCCTCGGGGATGCGCTTGAGGAAGGCGACCTCGGTGGCGACCCGCATGGCGGGGTGCAGGTCGGCGACGTCGACCAGGTGCTCCGACGGTGGGCAGCCGTACATCGCGATGCCCAGTCGGACCGCGTCGCGCCCACCCTGGTCCAGCGTCAGCGACGCCGCGGAGTTCGCCACGTGGGTGAGGGCCGGGTCGAACCCGTGCGTGCGGGCGAGCTGCAGGAACTCGTCGAAGCGCTCGAGCTGGCGGTCCACGGACGGGTGACCCGGTTCGTCCGCGCAGGCCAGGTGGGTCCAGAACGCCTGCACGTCGAGCTCCGGCCAGGCCCTGAGGTTGCGGAGGAACCGGTCCCACAGCGGTTTGGGGAGCCCCACGCGCCCCATGCCCGTGTCGGCCTTGACGTGGACCCGGACCTTGCGGCCCCGACGCCCCGCCTGGAGCCGCAGGGCCTCGGCGAAGTCCATCGTGTAGACGGTCGGGGTGAGGTCGGCCGCGGCGACCCGGCCCGCTGACCCCACGGTGGGCTCGGACAGCAGCAGGATCGGCGCGGTGATGCCGGCGGCCCGCAGCTCCTCACCCTCCTCGACGAGCGCCACGGCCAGCCACGACGCCCCGGCCTGGAGCGCACGGGTCGCCACGGTGACCGCCCCGTGGCCGTAGGCGTCGGCTTTGACCACAGCCATCACCTCGGCCGGGGCGACCTTCTCGCGGATCAGGCGGACGTTGTGCGCGATCGCGTCGAGGTCGATCCGGGCGGAGGTGGGCCGCAGCGCCGGGGCGCCGCCCGCGGTGAACCGTTCGCTCACGGTCCGGCTCCCGTCGCCGCGGTCACGATCCCATCGTCGTCGGGCGTCCTGCCGACGTGCCATCCCGGCGGGTCGAAGGGCCAGCTCGGACGGGCGGTCGCCAGGCGCTGGGTGACCTCGAGGGCGGTCGGAACCGTGTCGGCGAGGTCCGCGCTGCTGCTGCGGTCGGCGGCCCACGACCCGGCGAGGTCACCCGCCAGCGACGACAGCCAGCACGCCCGGGCGACCGCCAGCGACGGGTCGTCGGCGGTGGCCAGCGTGGCGGCGATCACGCCTCCCAGGACGTCGCCGCTGCCGCCGGCACCGAGCGCCGGTCCCCCCGTCGGGGTGACCCAGACACGGCCGTCCGGGGCAACGACCACCGTCCCGGGCCCCTTGGCCACGACCACCGCGTCGAGCTTCGCGGCGAGGTCCGGAGCGATCCAGGAGCGCTCGGTCAGCGCCTCCTCGCCGTCCTCGGCGAGGTCGGTGATCCTGGCGAGCTCCCGATGCTGGGGGGTGAGCACCAACGCCCCACGGTGATCGGCCAGGTCGCCGCCCTCACCACGGAACACGTTCAGCGCGTCGGCGTCGAGCACGGCGCAGCAGTCCGCAGCGAGGATCGCGTCGACCGTCGCGCGGGTGCCTCGTGTGGGGCGCATGCCGGGACCGGTCACGACGACGTCGGCGTCGACGGCCCGGTCGGCGACCTCCTCGGCCGCGGCGGGGGCCACCGTCCCGTCGTCGTCAGCGGGCAGGCCGATCGTCATCGCCGGGGGCACGGCCTGCGCCACCACGTCCTGGATCGGCTGCGGCACGGCCACCGTCACGAGTCCCGCCCCGGCGGCCAGCGCCCCGCGGGCGCACAGGATCGCGGCGCCCGCCATCCCCACGGAACCCGCGACCACCAGGACGGTGCCGCGAGCGCGCTTGTCGGCCTCCGCAGGCAGCGGCGGCGGGGCCGCGCCGGCGGCCGTCAGCGCCCGCCAGTCGCCACGCTCGGCGTCGTACCCGGGGCCGAGGTCACCCAGCACGATGCGGCCCGCGTGGACCGCCCCGGGGTGCAGGAGCAGGCCCCGCTTGAGGCCCCCGAAGGTGACGGTCAGGTCCGCACGCACGGCGTCGCCGGGGACCCGGCCGTCGTCGCCGTTGACCCCGGTGGGCAGGTCGCACGCCACGACACCGACCCCGCGGTCACGGGCCGCGTTGATCGCTGCCACCACCTCGTCCAGAGGCTCGCGCGGGGCGCCGGTGGCACCGGTGCCGAGCAGGCAGTCCACGGCGACGTCGCACCTGCCCAGGGTGGCTTCCAGCCCGTCGAGGCCGACGACCCGGCCTCCCGCATCGATCCAGCGCCGCCGGTTGTCCTCGGCCTCGTCCGACATGTCGACGTCCGTGCCGTGCACGGCGACCACCTCCGCCTGCGCCCCGAAGGCCCGCAGCCTGCGGGCGACGGCCCAGCCGTCCCCGCCGTTGTTGCCCTTGCCGACCAGGACGGCGACGCGCAGGCCGTACCCGTGACCCGCGAGGTCGACGATGCCGCGGGCCAGATGCCCGGCGGCGCGATCCATCAGCCCGGCCCAGGTGGCACCGGCCTCGACCGCAGCCTCGTCCCCGGCAGCGGCCTGCGCTGCGCTGAGCAGCGGGAGCGAGGTCGGGGCGTCGGCGGTCACTCGACCGTGACGGTCTTCGCCAGGTTGCGGGGCTGGTCGACGTCCTCGCCGCGCTTGGTCGCGACGTGGTAGGCGAACAGCTGCAGCGGCACGACGGCCAGCACCGGGGCGGCCAGCTCGTGGGCCTCGGGGATCGCGACGATGTGGTCGGCGTGCTCCTCGAGGTCGGCGGTGGCGCCCTTGGTGCCGATCGTGATGACCCGCGCCCCGCGCGCCTTCACCTCCTGGATGTTGCTGACCATCTTGTTGAAGACGTGCCCGCGCGGGGCGATCGCCACGACGAGGCTGCCCGGTTCGATCAGCGCGATCGGCCCGTGCTTCATCTCGCCGCCCGGGAACGACTCGGCGTGCAGGTAGCTGATCTCCTTGAGCTTCAGCGCGCCCTCGTGGGCGATCGGGAGGCTGGCGTGCCGACCGATGAACATCGTGTACGGGGTGGCGACGTACCGCTCGGCCAGCTCCTTCATCTGCTGGTCACAGCCGAGCACCTCCTCGACCTGCCCCGGCAGCTGCCTGAGCCGTTCGATCTGGTCGGCGATCTCGTCCGGCCACAGCGACCGGCGGATCTGGGCGAGGTACAGCGCGAGCAGGTTCACGACCACGAGCTGGGTGACGAAGGTCTTGGAAGCCGCCACCCCGATCTCGGGGCCGGCGTGCGTGTACAGGACCGCGTCGGCCTCACGCGCCAGCGAGGAGCCGACCACGTTGGTGATGGCCGCGACCTTGGCGCGCTGGTCGCGGGCGTGGCTGACCGCGGCCAGGGTGTCGATCGTCTCGCCGGACTGGCTGATCGCCACGACGAGCGTGTGCTCGGACAGGATCGGGTCGCGGTAGCGGAACTCGCTGGCGACCTCGACCTCCACGGGGATGCCGGCCCAGTGCTCGATCGCGAGCTTGGCGATCATGCCGGCGTACAGCGACGTCCCGCAGGCCACCACGAACACCTTGTCGAGCCGGGCGAACTCATCCTCGTCGATGTCCAGCGCGTCGAGGTGCAGCCGGCCGTCGTCGAAGCGCTCACGCAAGGTGTCGGCGACCGCCTGGGGCTGCTCGTGGATCTCCTTCTGCATGAAGTGGTCGTAGCCGTGCTTCTCGGCCGCCTCGATGTCCCAGGTGACCTCGTAGCGGTGGGGCTCTGCCGGCTCCCCGGAGGCGTCCACCACGTCGATCCCGTCCGGCGTGATCCGGGCGAGCTGGCCGTCGTGGAGGGCGGCGACCTGCTTCGTGTGGGTGATCAACGCCGCCACGTCGGAGGCGCAGTAGCCGACCCCGTCGTCGTGCGCGACGATCAGCGGGGACTCGTTGCGGGCCACCACCAGCACGTCGGGCTCGTCGGCGTGGGTGAAGCACAGCGAGTACGCGCCCTCGATCCGGCCGATCACCTCGCGCACGGCGTCGAGGAGGTCACCGTCGCCGCGGTCGTAGGCCTCGGCGACGAGGTGCGCGACGACCTCGGTGTCGGTCTCGGATGCGAAGGTGCGGCCGTCGTCCAGGGACGTCTTGAGCTGCTGGTAGTTCTCGATGATCCCGTTGTGGATCACCGCGACCTTGCCGTCCGGGTCGGTGTGGGGGTGGGCGTTGCGGTCGGTCGGGGCGCCATGGGTCGCCCAGCGGGTGTGGCCGAGGCCGGTGCGCCCCTCCAGCTTCTGGCCGTCCAGGGCGGCCTTGAGCTCACCGAGCTTGCCGGCGCGCTTCACGATGCGCAGGTCGCGGTCCTGGTTGATGACCACGCCCGCCGAGTCGTAGCCGCGGTACTCGAGGCGGCTGAGCCCGTTCACGAGGACGTCCAGGGCGTCATCGCGTCCGGTGACGCCGACGATGCCGCACATGTGCCCACCTCCGGACGCGTCCTGACGTTCCGCCGCAGGGTAGCCCTGCAGGTGCTGACACCCGCAGCCGGTGCCGCCGTACGACCAGGGCGGCGGCACCCCGCTGGCATCAGGAGGCCGAGGGGAGCCGGAGCCGTCCCGTCACCCTGGGGGACGTCAGGCGCCGAGACGCTCGCGGACCACCTCGGCGATGCGCTCGGCGGAGCTCGCAGCGGTGTCCTCGTCGGTCGCTTCGACCATGACGCGGACGACCGGTTCGGTCCCCGACGGCCGCACGAGGACGCGCCCGTCGTCGCCGAGACGCTCCTCCTCGGCCTCGACGGCGTCCCAGACGGCCTGCGTGTCGTCCAGGCGGTCCTTGTCCCCCACCCGGACGTTGATCAGCACCTGCGGCAGGCGGGACATGATCGTGGCGAGGTCCTGCAGCGAACCGCCGGACCGGCGGACGGCGCACAGCAGCGAGACGGCGGTGAGGATCCCGTCGCCGGTGGTGGCGTGGTCGAGCTGGATCAGGTGCCCGCTCTGCTCGCCGCCCAGGACCGCATCGCGCTCGCGCATCGCCTCGAGGACGTACCGGTCGCCGACCTTGGTCTCGACGACCTCGATCCCGTGCTCGTGCATCGCCCGTTTGAACCCGAGGTTCGTCATCACGGTGGTGACGACCGTGTCGCCCTTCAGGGTCCCCGCGTCCTTCCGGTCGCGCGCCAGGACCGCGAGGATCACGTCGCCGTCGACCTCGTCGCCGCGCTCGTCCGCGGCGATCAGCCGGTCGGCGTCACCGTCGTGGGACAGGCCCACGTGCGCGCCGTGCTCCCGCACCGCCCGCTCGATGACCTCGGGGTGGGTGGAACCCGCGCCCGCGTTGATGTTGGCGCCGTCCGGGTCGCAGTGCAGGGCGGTGACCTCGGCGCCCAGCCGGCGGTAGACGAGGGGGGCGATGTGGCTGGCCGACCCGTTCGCGCCGTCGACGACGACGCGCAGGTCGGACAGGTCCTCGTCGGCAGCGTCCACCAGGTGCTCGACGTAGGCCGAGGTGCGGCTGGCGTCGTGCAGGACCCGGCCGAGGTCGGTGCCGGTGGGGCGCGCGACCGCGTCATCCTGCGCCGCCTGCGCCCCGATCAGCTCCTCGAGGCGTGCTTCCTCGTCGTCGGAGAGCTTGTACCCGTCGTGGGCGAAGACCTTGATGCCGTTGTCCTCGACGGGGTTGTGCGAGGCGCTGATCATGATCCCGGCGGCCACGTCCGAGGTCGACGCGAGGTAGGCGACACCGGGCGTGGGGATGACCCCGACGGTGAGCGCGTCGCCGCCCGCGGAGGCGATCCCGGCCGTCAGCGCCGCCTCGAGGACCTCACCCGACCACCGGGGGTCGCGCCCGACCAGGACCTGGGGGCGCGTGCTGCCCTCCTCGCGCAGGACGCCGACGACCGCCCGGCCGACCGACATCGCGAGCTCGGGGGTGAGCGCCTCGTTGGCGACACCTCGGATGCCGTCGGTGCCGAACAGCTTGCCCACGTGGTGACCCCGCTCTGTCGATCAGCGGTCTCGTCGACCGGCTTCGTTCAGCGCTTGCTGAACTGCGGAGCCTTGCGGGCCTTCTTGAGTCCGTACTTCTTGCGCTCGACCGCACGGGAGTCGCGGGTCAGCATGCCCGCCTCCTTGAGGGGGGCGCGCCAGTCGTCGTCCATCCCCGCGAGCGCGCGGGCGATGCCGAGGCGCAGCGCACCGGACTGGCCGGTGATCCCGCCACCGTCGATGTTCGCGAAGACGTCCCACTTGCCGTCCTGCTCGAGCAGCTCGAGCGGCTCGGTGACGGCTGCGCGGTGCTTCTCGGTGCGGAAGTAGTCGTCGAGCGGACGGCCGTTCAGGGTGAACTCGCCGCTGCCGCGACTCAGCCGCACCCGCGCGACCGCGGTCTTACGACGTCCGACGTAGATGTTCTCGGCCATGTCTCTCGCTGTCTCTCGTCTGGGGTTGTTAGAACTCGGGGAACGGCTGGGGCTGCTGGGCCTCGTGAGGGTGCTCGGCGCCCGGGTAGACGCGCAGCTTCGTGCCCATCTTCCGGCCGAGCTTGTTCTTCGGGAGCATCCCGAGGATCGCCTTCTGAACGGCCTTCTCGGGCGTCTCGTCGAGCACGCGCAGGAACGGCACGGACTTCAGCCCGCCGGGGAAGCCGGAATGGCGGTGCCAGAGCTTCTGCTCGGCCTTGTTGCCGCTGAGCTGGATCCCGCGCGCGTTGATCACGATGACGTGGTCACCGACGTCCACGTGGGGGCTGAAGATCGGCTTGTGCTTGCCCCGCAGCACGTGGGCGACGCGCGTGGCCAACCGCCCCAGGACCTGGTCGGTCGCGTCGATGACGTACCAGTTGCGCTCGATGTCGTCGGCGCGTGGGGTGTACGTGCGCATCGTCGCGGTCCTTCGTTGCGATGGGCCGGGCACCGGCGGGAGGCGATCACGCCATCCCTCGCCCCGTCAGGGGACCGGTCTCTTGGAACCGGCTTCGGAACCGGTCGGCCGGGAGCATGGAACGCGGCCCTCGCGGGCCGCTCGTCAAGGGTATCCCCGTGCCAGCGCCCCAGCAACCGCCGGACCGCCCCCCTCCTCCCGGAGGTCAGCGGGCGTGCGGGGGCGGGGCGGCGGGCCAGCGGCGCCCGTACGAGACCCCTTCGAGGGTGAGGCCCTCGGGCGGGGCGACGGCCGGGGCGCGCTGGCGGTCCCGGGCGGCCAGGAGCTCGCCGACCCAGTCCGGCTCGTGTCTGCCGCTCCCCACGGCGACCAACGCCCCGGTCAGCGACCGGACCATCTGATGACAGAACGCGGGCCCCCGGACGCGGATCTGAACCGTGTCCTCGCGGCGCGAGACGACGACCTCGTCGATCCGGCGCACGGTCGTCTGCCCGTGTCGGGCGCGGCAGAACGAGGCGAAGTCGTGCTCCCCGACCAGGCGCCGGGCGCCGCGCTGCATCGCGGCGACCGACAGGGCCTCGCCGAGGTGCCACGCGTCGTACCGCCGCAACGGGTGGACGAGCGGGGCGTCGATCACCCGGTACCGGTAGCGGCGCTCGGTGGCCGAGAAGCGCGCATCGAACGCCTCGGGCACGAGCCGGACCGCCCAGATGGTGACGGCCGGCCCGACCATGAGGTCGAGACGTCGCCTGGCGTCGTCGAGGTCCTCCAGCGCCCGGCGAGCGGCGTCCACCGACCCGTCGACGTCGAGGTGGACGACCTGGGCCGTCGCGTGCACCCCCCGGTCGGTGCGCCCCGCACACGTCGTGTCGACCGGTTGGTCGAGCACGCGCGACAGCGCCCCGTCGAGCTCGCCCTGCACGGTGGGAAGGTCCGATTGCCGGGCGAACCCGTGGAACGGCGCCCCGTCGTAGGCGAGGTCGATCCGCAAGCGCAACATCTGACCGTGGGGCGAACCCGGGCGGGTGGGACTAACGGAGGATCACGGGTTCTTGGTGGGGTCGCCCCCACCGGTGGTCCGACCGGCGTCCGGGACGTCCTCGGCCTGGTCCGGCGGGGCGCCGGGGTCCCCCGCGGGGGGCGTGGGCTCCTGGGCCGGGCCGTGGGGGGTGTCGTCGGCGTCCTCGACGTCCGGGAGGGTCTCGGCGTCGAGCCCCTCCGCCGCGTCGGGGTCCTCCTCGAAGGAGAGGTCCTGCGCCTCGGGCTCGTCCCCGCCACCGCCGAAACGGCTGCGCAGACGGCCCATCAGGCCCTTGGAGCGCTCGGCCTTGGCGTCGGCGACGGCTTCGGCGCCGCCGCCCTCACCGAGCTCGATCAGCTCGATCAGCGCCATGGGGGCGTTGTCGCCCTTGCGGGGGCCGAGCTTCAGGATCCGGGTGTACCCGCCGTTGCGCTCGGCGAACCGGGGCGCGACCTCCTCGAAGAGGTAGGCGGTGACGTCCCGGTCACGCAGCTTGGCGAGCACCTGCCGCCGGGCGTGCAGGTCGCCGCGCTTGGCCTTGGTGATGAGCCGCTCGGCGTACGGCCGCAGCGTCTTGGCCTTGGTGTGGGTGGTCCGGATGCGCCCGTGCACGAACAGCTGCGCAGCCTGGTTGGCCAGGATCTGCTTCTGGTGGTCGGGGCCGGCCCCGAGCCGTGGTCCACGCTTCGGCTTCGGCATCTGACTTCCCTTCTAGCTTCTGCGAGAGCGAACTGGGTGTGTCTCTGGCGGAGTGTTGAGGCCCCGGGGGAGGGGCGGCTGGTGGGTGCCTCTCCGGAGGGAGTCAACCCTGAGGGCCCGGAGGAGAGGCGTCAGCCTCCCAGCCGGGACCGCACAGAGGGTCACTCAGCCAGCGAGAGACCCAGTTCCTCGAGCTTCTCCTTGACCTCTTCGATCGACTTCGACCCGAAGTTGCGGATCTCGAGCAGGTCGTTCTCGGACTTCGAGACGAGCTCCCCGACGGTGCCCACGCCCTCACGCTTCAGGCAGTTGTAGGACCGCACCGACAGGTCCAGGTCCTCGATCGGCATCATCAGGTCGGGCGACAGCGCCTCGAAGGCCTCCTCGGGGCTGACCACGATCCCGCCGGGACCGGACTGCTCGAACTGCGCGAACTGCTCGAACAGCACCTTCAGGGTCTCACCGGCCGAGGACAGCGACTGCGCCGGGGTGACCGCACCGTCGGTCTCGATGTCGATCACGAGCCGGTCGTAGTTGGTCATCTGCTCGACACGGGTGGACTCGACCTTGTACGAGACGCGCCGCACCGGGCTGAACACCGAGTCGATCGGGATGACCCCGATGGGCTCGTTGCCCCGTTTGTTCTCCTCGCCGGTGCGGTAGCCGCGGCCACGCTGGACCGTGAGGTACATCTCGAGGTGACCGCTGGAGTTCAGCGTCGCCAGGTGCAGGTCCTCGTTCACGATCTCGACCTGCGACGGGGCGAAGATGTTCTCGGCGGTCAGGACGCCGGGGCCCTCACCTCCGAGGAAGATCTCGACCGGCTCGTCGGAGTCGGACCGGATCACGAGGTCCTTGATGTTGAGGATGATGTCGGTGACGTCCTCCTTGACGCCCGCGATGGCGTCGAACTCGTGGAGGACCTGGCCGCCCTCACCGCCGGCCGACTCGGCCGAGGTGAAGCGGATGCTGGTCACCGACGCCCCGGGGATCGAGGACAGGAGGGTGCGGCGCAGCGAGTTGCCGATCGTGTAGCCGAACCCGGGCTCCAGCGGTTCGATCGTGAACCGGGACCGGGTGTCCTCCTCGACCACCTCTTCCTCGAGGCGGGGGCGGTAGGTGATGAACGGCGATCCGCCGGGCGTCTCGCCCAGCCCGATCGGGCCGTCCTCGGAGTAGATATCGAAGTCCGACATGCGTTGCTCCTCGTGGTCGGCGTCCCCCTCGATCCCAGGTCCATCGGGGACGCGTTCCGGCCTGCCCGGCTCGGATGTCCTGGGTCCGAGCGGCAGGGTGTCTGGGTGTTACTTCGAGTACAGCTCGACGATCAGCTGTTCCTCGACCGGCTCGTCGATGTGGCGACGCTCCGGCAGGGCGTTCACGGTGATGCGACGGGTGTCGACATCGGTCGTCAGCCAGTCCGGCACCGGGTGGCGCCCGAAGATCTCGAGCGCACCGATGATCGGGACGATGTTGCGTGACTTCTCGCGGATCTGGACCACGTCCCCGGGGCGGACCCGGTAGGACGGGTAGGAGGTGGTGCGGCCGTTGACCTCGACGTGGCGGTGACGCACGACCTGGCGGGCCTCGTCACGCGACCGCGACAGGCCGCCGCGGAACACGACGTTGTCCAGCCGCAGCTCGAGGAGCTGCAGCAGGTTCTCGCCGGTCAGCCCCTCCATGCGGGTGGCGTTCTCGTAGTAGTTACGGAACTGCCGCTCGAGCACGCCGTAGATGCGACGGGCCTTCTGCTTCTCGCGCAGCTGCAGCATGTACTCGGACTCGCGGATGCGTCCGCGGCCGTGCTCACCTGGGGGGTACGGGCGCTTCTCGACCGGGCACTTCGGTGAGTCGCACTTGGTGCCCTTGAGGTACAGCTTCTGACGCTCGCGACGGCAGAGCTTGCAGTCCGGGCCGGTGTAACGGGCCATATGTTCTCTCGATCCTCTTACGTGGTGGTGGGTGGAGGTAGGTGCGTCACACGCGGCGCCGCTTGGGCGGGCGGCAGCCGTTGTGGGGGACGGGGGTGACGTCCTTGATCGTCAGCACCTCGATCCCCTGCGCCGCCAGGGTGCGGATCGCGGTCTCGCGGCCGGCGCCCGGCCCCTTGACGTACACGTCGCACTTGCGGACCCCGTGATCGAAGGCGGCCTTGCAGGCCTGCTCACAGGCGAGCTGCGAGGCGAACGGGGTCGACTTGCGACTGCCCTTGAACCCGGCGTTGCCGCCCGAGCTCCACGAGATCACGTTGCCCTGCGGGTCGGTGAACGTGATGATCGTGTTG